>JBCCMA010000069.1:0-17661 GCA_039026595.1 Pseudomonadota bacterium
CAGGCGTTTGGTGGTGGCGGCGTCACGCATCCGTTTCTTTCACACGCATGGGCGGCGGCCCGCACGCTTCGCCTGGCCGACGGCCCGGACGAAGTGCACCGTCGCACCATCGCCAAGCTCGAGCTTGGCAAGCATCACTGATTCACATCTGGAGCATTTCTCGATGACACGCACCAATCAACTCTGGCGACTCGCCGGTCGCCCGGACGGGCTCGCCGGCCGTGAGCATTTCTCGTGGCATGAAGAGCCGGTTCCGGCGCTAAAGGACGGCGAGTTTCTTGCGCGCAATCTGTATCTCTCGTTTGATCCCACGCTGCGTGTTTGGATGAACGAGCGCGACAGCTACGTGTCCGCCATACAGATTGGCGAGGTGATGCGCGGTTTTAGTATCGCGCAGATCGTGGAATCGAAGCACGATGGTTTTGCCGTTGGCGACATCGTAACGGGCGGGTTTGGCTGGCAAGCCTATGCGGTCACCGACGGCCGCGGCATCAGTGCCGTTCAGAAAGTGCCGGACGGTGTGCCATTGACGATGCCATTGAGCGTGCTGGGCGTCACAGGTGTGACGGCCTACTTCGGCATGACGGATGTGGGCAACGTGAAAGATGGCGACGTGGTCGTGGTGTCCGGCGCAGCCGGTGCCACCGGGTCTGTGGCAGGGCAGGTGGCGCGATTGAGCGGTGCCTCGCGTGTCATCGGGATCGCAGGTGGCCCCGACAAGTGCGCCTGGCTGACCGAAACGGCCGGTTTTGACGTCGCGATCGACTACAAAGCAGAGAACGTGGGCAAGCGTCTGGCAGAAGAAACGCCGAAAGGCATCGACGTGTACTTTGATAACGTGGGCGGGCCGTTGCTCGACACGGTGCTGGCACGCATCGCCATCGGCGCGCGCATCGTGCTCTGCGGCGCAATCTCCGGATACAACGCGGCGGCGTCAGAGCAGTCGGGCCTTCGCAACGTCAGTAACCTGATCGTCAATCGCGGGCGTATGCAGGGCTTCATTATTCTCGACTACGCCAAGCGCTTTCCTGAAGCGGCCGGGCAGCTGGCGCAGTGGGTTGGGGAAGGCAAGCTTGCGTATCAGGAAGATATTCAGGATGGCCTTGAGAACGCGCCGGAGACCTTCCAGCGCATTTTCACCGGTAAGAATCGCGGCAAGCAGCTTTTGAAAATCGCCGATCCTGAGTAATCAGCGCGGGCTGCGTTTTTTGAACGGGAGCGCGTACGGTACCCGCTGTCGGTAGCGCTCAAATCGTTCGCCATAGCGGGCGGCGAATCGTCGCTCTTTCAGCATCGGTGCGGCCAGGCAGTAGGCGGTCAGTGACACCGCGACCGCCAGCTGGTCGGGCGTCCAGACCGGGATGGTCCAGAGCGTCAGCGCGAACGCGACATAGATCGGTTGGCGAATGATGCGAAACAACCCGGTCGTTGGCATATCGGGGTAGTTCGGCGCTACGTTCTTCATCAGAGACATCCATCCAAGCGCGCCGGACTGGACGTCGGCTCCGGCGTCCCAGATCGCTTTGCCCAGAAGTGCCCAGGACGTCGCATACAGGACGCACACCGCAACAAATGCGCCCCCCTCGGCACGCCACCAGACAATGCCGCTTGGCGTCCATAACCCGAATAACGCGAGCAACTGGACCGACGCGACGATCGCGTAGGTGGTGGTGCTCAGCGTCTTGCCATGCGGTCCCGGCACCATCCGAGATAAACGGCGGGCGCCCGCGCGGCTCAGCAACACAGAGTGCACGAGCGGAAACTGAACCAGCAGGAGCGCGTTGGTGAACAGGGCAAGCGGCCACGGCACGCGACCGGGGCTGAGCGTCATACCGGTGAACATCACCGTAATCATGGACAGGATGGCGAGCGCAAAGATGCTGTGGACGACGGCGCCAAATGTGAGGGCGAGCGCGATCCGGCGGCCACCCGGCGCCGGGTTGAAGACACCACGGACAAGCGTCGTCAGGCGCTCAAATTGGGATGGACCCGCCATCGTGACTACGCGCTGTCCGCCTGCGTCACGAGCAGTCGATCAGTCGGCGGTCAAAACACTGTGCGTAACGCTCGGCGAGCCGAACGCGTTCTTCGGTGCTCGGATGCGACCTCAGATAGTCGAGTACGGAGGACGTGTCCTGATCGCCGTCATCCATGACGTTTGGATCGGGGTCGTCGACTACAGTTGGTTCGTCGCCGCGCTCGATGTCGCGCATGTACGATTCCATGGCGCTCAGAATGCGACCGAACGCGCGTGGATCGATGCCGCTTTTAAGCATTTTTCCGAACGCATACCGGTCGGCCTCGGACTCGTGTCCGCGTGAATAGTGGCTGCTGATCAAAAGCGACCCGAGGCCCACACCCATGTCGGCCAGCGCGCCGGCGTCGCCGACCACCACGACAACAATGCCCGCAACGATGGCGCCCTGGACGGCCATTTGGAGTCCATGTCGTTCCACAACGTGCCCCATTTCATGCAATAGCACCGCATCGATTTCGTCGGGCGAGGTGGCGAGGCGCACGAATTGGTCTGTTACTACAATCTGTCCGGAAGGAAGAGCCAATGCGTTTGGAATACCGTGTTCGGTGTCAGACTCGCCGTCGTCGAGCGGCCACTGGCGAAAGAGCAACTCGTACTCAATGTCGGTGGCTTCCTGCTCGAGCGGCACGAGTGTATCGAAGAAGCGTTGCCGGATTTGATCCTGTGTGGCCGTATCGAGTGTTGACGGCTCGAAAACCACCCGGTCGAGCAGATCCATGGCGCCCGCAGAGATGATCTCGTTTGTCTTGTGCGGAAGCGCGTTCGCCACCGCTTCGCTGACCGCCGGTATGCCCCATTTTCCGAACGCGAAGACACTGATCACGGTCACCACCAATGACACGGCAACCCAACCCAGATTGGACTCGATGCGATGCAGGAATCCCGACCCGCTTTTGGCGGCCGCGACAATCCGGTCGACACCATCGTTGTCCGCGGTGGCGAAAACCGCCCCGTTGCCAAGTGTGAGTTTGCGTTCGATATTGCCGATGCGCGGACTCACTGAGAGGTCGGCGATGGCTTCCGTGATCACCACGCCCTCGTCCGTTTGAATGGAAACCCGGCCATCCGTGGCCGTGAGCACAGCGTGTCGGGACACGGTGCTGTCTGCGTCGTAAAGCTGACCTTCCATTTGCCTGTTCATTCGCCGGGCTGTTCCCCGGCCTTGATCAAAACGCGACGTCGACCCCCACGTCAAACGCATCACCAATCTGCTCGCCGAGAGAGGACTGCTGTTCCTGCTTTTGCGTTACATATTGATCGATTCCCGAGCTCGTATCGACGTGGGTTTCATTCAGAAACAGGCGCGTCATGCGGACCTTGGCCCATGGGTGGCCAAGACCGAGTGTAAACAGGACCAGAAGGCCGTTTGTGAACATCACCCAAAACAACCGGCGGGCCTTAAGTGACGACGCAAAGGTGATTTGACTGTCCAGCGTGGCGTTGCTGTACACGTAGGCGCGAGTACGCGACGTGGTGTAAGCCCAGATCGCAAAACCCAGCGCAAAGACGCCCGCGTAGACCACAAATACCGCCACGATAATGCCCCCACCCAGCGCATTCTCAAGTACCTCCGGGTTTTGGGCATTGGCACCCACCTGCGCCAATCCTTCCGGACCCAGTGACACAAAGACGACAGCAAAAAACAGGACCGTGAGGGCAATGAAACCGAGGATATAGATGACGAGTGCTTTCGCATAAATGCCCGCGAAACGACTGGTGTCCAGCGTGACCGAAAAGGCGCCCTGACCATAGCGCTGACCGTTGACCACATAGCTGTGGTTGCGTTTTACCAGCCACGCGACCGCAAAGACGCCGAGAATCATCGCCATCAGAACGGCCACAAGCGCAACCATCCCGGTCAGGACCGGGTTCTCAGGCTGCGAGGCAATCACAACGCCCAGAAGAATGAACGGACCGTAAACTGCGATCATCGCCACGATCGGCAGCGCCATGTAGTTCACATACGCCTGTCCTAGTGTGCCCTCAAAGCCGAAGCGCACATTGCTGAAGCTGGTCATCCGCATGTTGAACATGAGGCCACGCCAGATGACCCACGGGAAGCCAACGAAGAACAGAATGACGAACACAAACGCCCACAGCGGCGCGACGTTTGTTACAAACAAGTAGGTCAGTAGTAACGCCATGGCGATCATGTGGCTGACAAAGAGCTGTTTACCCGTGGCGTGGTACTCGAAATTGTGACCGTCGAGGGTTGTGTTGGCGTAGAAATAACGCCGATTGCGGACTTTCGCCCAAGGGTGGTAGAGCCCCAGCGTGACAATCGTCAGCAGGATGTTGACGATCCAGATTTTGAAATACTCGAAACCGTTCCCCTGGAACTGCAAGGCGTTCATGGCGTTCTCCCTGTTCTGTTTTTTGCAGGCACAGCTGAACGCGTGCGCCGCGGCGGCGCCGGAGTATACGGATCTTGTGATGGCCAACCAAGGCCCGCCAAACTCGGCGGGCCCGGCTGGCGGGAACAACCTCAGAACGTCTTGATCAGCTCGAGGCCAATCTGGCGACCGCGGGTCAGCGGGGCGAAGGTGCCGCCGAGCGGGGCCGGGCCAAGCACGGACGGCAGCTGCGTGTCGCCCCCGTGGTTCACCTCGTTGGTCAGGTTACGGCCGTACAGCGTGAGCGTGGCGCCCGTATCGAGGATGTCGACAGCGATACTGGCATCGATTCGGTTCTGCTCGTTCAGGACGCCGAGGTTGTCGTCCGTGTAGGCCGCCTCGTCGCGATAGGCGTAGTTGAGACTGAACGTGGTTTCACCAATTGCGCGGATGTCCTTGGCGTAAATAACGCCCAGATTGACCGTCAACGGTGACAATCTGGGGATATCCAACGCGGTATCCCGGCTATCAATAACACCGTCGCTGTTCAGATCGAAGATGATGTCCTGGTACTGCCCGGTAACCCAGCCAATCGCACCGGTGAGCAGCAGGTTGTCCGTGACCGGCAGTGTGGCATCCAGTTCGAGGCCGTAGATGTCGGCGTCTGCGGTATTGCGGATGACCTGAACGACACCGGCGATGGGGTCCGCCAGATTGATTTCGCGCTGCAGATCGCTCAGTACGTTGACAAAGAATGCGGCGTTAAATCGAGCGCCGGCATAAGGCTCGCTCTTGTAACCGAATTCGAATGAGTTGATCTCTTCGTCGTTGAACGGGCCGGGTCCGAAGTTGACCGTATCGATGGCGGTATTGCGGAAGTTGAAACCACCAGCCCGGAATGCGCGTGCCCAGTGTGCATAGATGCGCGAAATATCGCTGATCTGGTAGCCGAAGCCGATCTTGGGTGACCAGTTATCGGTCTCGAAGTCATCATTAAAATCGAAGGCGCATCGCGTTGTGGAGCGAGGGTCGCCATCGACGACGAAGCAGGGCGCATTGACGTTTCGCACCAGCGATGCAATCGACGCCTCTTTGGTTTCATCCGTGTAGCGGATACCCAGATTTATCGAAAACGCGTCCGTGACGTAATAGTCACCGGAGAGGAACACACCTACAGTGCGCTGGTCCTGAATGGCGCCGCCGTCCTGCGTCAGCGCGCCGCCCAGCAGGTCACGCTGTTCGCCATACGTCAGATCTTGTTCGAAGTAGAACAGACCGGCCGTGAAGTTCAGCTTGTCGTCCATGAAGTTGCCGTTGAAGCGCAGCTCGTTGGAGATTTGTTCCTGCTCAAAATTCACGTTGGCGTGGAACAGGAAGCCGGGTGACGCGTCGATATCGCTGCGTGCACGCTGGGAGAAATCACGGTAACCAAAGATGTTGGTGATCACGCCGTTGCCAAACGCCACGTCCAGATTGGTCTCCAGCGAAAACTGGTTCCATTCCGCATCCGTGAAGCCGCGCTCGTCAATTGAGAAATCGAAATCATCGCGGTCGAAGTTCACAATCTGTCCGTCGATTCCTGCACCGTTCGTATGCGACTGCGCTGCGGGTCCCTGACCGTCGTTTTCGCCGCGCTCGTACTTGGCGAGGAAGGACAGAGCATCGGTGGCGAAGAACTCGAGCCCGCCGCGGAAAAGCGTGGTTTCGGATTCCCCGAACTCCTCGGTTGTTGTACCGGTCGCCGTGGGCACCGTGTTCTCGAACCAACCGGCGTCATCGTTGTAATACAGGCCGAGCTTGCCGTTGAGTCGGCCTTCGATAATCGGTCCGGATACGACGCCCTGTGCGTAGAGGTTCGCGCCGGTGTCACGGAAGCCCGAGTCGCCGGCCAGCTTGATCTTGGCGGTGAATTCGTCGGTGGGGTCGCCGGTGTTTATCAGCACGGCGCCGCCGGTGACGTTGCGCCCGAACAGCACGCCCTGCGGGCCGCGCAGGGTTTCGACCGACTCAAGATCGAAGGTGTCGAAAATCACCCCGGCATTGGAGCCCAGGTACACGCCATCCACGAACACACCCACGGCGGGATCGATCGACGGAATCGACGAATTCACGCCCAGACCGCGAATGGTGAAGTTGGCCACGCCCTTGGTGGTGCCAATGTCGTCCAGCGCAACGTTGGGCATCTTGTAGCCCAGTCCGACAATGTCGCGAACCTGGAGCGCGTCGAGTTGTTGTTCACCAAAAGCGGTCATGGAGACTGGCGCATCCTGCACGTCAACGCCGCCCGCTTTCTTGGTGGCGGTCACGATCACTTCTTCCTGAAGAATCTCAATGGTGGAACGGTCATCGTCGTCATCGCTGTTGTCCTGAGCGAACGCAACGCTCGGCGACAGAGCGACCGGAATCAGTAACGACATCCAGCGGTATGGATGAGCACGGGTTGTCATGTGGAGTCTCCAAGAGGGGAAAAATCAACGCGGGTGGGAAGTTACCCCGATCTGGCCCGTCGTTGTAGCTGCGCTGCAATATGCCCGTAGCCGCGTATTCCTCAAGGGGACCAGAAAAAATCCGCTTTGAGGTTTTCGATGTCGTTATCGCAAAGACCCAGCGCACGTAGCTGCAGGGCAACGAAGCAGTCGGCCGCCTCTCGCCAGCCGGCCTGGCCGTCCTGGATCAACAGCATGGTACTCAGCAGCCCGCCGGACATTTGGCCGCGGAATAACGGGATCTGAGATTCGCGCAGGTGGAACCGTCCTTCGGCAACGCCGTCGATCAAGGCCGCGCTGGGCACGCCGAACCAGTATTTGCGTATACGTCGCTCGCGCAGGCCGAACTCTGTCACAAAGCGACCGGCAAGCGGGTCGTTGTGGAATTGTTCCAGCGGCATCGCGAGTGAGAAGGCCAGACGAAGCGCCGGGTCGGTGATGCCGTCCAGTGAGGCGGTCAGGGTCTTGTTAAATTCGACCGTGACCCGTTCGGCGACGTCAGAGAACAAGGCATCCATGTCGGGCGCCAGATTGTAGACCGTACTACGGGCTACGTTGGCCTCGCGCGCCAGCTCGGTCACTGACACGGCTTTGCTGCGTTTTTCCGAGAACAGCTTTAGCCCGGCGGACAGCAGTCGGTCTCTGGCGGCGCTCATTCGCTGCGCGATCCCTTGCTCGACTCCTGGGACGCTTCGCGAAACAGCTTGAAGAAGTACGGCTTGTCCATGCCTTTGCCGTCCATCCAGCCAAGTACGCTGTCGTTGTCGTAGCGCGCGAACACATCATTGATGGGCTTGGCGTCGTAGACCATAGCGGCGTGCGCGCGCCCGCGAAACTCGATGGTTCGAAGTCGAGCACGCGGCTTCCATGTGCGAACAAGCGGAGCAACAACGGGCACAAGCCACGGCCCGATTGTGTCACGCAGTGGCAGCACCGTGGCCAGCCGCATGGGCAGCAGCGCGGGGTTGATAGACATGCGCCCCCAAAGCGGTATGTTGTGCACGAGCGGAAAGACCGCCTCAGGGCCTTCAAAGACCTTGCCGTGCCAGTACGACGACTCCAGCATGCCGTCCATCGGATGGTCGGTGTCCACGCCTTCGCCGCGCCAGTGGCCAATCATCTGCTCGGCGGTGGCCGGCTCTAGCGAGTCGAACAGGGCGATGGCCTCGTCGGTGGTCATGCGCTCGTTCATGCGCGGGCCGTGCGTTCATCAAGGCCCAGTCCGCGCCCGATGATTTCTTTCATGATCTCTGACGTCCCCGCGTAGATTCGACTGATACGCGCGTCGGCATACAAACGCGAAATCTCATATTCGTCCATGTACCCCGCGCCGCCGTGCAGTTGCAGGCACTCATCGACCACCTGCGCCTCGATCTCCGAGGTTTTCAGCTTGGCCTCCGCAGCCACTTCGGCGGTCAATCGGCCCTTAAGGTGGAGGGCGGTGCAGTGGTCGGTGAACACCCAGCCCATGTCCAGATCGGTGCGCATCTCGGCCATTTTGAAGCGACTGTTCTGGAAGGTCCCGACCGGTCGGCCGAACGCCTTGCGTTCTTTGATGAAGTCCAGCGTGATCTCGAACGCGCGCTCCGCGCGCGCCATGAACGCGACGGCGCCGGCCAGACGTTCCTCGGCCAAGCCCGTCATCATGTACTTGAAGCCTTCCATCGGTTTGCCGAGAACGTTCTCTTTGGGAATCTTCACGTCCTCGAAGAACAGCTCGGCCGTGTCCTGGGCGTGCAGGCCGAGTTTCTTCAGCTTGCGGCCGCGGCGGAAACCGTCCATGTCCCGCTCGACCACAAACAGCCCCATCGCGTGTGGGTTCTCCGGGTGCGTGCGTGCGGCCACAAGCACCAGATCCGACAGCAGTCCGTTGGAAATGTAGGTTTTGGCGCCGTTTAAGAGCCAGTGGTCGCCCTTGTCCTCGGCGCGCGTGCGGATGCCCGCCATGTCCGAGCCGGTGCCCGGTTCGGTGATGCCGATCGCCAGAATCTGCTCACCGGACACGATGCCCGGCATGAAGCGCGCTTTCTGTTCGGGTGTGCAGAACTTCTGAAAGTACGGGCCGACGATTCGATTGTGCAGCGGCAAAAAGAACCCCGAGCTGTAGCGCGTGATTTCTTCCATCAAAATCTGGTCGTAGCGAAAATCGTCGAGGCCCATGCCGCCGAATTCCTCGTCGACATACATCGCGAGCAGACCGGCCTCCCCGGCCGCGCGCCAGACCTCGCGGCTCACCATGCCGTCCTCGAGCCACTGCTCCGCGTGCGGCGCCATATGCTCGTCGCACCACTTGCGGACGCTGGTGCGGAAGATCTCGTGTTCGTCATCAAAGAGCGTGCGTTCAATCGTCATGGGTCAGGCCGCCTTGTCGTTGAAGAGTTTGTCGATGCCGCCCGTCGGGACGGTGAAGCGGTCGCCGTAGCGCTCGGCAAGTTGCGCCGCGCGGGCCACGAACGCGTCCCGACCTTTGCCGTACACGAACTGGAGCGCGCCGCCGGTGTGTGGCGGAAATCCAATGGCAAAGATGGAACCGATGTCGGCCTCGGTCTTGGTGTTGAGGACGCCCTCGTCCAGGCAGCGCAGCGTCTCGATCGCCTGGCGGTAGAGCAGTCGGTCGATGGCGTCGGCCATCGGCACGTCCAGCGGATCGCCCTTGAACTGCGACAGCTCCCGCCACAGTGTTTTGCTGCCGTCGTCGTGGTAGTCGTAAAAGCCCGCGCGGTCCTTCCGGCCGCGCCGGCCGAGGTCGACCATCCGGTGACCGATCGCCTGCGTGGCCGTGTTGTGTCGTCCGAAGGCGCTGTTCTCGCCCAGTCGACGGTCGAGTTCGAGGTGGGTTTCAAACGCCTTGCGGGTGAGCTCCATCGACACTTCGTCGTGCACCGCCAGCGGGCCCACCGGCATTCCGGCGAGCCAGCCGGCGCGTTCGATGGCGGCGGGTGACACGCCGTCCTGCATTAACTGTAGCCCCTCGTCGAGGTAGGTGGCGAACACGCGGCTGGTGAAAAAGCCGCGGCTGTCGTTGACCACGATCGGCGTGTAGCCGATCTGCGCCACGTAGTCGTAGGCTTTGCGTAGCGTGTCGTCGCTGGTCTTGTCGCCGCAGATGATCTCGACAATCTTCATCCGGTCGACCGGCGAGAAGAAATGCAGGCCGATGAACCGTTCCGGTTCCGGGCAAAAACCGGCGAGCACGCTGATCGGCAGCGAGGAGGTGTTGGACGCATAGATGCCGTCGGGCGCGAGGCGACCGAAGGTTTCGGCGATGACGCTTTCTTTCAGTTTGATGTCCTCGAACACGGCTTCGATGATCAGGTCCGCACCGTCGAGCGCGCTGTCCTGATCGGTTGGCGTGATGAGGTTGAGCAGACCCTGCTTGCGTTCGTCAGTCAGGCGGCCTTTCTTGATCCGCTTGTCGGCGAGGCCGGCCGAGTGCGCCTTGCCGCGTTCGGCGCCCTCGAGGCGAACGTCTTTGAGTACCGTGTTGATCCCTCGATACGCCTGCGCCCACGCGATGCCCGCCCCCATCATGCCCGCGCCCAACACGCCGACGGTCTTCACCGGACTCGCCGGCCCGTCTGGACGAATCCGGCCCGACTTGATGGCCTGCATGCCAAAGAAAAATGTACTGATGGCCGCCTTGCATTCGGGCGTATCAAGCAGACTTACAAGGCCGCGGCTTTCGGCGCGCAGCGCGCTGTCAAAGCCCATGCGCATCGAGTTCACGGCTATGTCGATCACCCGTTCAGGCGCCGGCATCAGTCCGCGCGTCTTGCTGTAGAGCATGGTCGGGGCCATGGCGGCGGCCAGCCGCACGTTCGGCGCGTCGGCATCACCGCCCGGATAGCGAAAGCCCTTTTTGTCCCACGGCTGCGCGTGCGCGTTCGGATTGGCCTTGATCCACGCTTTGGCGGCGGGGATCAGTTCGTCCTGTGTGTCGACCACCGCCTCGACGAGTCCCGCGGCGAGGGCGTCGGTCGGACGCAGCTGCTTGCCCTGCGCCAGCAGCGGCAGCGCGGCCTCCAGTCCGAGCTTGGCGGTCAGCCGCACAATGCCGCCGGCCCCGGGCAACAACCCGAGTGTCGCCTCCGGTAGACCGGTCAGCGCGCCCTTGTGGTTGACGACAATGCGATGGTGGCAGGCCAGACAGATTTCGTAGCCGCCGCCGAGCGCCGCGCCGTTGATCGCCGCCACGACCGGCGCCTTGAGTTGTTCGAGGCGTCGAAGCGGCGCCTTGTTGCGCTCCACGTAGTCGAACATCGCGTCGGCCGGCTGCGAGCTATTCAAAATAAAGTCGAGGTCGCCGCCGGCAAAAAAAGTTTTCTTCGCCGACGCGATGACCACACCGGTCAAGCCGTCTTCGGCGTCGAGCCGGTCGAGCCATTCAAACGTGGCATCGAGCCACGCGAGCGTCATCGTATTGGCCGATTTGCCCTCGGCGTCCATGGTGATGGTGACAATGCCATCGGCGTCTTTGTCGTAGTGGTATTCGCTCATGATTTCTTCCTCAGACGCGTTCGATGATGGTGGCGATGCCCATGCCGCCGCCGACGCACATACAGATCAGCGCGCGGCGGGCGTTGCGCCGGGCCAGTTCATCCACCACCGTCGACACCAGACATGCGCCGGTGGCGCCGAGCGGATGGCCCATCGCAATGGCGCCGCCGACCACGTTGAGTTTCTCGTCGGGCACGTTCAGTTCGCGTTGCAGCCGCAGTACCACGCTGGAGAACGCCTCGTTGATCTCGATCAGGTCCATGTCCTCGGCCGAAAGTCCGGCGCGGTCCAGCGCCTTGCGCGCCGCCGGGCCGGGGCCGGACAGCATGATCGTCGGTTCGGTGGCGATGACCGCGGTCGAGACGATTCGCGCGCGGGGTTCAAGGCCGAGGTCACGCCCGGTCTGCCCGTTGCCCACCAGCACCAGCGCCGCGCCGTCGACGATGCCCGAGCTGTTGCCGGGCGTGTGCACATGGTGGATGCGTTCGACGTCCGGGTATTTGGCCAGCGCGACAGCGTCGTAGCCAAACGCGCCCATCGCCTCAAAGCTGGGGCGCAGGCCGGCCAGTGTGGCCATGTCGGCGTCCGGGCGAATGAAGTCATCGCGCTCAAGAACCGTCAGCCCGTTCTCGTCGCGAACCGGCACGACCGCGTTGTCGAACCAGCCGGCGTCGCGCGCGGCGGCCGCTTTCTGCTGGCTCTGGACGGCCACGCGGTCCACGTCTTCGCGAGTAAAACCTTCCAGCGTGGCGATCAGATCGGCGCCGATGCCCTGGGGCACGAAGTGCGTGGCGAGCACCGTCTCGGGGTCCTCGGAGAACGGCCCGCCGTCCGAGCCCATCGGTACACGGCTCATGCTCTCGAACCCACCGGCGACGATCAGGTCATCCCAGCCCGACGCCACGCGCGCCGCCGCCGTGTTGACGGTGTCCAGGCCCGACGCGCAGAAGCGGTTCACCTGCGCGCCGGCCACGCGCTCGTCCCAGCCGGCCTTTTGCAGGGCCACCTTGGGCAGGACAGCCCCTTGTTCTTTCACCGGGCTGACGCAGCCGAGCACCATGTCGTCCACCTTTGACGTGTCGAGGTCGAGGCGCGACTGCAGCGCGTCGAGCAGGGTGGTGACCAGGTTGACCGGTTTGATTTCGTTGAGCGTGCCGTCGCGTTTGCCTTTGGAGCGCGGCGTGCGGATGGCGTCAAAAATGTAGGCGTCGGACATCGGGACTCCCGTCAGGCGCGTGGTGTGGACAGATCGAGCTCGGACGGATCGGGCGCGCGGGTAAGGCGCAGGAACTCGTCCCAGTCGTACGGAAAGATGGTGGGCTGGCCCGACGCGTCGAGGTACCAGCTCTGGCAGCCGCCGACCCAGACGGTGTCGCCGACGCCGCGCGCGATGTAGTCGGAGAACTCGCGCACGGCCCGTTCGGTCGGTTCGATGGTGTCGGTCTGACCGGACCGCCACAGGTCGATCAACTGCATCACATAGTGCATCTGACGTTCGGCAATGCCGATGATCGTGTTGTTGCCGATGGGCGTGCCGGGCCCGAGCATCAAAATGAAATTGGGGAAATGGCGCAGCAGCACGCCGCGGTGTGTGGCGTAGTGTCCGTCGCCCCAGCTTTGTTCGATGGTGTGCCCGTTGCGGCCGGTGAGCGCCATAGGGCGCATGTAGTTGAAGTTGTAAAAGCCGGTGGCGCAAATCAGCACGTCGAGTTGGTGCAGCGTGCCGTCTTGAGTGCGGATGCCACCGGCTTCAATGCGGTCGATCGGCTCGGTGATCAACTTTGCGTTGGGCTTCTGGATGGCCGGGTAAAACGTGGTGTTGATCACCAGCCGTTTGCATCCGACCTCGTAATCAGGTGTGAGCTTCGCGCGCAGGTCGCGGTCACGAATGCGCCACAGGTGGGTTCGGCAGAGCACGTTCATGACCTTGTTCGGCAGCCACTTGCCGATCGTGGCGTTGATGAACACGCTGTGCACAAGCCACCGGTACATCGCTTTCCACGCGCGCATGCGGGCCGGGCGTTGCTGCCAGCGGCGCTTCAACCAGCCAGGGAAGCGCAGATTGGGCACCGGCGCCACCCACTGCGGCGTGCGCTGGAACACCGACACGTCGTGGCCGGCGTTGATCAACTCCGGAATCAACTGGTGGGCGGTCGAACCGGTGCCGAGCACGCCGATGCGTTTGCCTTTCAGGTCCACGTCGTGGCGCCATTGCGCCGTGTGCCAGTGTTCCCCGGCGAAGGCCTCGCGCCCCTCGATGTCCGGCCAGCGGGGGTGGTGCAGGATGCCGGTCGCCGAGATCACAAAGTCGACGGCAAACGCATCGCCCTTGTCGGTGCTGACGTGCCACTTGCCGTCCTCGCCATAGGTGCACGAGGTGACCGTCTCGCCAAAGCGGGCGCGTTGGTTGATGCCGTATTTTTCGGCAACGTGCTCCATGTACGCCTGCAGTTCGTCCCCGTGCGCCAGATGGTGGGACCAGACGTAGGGTTCAAACGAGTAGCAGTAATGCAGCGCCGGAATGTCGCAGGCAATGCCGGGGTAGGTGTTCTCGCGCCACGTGCCACCCACCCGATCGGCCTTTTCGATCAGCGTGATGTCGGTGATGCCGGCTTCGCGCAGCTTGATGTCCGCGAGCATGCCGGTGGCGCCGGCGCCGATGATCAGGATGGAGGGCGTTCGAGGCATGGGATCGCTTAGGTCATTAGTGACTCAAATACTACACTAGCGTCGTATTTCGGCAAGATATGACGGATTTCCGTGGCGTCGCGGTCAACCAGATTGAGTTCAGGCCGTTAACAAGTCCATGAGATGGATCATCGTATCGAGTCTGGCCGGATGGCTCGCGGGCTGTGGTGGAGGCGGTGGCGCCGGACAACCGGCCGGGCCTGTCGCGTCTGTGACGCCGCCCCCGACCACCGCTTCGGATCCGTGGGCCAGGGTCACCGAGGCGCTTATCACCCACCCCGTCGACGACCTTGCGCTGATCGTTGGCGATGCCAACGGCGTCCTGTTCCAGTACGAGAAAGGGGCGTTTCGCGTGACCGACGAACACCGCGTCGCGTCAGCCTCCAAGTGGCTGACCAGTGCCACCGTGCTGACGCTGGTCGAACAGGGCGTCATGAGTCTTGACGATCGACCGCAGGACTATCTGGCGGCGTGGCCAGCCGATCCGTCGGACCCGCGCAGTCGCATCACGCTGACCCACTTGCTGAGTTTCACGTCGGGCTTTCACCGCTCACCCGCCGACGGCGGGTGCATCGGCGACGAGCAGTTCAACGTGCAGTCCTGCGTGCAACAGTTGCAGGCGATGGAACTCGACGCGGAGCCGGGGACCACCTTTTTCTACGGACCGGTGCACATGCAGATCGCAGCGGCGATGGCGGAGGTGGCGACCGGCCAAGCCTGGCGCGAGCTGGTCACGCTGGCGTTGACCCAGCCGCTCGGAATGACGTCCACCCGCTTTGAGGGCACCAACCCGCGCGCCTCCGGCGGGGCGATCAGCAGCGCGCAGGACTTCGCGACGTTCCTGCAATCACACTTGTCGGGCGCGTTGCTCTCGTCGAGCTTTGCTGAGCTGGCCGAACCGCGACTGACCGATGTGGACATCGTATCCCGGCCGGCCGCTGTGGAGGCCAACGGCGTGGACTGGTACTACGCGCTGGGCGTCTGGCGGGAATGTGAGGCCGCGCTGTGGTCGGCGGAATGCGCGGCGCGCACGCGGGTGTCGAGCCCCGGGGCGTTCGGGTGGTACCCTTGGCTTGACACGGACAACGGCTATTTTGCGGTGCTCGCGATGGAGGAGTCTGTGAGGCTTTTTACTCGGCCGGCGGAGTCGTCAGTCTTGCTCGGAAAGTCTCTACAGGCCTTGATTGTTGACGCTATAGCCACGCCCCAATAGTGAGGCTATTCGATATTCCGTCCCGGCCCGCCAGCTAGCTGAGCTCTGTTGAACGCCTCAGGTCGAGCCGACGCAGATTGTCATGCCATTGGGTCGAAACACGCTTCGGCGCACGCGACCCACCACGTCCCAGGTGTTGGTTCCGGTCAGTTGGTCCCCGTCGCCATCCAGCGCGTCGCTCAGCTTCCGCGCAACGTCATCGTTAATGTCGTTGAAGCGCAGAATCATTGTGGTGCCGTCCGGATTCCCGTCGCCGTCCACGTCACATTGCTCAGCCGGACGGATTTCGTTGTACACGAGCACCTCGGAGCCCTGTGAGATGTGATTCACAATGTCCGCTTCGATGTAGGGACCTCGCCATCCGGGAATTGTCCCGCCGCTTTGCGCGATGTTCTGAAGCAGCGGCCGCTCCCAGTTCGTACTGGTGGGGTTGCGGTGTTGCGGGTAGCGACCGGTGTCCGCGTAGAAACGGGCGATGCCAGTCGTGACCGCGCGTACTTCCGCGACCGTCGCGGAGACCCTGGAGTCTTCGATGGCGTCGAAGATCATTGGTGTGGCGACTGAAGCCAGGATGGCGATAACGGCGACAACGCCAATCATCTCGATCAGGGTGAATCCTTTCGAAGTACGGATCATGGAGGGTCTCCAGCGAACGATTGCGCTGGAAATGAACAATGCGCAGAGGTTGTCACTGTGATTTGGCTCAGGGTTTTCACGCCAAGCGATCGCCAACCTGCGGTTTTGTGAATTCATCGAGACGGCTGAATTTTGCGACGCAGAAATCTGGCTATCTGGCAGCCGACACCCCTGCATGCTCCGCATAGCCCATACCGCCGACCTCGGAACCGTCATATGAGCCCGCGACGTTCAACGCACCCTCCCAATACCGCACGGTCAGATTGAGCTCCTGATTTTCGATAACGGGCGTCAGCTGAAGCGCGATATTCAAGTCCTCAATGCCCAGTTGCCAGCTCACCTCATAGCGCGCACCGGATACTGGACTGGTCCACGACGCGATCGGTTCGAGCGCGATTTGTTCGGCGCTCAACCGGGCGATCACGTTGCCTGCGGGGTCTACCACAACCCCACCCGAAAACGGGCTGGTTGATCCGTCTTTCTGGCGCAGGCGATACACCATCAGATCATGTCCGTTGTCGAGCTGTAGCGCGAACCAGTTCCAACCCTCCACATTGTCACCCAGCACACTGGTGCTCCACTCGCGGTCCATCCAGATCGTGCCCGCGACCTCATGGTTCGTGCCGGCGATGGAGACCCTTCCGGTCGCCGGTAAGCGAGTGTAGGAGTAGTAATAGGATGCGTTGCCCGGTTCGGCGCCTTTGGCATCGAGACCACGGTCGCCCTGCAACACCAACGGCTTGCCTCTCTTGGCGGTCAGGTCTAATGAAAACTGATCAGTACCGGCTTTGAGTGCCATGGGGAACAGCGTCTCGCCGGTGCTTGCCATGGACCAGTCATCGAGCGATACGCGGAAGGGTGAGGCGGTGACACCGGCCATGCCCAGTGCGCCGCGCTGAAGTCTCTCGGCCGTGTAGAACGCGTTGCCGTCGGTGTCGGTGATCGCGGCGTGCGCCATCCAGAGCTGGTCAGATGCCATCGATCCGCTGCGGCGCTCAGCGCTCGGCGGCAGCGCGAAGCGGAAGAACGTGAGCTGCATGCCAAAGTGCCGGTTGTTCGTATCGCGCAGATGGCCGGTGAGATACCACCACTCGGTTCGAAAGCGCGGATGCGCACCATGGTCGGCCGGGAACGCAAAGTCGCGAACGGTTGTGGCGCGCGCAAACTGCTCCGCGTCGTCCGCCTGGCCGAGAAAGGCGGTAACGTTGGCGTTGTCGCTGACAGCGGGCGGGTCACCGCATCCGCCGAGCAGCGTTGCGACTCCGAACAGACATGATGCGTACGTGATGCGGTTCATTCGCTGCGCACGTTGTCAGAGATCGACACTGTTGACAGGCGCCGGGCCGGGTACACGCCGGCGAGGAACGCGGCCGCGATGGCCAGCAACAGACCGGTCATTAATTGCGATGGCGCGACAACGAACCCCATGCTCCACCCAAACGAGCGTTCGTTGATCACGAAGATGAGTAGCCCGGCAAGTACGATGCCCAGCGGCATCGCCAGCACACCCGCGATGCCGCCCAGAAGTGTGGTTTGCATTAACGCGTTCATCGCCGTTTGCGTGCGCGTGAACCCAACCGCGCGCAGCGTGGCGATTTCGCGTCGACGTTCCAGCTGGAGCGCCAGCAGCGCGCTCAGGATGCCAAAGAACGCGATCAGTCCGGCCAGCAGGCGCAGCACGCTGGTGACAGCGAAGGTTCGGTCGAACACATCGAGTGACACCCGCTGGATCTCGGCGTTAGCTGTCAACTGAGCGCCGCCGCGATGTGC
>JBCCMA010000070.1:0-17590 GCA_039026595.1 Pseudomonadota bacterium
GCTCTTCCGATCTAAAACAAATCCCGTTCGAGTTCATCTATCAGGTCTTCGCGCTTGTGCTGGCGGTGATCGTGGTGCACGGCATGTACACACTGGTCGTACGCCCGAAGGCCGAAGCTGACCTTGCGCAGCAGCAGGTGCTTCTGACGGAGGATCCGAACTACGTCCCTGAGCGGAGCGTCTACATTCTGATCAAGGATTTCGAGCAGGAAGCCTGCTTCATTCTGATGCTGTGGGCGATGGCAATCATGGCATACAAGGCGGTCGGCACAACGCGCGAGCGCTCGCTGTTGACCCGCGATCTTGTGCCGGTGCGCGACGGGATGAGTATCCTGCCGGAAGACACGCGGGAGTACTCCCGCACCGTTCAGGCTTTGCCCCACACCGAGCAGCGCATGTTGCTCTCTCGCGCGCTGATCGGCGCGCTGCATCGGTTCCGGTCGACGCGCAACATTCAGGATGTGTCGTCTGTTGTCAGCAGCGTGTGCGAGGGCGAGTCGGATCGGCTTGATTCCGAGCTTGCGATGGTTCGCTACATTGCCTGGGCGATCCCGTCGATCGGCTTTATCGGCACGGTGCGCGGGATCGGCGAGGCGCTTGCACAGGCGCACAAGGCGGTCGAAGGCGACATCACTGGCGTGACGGCCAGTCTGGGCGTCGCGTTCAATTCCACGTTCATCGCACTGGTGCTAAGCATCGTCCTGATGTTCTTGCTGCACCAGTTGCAACTGTTGCAGGAACGCCTCGTTCTGGACGCCGAGGATTACTGCGACAACCACCTCGTCGCGCACCTGCAGGTGAAGTAAGTTGGTCTCGCCGGTCGTCATCGAGCTCAATGACGCCTGCCTCGTGGCGGCGCGCGACGGGGATGTGCTTGTGCGCGAGCCCGGCTACGCGCTGCTCGACGGACGCGCTGTCCGGCACGGTGACACGGCCCGCCAGCAAGCGCGAATCGCGCCACAGCGCGTCAGCCACCGCTTCTGGGACACACTCGACCAGAGCAGCGTTCCGTCGGAAGGTCAGTGGCGGTTGTCGCCGGCCGAGCTGGCGTTCGGGCAGCTCGAGGGGATGTGGCAAAAGGTCGGGGACCCCGACGCGCCAGCGGTGCTGCTCGTGCCGCCCACGTTCACACGGGCCCAGTTGGGCCTGATCCTTGGCATGTGCCGGAAAGCGGGCATCAACGTGGTGAGTCTGGTCGACAGCGCGCTCGCGTCGTTATCCAGCGTCGGCGATACACGGCAGGCCATCGTGGTCGATCTGACACTGCACCGCGTTGCGGGCGCGCGCTTCGCAATCGACGACCGCGTTCAGCGTCAGGCGACGGCCGAAATCGACCAGTTTGGCCTGATGGACTATCAGCGGCGTTTTGCCGCGACGCTGGGCGATGTCTGCGTGCGCAAGACGCGCTTTGATCCCATGCACTCGGCCGAATCGGAACAGCGTTTGTACGATGATCTTGACGCGGTTCTCGGTCAGTTGCACGACGCGCCGGAAGCCACATGGCAGGCGCAGACCGGCGACGACACGATCGCGGTCACGGTCGCGCGGCAGGACCTGGCCAGCGCGGTGGCGGAGCTCAATACGACCATCGACGGGCTGATCGACCAGTTGATTGACCCGGCCCTCGGCACACCGATGGTGTTTGTGTCCCATCGCCTCGATTTCTGGCCGGACCTCGTGGGTGAGCTGGGCCATGCACATGGTGGTGTGCGTGTGCTGCCGCCGCTCGCGGCCGTCAGCGGCGCCACGCTCGATCTGGCGACGTTCGCGAGGCAGAGCGAGCACATCGGGCTGATTCTCGAACGGCCGCGCCGCGGCCTGTCGCTGGTGACATCGGATGCTGCGCCGCGCACCGTCAGCAGCAAACCGGCCAGCCACATTCTGGTTGATCAGAAAATTTATCGAATCGCCGATGCGCCCTTTGTGGTTGGAACCGCCACCACGTCGGATCAATGGGGTCATCGGGCGACCGGCAATGTCAAAGGCGTGTCGCGTCGTCACCTCGAGATCATGCGGCGGGACGCCCGCGTGCTGTTGCGTGATCTGAGTACCTACGGCACGTGGGTGAACGGGCGCAAGGTGGACGGCGAGGTGGCAGTGGCCGCGGGCGACGTGGTTCGCCTCGGCAATCCCGGTCTGGAGCTACGACTGGTGCAGGAGACCGCCTTCGATGGCCAAGCGTAAGTTCAAGCGCCCGACGACCACGTTCAACCTGTCGTTCCTCGACATCATGTCGTGCGGCTTTGGTGCCGTCGTGCTTTTTTTCATGATCATCAACCACGCGACGAAAGACCATAACCAGCGCACGAACCGGGACCTGATATCGGAAACCAACCTGCTTGAGAAACGCCTTGAGATCGGACGACGCAATCTGGCCCAGGTCCGCAATCAGCTGTCCGAGATTGAACGTCAGCGTGGAGACACGCAGGGCCGGACCGACATCATCCTCGAAGAACTTCAGCAGGACCGGGAGGAACTCTCGCGACTGGATGCCGAAACGCTCGCCAAGAAAGAGAACATCAACCGCTTGCAGACGGACTTGAAGTCGATCGACGAAGCCAAGCGTCGCCTGAGCGGAAGCCTGGAGGACAGCACCGACAAGGGCGACGACTTGCGTAACATCACCGGCAGCGGCGATCGCCTTTATCTCACCGGGCTTAAAGTGGGCGGCAAGCGCATTTTGTTTCTGGTGGATGTCTCGGCAAGCATGCTGGACACCACCATCGTGAATATCGTGCGTCGACGGAACATGTCGGAGGAGGACCAACGGGCGTCGCGCAAATGGCAGCGTGCCCTCGGTAGCGTCGAGTGGCTTTTGGCCAAGATGCCGAAAGACTCGCAGTTTCAGATTTATACGTTCAATAACTACGTGCGCCCGGCGATCGAGGGATCGGAAGGTGACTGGCTCGACACCGGTAGTAAGCAAGATGTGGAGGCCGCGGTGGCGGGCCTCGACGCACTGATCCCTGCCAACGGCACCAGCCTGCACCGGGCGTTCGAGGCGATCAAGCGCATGGACCCGCGCCCGGACAACATTTACCTGCTGACGGACGGGTTGCCAACGATGGGGGCGTCGCAGCCGCTTCTGAAGACCGCCTCACCGAAGAAGCGTCGACGGCATTTTTATTCGGCGCTCGATATGCTGCCCGCCGGCATTCCGATCAACGTGATTCTGTTCCCGATGGAAGGGGACCCGTATGCGTCGGCGGCGTACTGGCGACTGTCGCAATTGACACAAGGTTCCATGATTTCGCCCGCGGCGGACTGGCCATGAGTCATGCTGGCATGATGGAGAGCACACCATGAGAAGACGCCGTGAAATTGAAGCGCAGAGTCTGTCTTTCCTCGACTGCATCGCCTGTGGGTTTGGCGCCATTATTCTGCTGCTGGTGATCGTGAAAACCACAGAGCCGGTGGTGCTTGAACAGTCGACGGTGGACTACAGTGGACGCATCAAGGCACTCCAGGAAGAGCTGGTCGAGTTGCGGGGCGAGGTCGCTGAGTTCAATCGGGAGTTGACGGTAAAGTCCGAGCAGCTGTCTCTGGACAAGACCCGCCTGGCGCGATTGCTCGGCGAGTTGTCGACCGTGCAGGGCGAGTTTGCGGCGAGCGAGCAGGAATCGTCGATCGCCAATATCCTTGAGGGTCGCCTGTCGATCGCGCGCCAGACGCTGACCGAGGAAATGCAACGCCTGCAGGTGCCGCAACAACGTCGAAAGGTCAACAACTCACTGGTCGCGGGCATCCCTGTGGACAGCGAGTACGTCGTGTTCATCATCGATACCTCCGGCAGCATGTTCAATTACGGTTGGGATGCCGTGGTCCGCAAGGTTGAGGAGACGCTGAATGTCTACCCCACGGTGAAGGGCATTCAGGTTATGAACGACATGGGCAACTACATGTTCTCGCGCTATCGCGGACGTTGGATACCGGACTCGCCGGCACGTCGGCGCGCGATCGTCACTCAATTGCGAAACTGGCATCCGTTTAGCAACAGCTCGCCGGTGGAAGGGATCAAGCGCGCGATCTCTGACTTCTATTCGCCGGATAAGAAAATCAGTCTGTACGTGTTCGGTGATGAATATACGGGGCGTTCCATTCAGGGTGTGGTGGACGCCGTTGATCGGATCAACCGGAAAAAATATGGCGGCGAACGCCTGGTGCGCATCCACGGTGTGGGTTTTCCCACCATGTTTACGCAGTCACCCCGTTTGCACGGCACGGGCGTGCGCTTTGCGCAATTAATGCGCGCACTTTGCGAGCGCAACGACGGTTCGTTCGTTGCGTTGAACGATCACCGGTGACGGCTACCGTTAAATTCAAAGACCAATTTCGTCACAAGAACGTCGTAATTTGCTGAAAATATTTTTGTTTTCTTCCTTCATGGTGCGGACTGTCAAGACAGCTGATTTCATCTGAAACCGGTTACAAACCTGCTCGCTTGCGGAGAATTGCAGGTATCGGTATGACATACCTGTGGTTTCGTATTTACACGTCGCGCTGGTTAATCGACCCGCGTCGGGTCGATCAGGGCGACGGATCACGGGAGGGTAGAAGATGAAACGAATCGGTATGTTGGCCGTCTCGTTGGCGATGGCACTCGCAGCCGGGTGTGCCACCAACACGAGTGGCAACGTTGTTGAGACCGCTGCGGCCCAGTCCGCCGGCAAGCGGAGTGTGGCGTCGGCGACGACCGCCTCGACGACAACGGAGCGAACCAGAAAAGATCCGGACGAGATGGTGTGTGAGCGCTACCGGCGCACGGGATCGCACCGCAGCGTCACGCGTTGCGTAACCCGAGCCCAGCGAACGGCTGAGCGTGACTCGGCGGTACTCGGATTGACGCAGGCGCAAGGGCCGAGCCTGAGTGACGCAGGCGCCGACCCCTGACGAGGCAGCGGCCCTCGTGCGGGAAAACGAGGGCCGCGCTGGCATTGAAGAGTTTTGATCACGACAGGTTGCAGGTCGAGGAGGACACGATGAACCAGTCAATCAGGCACGCGGCTCTGGCCGCCATAGCGCTATTTGCGGTGACGCCCGCCATGGCGGACAGCGATGTGGTGGAGCCCGCCGAGGCAAACGCAGACACGCCGGTGGCCGCGCAGGAGTCTGCAGAGGCGACACCGGAGAAGAAAGCACCGGTTGAGCGGAAAATCGTTTTTGAGTCGAAGCCGAAGCTCACGTTCGAGCAGAAACTCGCCCGCTACAACGAAAACAAGACGTACGGCGAGCAAGTGACGTGTTCAATCGAACGCATCACCGGCTCCCATCGAAAGGAAGTGGTGTGCATGACGAACGCGGATCGTGAGGAATACCGCGATGCCGCGCGCTTCTGGTTCCAACGCGCGGGTGGTCAGTAGCCGCCCACGCGGTTGAGAGCCCGCCGGTCGGTACGTTACTCTCGCGGCTCGTCAGAGCCAATTTAGCCGAGGGGAAGCGTGGCGCGCAGAGCGGGTTACGAGAAAGGCACTGTTCGCCGCTGGCGGACGGTTGTGGTCGCCGCTGTCCTAGGCGGTGGCCTCGCCATGGCTCTGACAAAATGTGGCGGGGCGCCGGATGAGAAGACGCGCGTCCTGCGACACTCCTTCGATGAGGCGCCTCGCACACTCGATCCGCTGCGTGCCTCCACCGTCTACACGAATTTTGTCCTGCTGAACGCGTACGACACGCTGTACGCCTACAAGTATCTCGCGCGACCCTACGAGCTCAAACCCAACCTCGCGAGCGCGATGCCGACCGTCTCCGCTGATGGTCTGACACTGACGATTCCACTCAAGCCGGATGTGTTTTTTGCCGACGATCCGGCATTTGCGAATGGCAAGGGCCGCGAGGTCACGGCACATGATGTGGTGTACTCCATCCGGCGCCATTTTGATGCGACCAATCTGTCGCAGGGTGCCTGGCTTTGGCGTGACCGCATCGTCGGCCTCGACCAGTGGGGACGTGATGGTGCCGATGAGAACGCGGACATTGCCGGCTTGCGCGCCTTGGATGACCACACGCTTCAGATCACGCTCACCGGACCGTTCCCGCAGATCGTGCACACGCTTGCACAGGGCTTCTCGGTCGTGGTCCCGCGCGAAGCGGTCGACACCTACGGGCAGGAGTTGGCGGTTCGAACGGTGGGGTCGGGCCCGTATCGTGTGACCGCCTTTGACTCGACCTCGGTTACGCTCGAACGAAATCCGCGTTTTCGCAGCGAACCTGTGGACCTCGATTACGAGGGATACGATGCCGAAGAACACGCCGGCTACAATCTTGATCGCATCGATGGCCGCTCACCGCCCTTTGTCGACCGTATTGAAATCGACTTTATTCCGGAGGACGCGTCGCGCATGACGTCGCTCACCAAAGGCGATGAAGTTCAAGTTGCGCGAGTCCCGGCGCCGCTCTATGAAAATTATTTGAGCAGCAAGGTTCCGCCGAGCCTTAAGCCGGCTTATGCGCAGGACTACAACGTCCTCGGTGTCCTCGAGCCGGGTTTTCTCTACCACAGCTTCAACCTTGCGCATCCCGACTTTGGCTACAGTGACGACCCGGAACAAGATCAACGCAACCGTGCTCTGCGTTGCGCCATCATCAAGGGGTTCGACTGGCCCACCCGGAACGAACGGTTTTACGCCGGTGTCGGGCAGGTGTTTCCGGGCGCTATTGTGCCTGTCTCGCCCGAGTATCGGGCCGATGCCGACCAGACCAGCATTACCCATGACCCGGAAGGCGCGCGCAGGTTGCTGGCGGAGAACGGGTGGACGGCCGACACATTGCCGCCCTTGGTGTACGCCGTCTCGGCTTCGGTCCGCCAGCAACAGTTGTTCGAGCAGTTTCGCGGCTTCATGCAGGCCATCGGGTATCCGCGCGAAAAGATTCGTCTCAAGCAATACGCCACGTTTGGCGATCTGGCCGAGGCGTGGAAGCTGTCGGAGCTACCGCTCATCAACAAGGGCTGGACGTTGGACTACCCGGACCTTGAGAACATTTTCCAGCTCTTCTACGGCCCGAACCAGGCACCCGGTTCAAACGAAGCGAACTACCAGAACCCGGAGTTCGACGCGCTTTACCGACAAGCCTCAGTCATGCCGCCCGGACCGGAGCGCACGGCGCTGTACCATCGGATGAATCAGATGACGATCGACGACTGCGTGTCGATCAGTGGGCTGTCAAGGTCGATTATTTTCATGTGGCATCGCGATGTGATTGCGTATCCGGATCGCAATATTGTCGGCGGTCACTGGACCCGCTACGCCGATCTGATCGATTGACGCGGATCGTGACGCTTAAGGTCCACGTCTTGCGAACGCTGTTGAGCGGTGCGGCGTTGCTGATCGGCGTGACGTTCCTTAGCTTTGTGCTGATGGTCTATTTTGGGCCTCCGCTCGAATATACGCTGCTTGGAAAAAACCCGACGGCGGAGCAAATCGAAAGCGTCCGCGACGCGCTGCACCTCAACGACCCGTTCTTCGCGCGCTACCTCCATTTTCTGCACGAGCTGGTCACGCTGGACTTCGGGCGATCGATCGTCACCGGCCAACCGGTAGGCAGCCTGCTGGCACGCACGGTGCCGATCTCACTGGGCGCGGTACTGCCCGGTTTCGTGCTCGGCAATCTCGTTGGTCTGGGGCTTGCGATGGTGGCCGCTCATCACCGTGGCGGCTGGGTCGACCGTGCGATTATGGCGGCGTCGGTGTCCGGCATGAGCGTGAGTCTGATCATCGTTGTCATCGTGGCGCAGGTGGGACTCTGCTCGCCGCTCGGACTCAACCTTTTCCCGTCACGCGGTTGGCGGGTGCACGGATTTGGGGACTACCTGCTGTACGCGACGGTGCCCACGCTTACGCTGGCGGTCGTCGCGCTGGGATACAACACACGCTTCTATCGCACCGTGCTCGTCGAGGCGGCGGCGGCCGACTACGTGCGCACTGCCCGTGCCTACGGCGCCACGCCGCGGCGGATCATGCTTGGGCACGTCCTGCCAAACGCGCTGATTCCCATTACAACGCGGGTGCTGTTCACTGTACCGCTCATTGTCGTCAGTGGGAGTCTCGTGATCGAGAGCTTCTTTGGTATTCCCGGCATCGGCCAGCTGACCTTTGATGCCATTCAGAGTAACGATCAACCGGTGCTCAAAGCGGTGGTGTCACTGACCGCGGTTCTCTTCGTCATTGTGCTGACGGTATCGGAACTGCTCTACAACGCGGTAGACCCGCGTCTCTCACACCCATGAACGGACACAGCGCTGCGCTATCCCATTCACCGTGGCAACGGGCCGTCGGATTGCTGATTCGCGACCGAGTGGGAATGTCGGCGCTGCTGGTTGTCGTGGTGTTTGCCTTCATCGGTCTCGGCGCTGCGCTCGGGTGGTGGGCCACACAGTGGAGTGCATTGTCCGGCGGCTACTATGAACCTATGTCGCGCACGCACTGGTTCGGGACCAACGTCAACGGGCAGGACATTTTCGCGCGCGCTGTCTACAGCACACGTGTCGCGTTCGAGGTGGGTCTGAGTGTTGCGCTCACCTCGACCGCGCTCGGCGCCGTACTCGGAGGACTTGCAGGCTATTTTCGGGACACGTGGCTCGACGCGCTCATCCTGTGGTGCAAGGGCGTGCTGGACTGCATGCCGTTCTACCTGTTTGTCGCTGCGGTCGCGTACGCCCTGAAGGGAAGTGACTACGGTATGCACGCGGCGATGATCGCAACGTTCTGGACCACCACCGGAAGGCTGGTGCGCAGCGAAGTGATCCGGTTGCGCGAGCTCGAGTTTGTGCGGGCGGCGCGCGGCGTGGGGGTTGGATCGTGGCAGATCCTGTGGCGGCACATCCTGCCGAACACCGCCCCTCTTCTGCTGGTGCAGGGCACGATCGTCCTTGTCACCGCGATCAAGACCGAGGTCATCCTGAGCTTCCTCGGGCTTGGCATATCGGACGGCGTGAGCTGGGGCCGCATGCTGTCGGCCGCGGCGCAGGAGGTGACGGCAGGTCACTTCAATAATTTCATCTGGGCGTCGGTGTTCCTGTTTGCGCTGGTCATGGCGTTTAATTTGCTGGCCGATGCGCTGCACGATGCGTTTGACCCAAGAGCGTTGCGGTGAGGCGGCGATGAGTATGCCGTCCGTGCTGCGCGTACACGACCTCTGCGTCGAGTTCCGGACGCGCCGCGGTGTGAGGCGCGCAGTCGACGGCGTGTCATTCGAACTGTCCGCGGGTGGCACGCTCGGCCTCGTGGGGGAGTCGGGGAGCGGCAAGACGTTGACGGCGATGGCACTGCTCGGACTGCTGCCTGCCGCGCCGCACTGTGTCGTCCTTGGACAGATCGAGATCGACGGGCGCCGGCTGCCTGTGGACGCACTTCGGGGGGATACAACCCATCGGGGTCGGCGTATCGCCATGATCTTTCAGGAGCCGATGACCGCGCTGAATCCCGTGCGGACCATTCGCTCGCAAATGATCGAAGTGCTGTGTCGCTTCGGCGATGTAACGCCAGACCGTGCCGCAGAAAGGGCGCTTGATCTGCTCGATACGGTGGGGATTGGGAAGCCAAGGCAGTGTCTGCAGCACTATCCGCACCAGCTTTCCGGCGGCATGCGCCAACGTGTGATGATCGCGATGGCGCTGTCGTGCGAACCGGACGTTCTGGTGGCCGACGAGCCGACCACCGCGCTGGACGTGACCACGCAGGCGCAGGTGCTCGACCTGATTGCCGGGTTGCAGAAACAACGCGGTATGGCCGTGGTCATGATCAGCCACAACTTAAGCGTGGTGGCGCAGATTTGCCGTGATGTCCTGATCATGCAGGCCGGTCGGGTGGTGGAGCGCGCACAAACCCGCGCGCTGTTCTCAAACCCGCAACACGCGTACACCCGGCGCCTCCTGGCTGCAATCCCGCGACTCGATCGCCCGGCGCGTGCGGTGGGCCCCACGAGTCTGGCGGCCGGTTCGGTCTCACCGGCTCTGGAGGTGAGTGACCTTGTGGTCAGGTACCCACGTCGTCGTCAAATCTTCGAGCGGTCCGTGCCGGACAACACGGCCGTCGGGGGTGTTTCCCTTCGGATCGGTCAGGGGCGCGCACTCGGTCTGGTCGGACCGTCGGGGTGCGGCAAGTCGTCGCTCGGGCGCGCGCTACTGCGCTTGCATGAACCCTCGGCCGGGCAAGTGCGCGTTGCGGGTCAGGACATCACGGCGATGGCGCCTGCACAGCTGCGCCGCGCACGGGCCAGTATGCAGATGATCTTTCAGGATCCCTATGCGTCGCTCTCGCCCCGACGCACGGTGGGCCAGACGCTCGCAGAACCACTCAACGCGTTTGGCCTCGGCAGTCCGGCTGAGCGAAAGGCCCGGATCCTCGATCTTCTTGACACGGTGGGTCTGGGTCCCGATGTGTTGCCCCGGTATCCCCACGAGTTCTCGGGCGGTCAGCGACAGCGCATTGCCATCACGCGCGCGCTGGTTCTCGAGCCCCCGTTGATTGTGGCCGACGAGGCGGTGTCGGCACTGGATGTGTCTATCCAGGCCGACGTACTTGAGCTTCTCATTACGCTGCAGGCGCGCTACGGGATGGCCATGTTGTTCATCTCCCATGATCTTGCCGTTATCCGCCAGATCTGCCACGACGTCGCGGTCATGGAAGCCGGTCTGATCGTTGAGCACGGAACGGTTGACGACGTGTTCGGTCGGCCCCAGCATTCGCTGACCCGAGCGTTGCTCGCGGCCGTGCCGCGCCCGCCCGGATCGGATTCCCGCGCATCAACAGGACACCATCATGGCTGAATCAATCCGTGCGTTTATGCGCACGCATTACCGGCATTTCAACGCGGCGGCCATGGTGGACGCAACGCGCGATTACGTCGCGCACCTTGCGAACGGCGGCAAGATGATGGTGACGCTTGCCGGTGCCATGAGTACCGCGGAGCTTGGTATCAGTCTGGCGCGCATGATCCGCGAGGACAAAGTCCACGCCATTACCTGCACGGGCGCGAATCTTGAGGAAGACCTGTTCAACCTTGTGGCGCACGATCTCTACGAGCGCGTGCCGCACTATCGTGATTTACGGCCAGAAGATGAGCAGGCGTTGCTTGAGCGCGCCATGAACCGGGTGACCGATACGTGTATACCCGAGCATGAAGCGATGCGCGTACTTGAATCACTTGCACACGAGCAGTGGCTCGCCTGCGAACGCGCAGAGCAGAGGGTCTTTCCGCACGACGTGCTCTACCGCATGATCCGCAGCGGTGCGCTGGACGACAAGGCGCAGATCGACCCGGCCAATAGCTGGATGCTGGCTGCGTGCGAGAAGAACCTGCCGTTGTTCGTGCCCGGTTGGGAAGACAGCACCATGGGCAACATGTTTGCGGCGGCGGTCATCCGGGGCGATATCGCCTCGGCCACGCTGATTCGTTCGGGCATTGAATACATGATCGAACTGGCGGACTGGTACCGGCGGACCAGCGCCGATGCCAGCGTGGGTTTCTTCCAGATTGGCGGCGGCAGTGCCGGTGACTTCCCCAGTTGTGTGGTGCCCATGCTGGAGCAGGACCTGGGCGTGGCGACCCCGCTGTGGGGCTACTTCTGCCAGATCAGTGATTCGACGACCAGCTACGGCGGCTACTCCGGCGCGGTGCCGAATGAAAAGATTACGTGGGGCAAGCTTAGTGTGGACACACCGCGCCACGTCATTGAGTCCGACGCGACGATTGTCGCGCCGCTGATGTTCAGCGCCATTGTTGAAGACGGACCTGACCTGTGATGCCGCGCCCTGACGAATGGTCGACGGCTGAGGCCGCATCGCACTATCACATGGCCGAATGGGGCGGCGGTTTTTTCGAGGTCAACGCTGACGGTCACGTTGCGGTCAGCACGGCCGACAAGCCACCGATCGATGTCATGCGCGTGATCGGGCAGACGCGTGACCGCGGATTGTCCGGTCCGGTGTTGCTGCGTTTTCAGGACGTGCTTCGCGCGCGCGTGCAGCAATTGAATGACGCGTTCGCCGCCGCGCGTCGCGCGGTGGGTTACGCGGCGGCCTACCGCGCGGTGTATCCGATCAAGGTGAACCAACTGCACGAAGTGGTCGATGAAATCCTGACCGCGGGCCGGCCTTACGGAGTCGGTCTGGAATGCGGATCGAAGCCCGAATTGGTTGCCGCAGTGGCGTTGCTGAACAGCGCTGACGATCTGCTGATTTGCAATGGCTACAAGGACGACGACATGCTCGGCCTGGTGCTCGACGCGCAGTCGCTTGGGCAGAATGTGATACCGGTCATCGAGAAGCTCGATGAAATTGAACGCCTGCTGCATCTGGCGCGCGAGCGTGGTCAGACGCCGCGCTTCGGTATCCGTGTCCGGCTCCAGGTGGACAGCGCGGGCCACTGGGCCGACAGCGCGGGCGACCGATCCAAGTTTGGCGTATCGGTCGGGCACTTGTATGAACTGATGCAGCGGTTGCGCCGCGGCGACGTCGACGCGACTCTGGTTTTGCTCCATTGCCACCCCGGTAGCCAGATTCCCGACATCATGACGCTCGGCGAGTCGGTGCGTGAACTGACACAGATTTACGTGCATCTCGCGCGCGCCGGTCTGGCACCGGAATACCTCGACGTCGGCGGTGGGCTTGGCGTCAACTACGATGCGAATGTCGGCGCCGGGAATCAGACGGCCATTAACTACACACTCGGCGAATACGCACACACGGTGGTGGGCGCGGTGGCTGAAACCTGTTCCGACGCAGGTGTCGCTCTACCGACGCTTCTGACCGAGAGTGGCCGCGCGATGACCGCGCACCATTCGCTGCTGGTGGTCCCGGTTCTTGGCGCCTATGGACCGTTGAGAGAGTCGATCGCGCCGTCCGAAAACGTCGATCACCCGTCTGTCGTCGGACTGGGTGAAACCGCTGACTGGCTTACGGCCCACCCCGATGCCAATGTGCGGGAGCTGCTGGCCCGTTATCACGATGCCGCGGCCAAACGCCGAGACAGTCAAACTGCGTTTCGTCTCGGCGTGCTGGACCTGGCGGCGCGTGCCGCGATCGACAGCGCCTACTTTCGCATCTGCAGTACCATCACCTCGCGTCTGGTCGCGCACGATCCGCGAGTGCTGCCGGAGGAGCTGATCGAGCTTCGCGATCGGCTGGCGGATCACTATCTTTGTGACTTCTCTGTTTTTCAGTCCATGCTGGATCATTGGGCCATCGGACAGCGGTTTCCCATCACGCCGTTGCACAGGCTGGATGAGCGTCCCGACCGTCGCGCTGTGCTTGTGGACCTGACCTGCGACTCGGACGGGCAGATTCGCCGTTACGTTTCACGTGATCCTGAGGCGCGGTCAATGGATGTGCATGCGCTCCGTGATGACGAGCCCTATTTTCTCGGCATGTTTTTGATGGGCGCTTACCAGGACATCATGGGCGATGCGCACAACCTGTTCGGACGCGTCCATGAAGTGCACGTGTACGCCGATGAAAGCGAAGAAGACGGATTTTTTATTGAGACCATTCTCGAAGGCGCGACCGTGCGTGACATGCTTGAACAGGTGCAGTATTTCGCCCGCGATCTGGAGCGGCGGGTAAGCGATACCGTGCGTCGGGTTGTGGATCGCGGTGATCTGCGCGCGCGCGACGGCGTACGGCTTCTGGAGCGCTACCGCGCGCTGTTTTCAAGCTCGCCGTACCTCTCAGATGGCGCGTCGATCAAGGCCTCGTCGGCGTCCACCGTGCGTCAGGCGGCAGCGCAATGAGCGAACGAAAAGCAGGGCGAGCGCTGACCGTTGCGCTGGTGCAAACCGCGCCTGGAGCCGCGGGGGATCGCGCGTTGGAAGAAGCGCTTGCGCTCAGTCGCGACGCGGCGGGGCAGGGTGCGGAGCTGGTCGTTCTTCCAGAGCTGTTCGCCGGTCCGTATTTTTGCCAGGTACCGGACGCGCGCGAGTTCGCCCGTGCCGAGACGATTCCCGGTCCGACCACGTCGGCCTTTTGCGCGTTGGCCGGTAAGCTCGGTGTGTCGTTCGTTGTCTCGTTGTTTGAACGTCGAGCCGTCGGGCTGTATCACAACACAGCCGTCATGATTGATCGAACCGGTATCGTGGGGACGTACCGTAAGATGCACATCCCGGACGATCCGGGTTACGGCGAGAAGTTTTTCTTTACGCCCGGCGACACCGGTTTCGGGGTGCACCGGCTGTCTGACGCGGTGGTCGGTACGCTGGTGTGCTGGGACCAGTGGTTCCCGGAGGCCGCGCGCCTGACCGCTTTGAGGGGCGCGGAACTTCTGGTTTATCCCACTGCAATCGGGTGGCACCCTTTTGAAAAAGCGACGCTGGGGGACGCCCAGCTCGACGCGTGGCGCACCGTGCAACGGTCGCACGCCATTGCAAACGGGTGCTACGTTCTGGCGGTGAATCGCACGGGCTTTGAGAAGACTCCGGGCGGCAAGGGCGGCGGCATCGAGTTCTGGGGCCACAGTTTTATCGCCGGGCCGGACGGGCAGATTATTGCTGAGGCCAGCGCAGATCGTCCTGAGGTGCTTATGGCCACGCTCGATCTCGACCATATTCGTGAGATGCGCGAGGGCTGGCCGTTTTTGCGTGATCGCCGAATCGATGCGTACGCCGACCTGACGCGGCGCTTCATCGACGATGGCAAGCTGTGACGGGTCTGGCAGGGCGCCGCTGGCCTGCGGAATGGGAGCCGCACGCCGCGACCGCCTTCACCTGGCCACATAACCCGGACACCTGGCATCAAGGCCTCGACGGTCCGCGCCGCGCCTTGGGTGAGGCGATACACGCTCTGGCAGACGGCGAGCACATTCATCTGCATTGTCACGATGCGGACACCGCGCGGCGTACGGAAGACAGGCTCGGTTTACGTGACGATCAGCTGACCGTCCACACATTGCCGAGCGACGACGCGTGGTGTCGGGATCACGGTGCGATCGTCGTGCGCGAGTCGGACGGGCGGCGGGTGGCCCTCGATTTCGGCTACAACGCGTGGGGCGGGAAGTACCCGCCGTGGTCAAACGACGCCGCGATGGCCGCGCGTATGGCGCGCTACCTGACATTGCCGCACGAGAGGATCGACGTTGTGCTTGAGGGGGGTGCGATCGAAGGCAACGGACAAGGTCTTGTAATGACGACGGCGTCCTGCGTCCTAAATCCGAATCGCAACGCGGACATGGGCCGAGCGCGGTTCGAGGCCGTGCTGGCCGATGCGTTGGGATACGCCGATGTGATCTGGCTTGAGGGCGGTCTGGCGGGGGACGATACGGATGGGCACATCGATAACCTGGCGAGGTTTGTCCATCCGACGTGCGCCGTGGTGGCGAGCACGACCGGGCCCGATGATGTGAGCGCAGCGCTGCGCACGCAGGCTCACGATCTCGGTGTGCGGTTGGACGTGCATATGCTGCCTTCGCCCGAAGCGTTCATCCGCGAGCATCAACTGCCTGCCAGCTACGCTAATTTCTATATTGCGAATCGCGTCGTGCTGGTGCCGGTGTTCGGCGATCCCGCTGACCGGGCGGCACTCGAGCTGCTGGAGTCCCTGTTTACCGGACGCACCATCGTGCCGATCGACGCCCGAGATCTGGTGGTCGGTCTGGGGACACTGCATTGCCTGACACAGCAAATACCGGCGTAATGCCGTGCAAACGCCCTGACGGCGAGGATCAGCCATGACCCACTACGAGACGCTCAGCGACACGCGCGTTTTTGAAGGCCGACAACGCCGGATCCGGCATGAGTCGACGGCCTGCGCCGCCCCGATGACGCTGTCCATTTTCGAGCCGCCGGGGCCGGCTTCTACGTCAACGCGACCCGGGCACCGTTTTCGCGTCACTACAAGATGTTTGATTACGTGACGCGGGATGTTCCCGAGTTGGTCGAAGCCATCTGCGGCCACGTGCCGCGCTGGTCGACCAGTGGGCATTCGATGGGCGGGCATGGCGCGTTGGTCGTCGCATCGCGTCACCCCGAGCAGTTTGCCAGCGCGTCCGCGTTCGCACCCATCGCCCATCCGGTGGCGTGTCCGTGGGGGCAAAGGGCGTTTCAGGGCTATCTCGGTGAGCATCGCGATCAGTGGCATCGCTACGACACGGTAACGCTGATGAAGGCGGCCGATGAGGTGATGCCGATGCGGATCGATCAAGGTAGTGACGGTGAGTTTTTGTCCTCGCAGCTCGGCTACGACGAGCTGGTTGCGGCAGCGGCACGCTTCAAGGATCGCGTCCGTGTGGCTCGGCACGCGGGCTACGACCACAGCGATTACTTCATCGCCACGTTTATCGAGGCGCATCTGCGTTTCCATGCTTGTCATCTGGGAGTCCTGACATGAGTCAAGTCGCGTTTATTGGCCTTGGGGTGATGGGGTACCCGATGGCCGGTCACCTCGTCGCAGCCGGACACGACGTACGGGTATTCAACCGGACGCGCGCGGTTGCTGAACGGTTTGCTACAGAACACGGTGCCCGGATCGGCGACACACCGGCCGAGGCGGCTGAGGGCTGCGACGCCGTGTTTCTTTGCGTGGGCGACGATGCCTCCGTCCGCGATGTGGTGTTGGGTGAGCGCGGCGCGCTGTCCGGCATGCGCGCGGGCGCTCTGCTTGTGGATCACACCACCGCGTCTGCCACACTCGCGCGGGACCTGGATGAAGCGGGTCGTTGCGGCGGGGTGCTGGTGGTGGATGCGCCCGTTTCAGGCGGTGAAATTGGCGCCAAACGAGGGGCGCTCAGCATCATGGCGGGCGGCACGACGGAAGCGTTTGCCGCTGCCGAGTCACTCTGGTCGTGCTATGCGGCCAAAGCGACGCACATCGGGCCCGCCGGGTGCGGGCAACAGGCTAAGATGATCAACCAGATTTGCATCGCGGGCGTGCTGCGCGGCCTGTGTGAGGGCATTGCGCTGCTCGAGGCAACCGGACTCGACGGCGACCGGGTCTTCGAGGCGATCGGTGGTGGGGCGGCGCAGTCCTGGCAAATGAACGAGCGGGCCAAGACCATGCTCGCGCGTTCATTCGAGTTCGGTTTTGCTGTGGACTGGATGCGCAAGGACCTTGGACTCGCGCTCGACGAAGCGCGACGTCATGGGGTGGGGCTCCCGCTGACCGAATCCGTTGATGCCGATTACGCCGCGGTGCAGGCATTGGGCGGCGCGCGCTACGACACCTCGAGCTTGTTACTGGCGGACGACGCTCGACGTCAGGCTGACACCGACTCCGGGTAATCCGCGTTTGGCGGTTTGCCGTCGTAGTAGGCCAGCACGCGCGGGTCCATGACCCGGTGCCAGAGTGCCGGGATCCACGCGAGAACCATCATGGTCGCGTAGCCCGCCGGCAGTTGCGGGCTGTCGTCGAAGTGTCGCAGTGTCTGGTAGCGCCGCGTCGGGTTGGCATGGTGGTCTGCGTGCCGCTGGAGCTGGAACAGGAGCATGTTGGTCAGGAGATAATTCGAGTTCCACGAGTGGCGGTGGTCGGTACGCTCATAGCGCCCGTTGGGCAGGCGTCGCCGCTCCAGCCCGTAGTGCTCGAGATAGTTGACGGTCTCAAGTGTGATGATCGCGACCAGACCCTGTCCAAAGAAAAATACAAGGCCTGCCAAGCCAAACCCGGCGCAC
>JBCCMA010000071.1:0-17434 GCA_039026595.1 Pseudomonadota bacterium
ACACCATAGGCGGTTGAGACAACCGACAGGCGGCCCGTCCGGCACGTCTGGAATAAATTTTGGGCAAAAATCGGCCCGGTTCCTGCTTACCCAGTAGAGAGAAAAAAGGCGTCGCACGCCTTCCACCGCTGGGAGACCCACCATGAACCGCGCTATATCCGTTTTTTGCGCCGCCCTCGCGGCGCTGGCCGCCGTTACGAGCCGCGCTCAAACGCTGGATAACCAGGAGCTTGAAGATCTGATCACCGGCATTGGCGTGGTCCACAACGCCAACTATGCGCCCGCCTTGCTACCACCCCCGTTCGGCATCGTGCCCGGTGCGGTGGTCTACTCGACCAATCTGGGGCTCAAATACGTGCCGCCTGTCATCGAGCCACACGGCGATGTGGCGTTCGAGCCCAATTCGATGCTCGACTGTGGCTTTACGTTTCACTTTCCGCGGGAGCGGGACAACGATCGCCAGGATTATCTCGGCCTGATCACCGCGTTTGAAGGTGACTACGGTCTGCTCGGGTCGCCGAATGTCTTCCATGTAAACAGCGACGTCAGGGTCAATGTGCTCGGATCGGACGGTGAGATCTGGGACGACGAGTTCATCACCTTGCCGGTCGGAGCGAACACCGTGCGCTGGCGTGGCGACACGATGATCAACCCGATCTTTGATTACCCGCCCTGGATGCTCGTGGGCGCCGGTGGTGCGGCCGACAATGCCAAGCGATCACGCAACGCGCAGTTTCTGATTAACCTGCTTCAGAACGCGACGGGCGAAGGGCTGACTGTGCTCGCCGACTGGTTCCTGCCGTTGTCGATCCCGACGCCCACGGCGGAGTTCCCCGGCGGTGGCGGCGTGCGCAATGAGCAATTCCAGGGTTTCGACGTGCTCGACCTGGTGCCGCCGACGTTAACGACTACGCTGCCGACGCTGACCGTCGAGGCGACTCAAGTTGGCGGTGAGTTTCTGCGCAACCACATCGGCACACTGGAGGCGTCGATTAACGCCTCGGACGCTTGCGGCCGACCGGTTACCGTGTCGTTCAACGCGCCGCCTTTCCTGCCCCTCAGGCAAAGCACAACGGTCAACTGGACCGCGCGGGATCCTGGTCCGAACGCCAGCGGACAGCGCAACGTCACCACATTGACCCAGCAGGTGATCGTGCAGGACACGTTGCCGCCGATCCTGAATGCCCCGCCCGGGCGCGTGGTCGAGAGCACTGCGGCGCAGACCGCCGTCGAGCTGGGGCGCGCCGCGGTTTTTGACCTGGCCGACGTCAACGTGTCGATCACCAACGACGCACCCACCACGTTCGATCTGGATGCCCGCGAAAACGTGACGTGGACGGCAACGGATAGCTCGGGCAACACAACCGAAAAATCTCAGTGGATTACGGTCAAAACGCCCGGTAGCAACACCGCACCGGTGGCGCAGTCGACGTCGGTCAATACAATTTCGTTTGAGCCGGTGACCATCGATCTGGTGGGCGTGGACAATGACTTTTTGTCCGGCCGTTACGACCAGTTGAGTTTCGCGCTGACCGATTCGCCGGACAACGGCTTTTTCATCGCGCCGCTGTTCCCGTATTTTATTGAAGACCACCGGGTGGAGAACGAGTTCGGGCTGTCACCGCCGGAGCTGAACCAGTTCTTGCGTGACATCTGCGACGACCAGTTCAACGCCCCGTTGCCCCGCGATTTTGTGCTCGACCCGCGCTACATCACCACCGACGATGACGGCATCACCTACGTCAGCGACCGCTTCTACCGCTGTTCGGGCAACGACCTGGACACCCGACCGCGGGTGTCGCGCTTTGTGCCCGGCCCCGACGGCGATCTGGTGTTTGATATGGAATACCAGACCAACGGCACGTCACCGGACACGCTACACATCGATGCTGAAGGATTTTTGTATTACATCTCACCCGAGAGCGGCAGTTCGGTGGACCGGGTGTTGCGCTTGGACCCCGACCTGACCAACCCGACGGTGATTCGGCTCGACACGGCGGCGGCGCAGACGTTGCAGGACCCGTATTCGGTGGTGGTCGACCGGCAGCGCATCTTGTACGCGTCGGACGGTGTGCGCATCTTCGCGTACGACGCCGATGATTTCGACAGCAGCAATTTTGCGACGACCCTCGGCCTGGTGCAGGACGTGGGGTTGTTTCCCGGCGGCCGCTCGCCAGTCGATCTGGCGCTCGACAGTCAGAACAACTTGTACGTGTCCGATGATCGGGCACACCGCGTGTATAAATTCAGTCCGTCCCGCGTGGAGAACGGAGAATTTATTCCTGGCCAGCTGATCGGCTGGGCCGGACGCTGTGACAGCAACCTCACCGAGACCTACGCGTGCGATACCGACCGCGGCGCCAGCGTGGGCTTTAGCTGCACGGACGATCTGTGCGGCGGCGGTGTCCAGACCGGAGCGGCGCCGGGGCAGTTCAACTCGCCCCGGGGCATCGCCGTCGACCCAAACGATGTGCTGTACGTTACCGACTACAACAACTTCCGCATTCAGCGCTTCACCGCCGAGGGCTTTTTCGCAGGTCAAGCGGAATCGGAGTGTGACGGCACCTGTTTTGTGCTCGGCGACTTCGGGCGCCCGGAAGACATCAGCGTCAATTCCACGTTTTTCTATGTGCTCGACACCGAATTCGATCTGCTCCACGTGTTTGAAACCACCCCGATTTCGGCCAACGACGATCAGACGCTGGAAGCGACGCAGACCGCGAGCGTCGAATACCAGTCCAACGATAACTTCACCGGCACCGATTCGTTTGCATTCAAGGTCAGCGACGGTCTGGCCGATAGCGCGCCAGCGAGTGTGACGGTCAACGTGTCCAGGGCCTTCCGGCCGCCGGTCAGCGACCCGGACCTGGAGTTCAACATCAACGAGGATTTCTTTGGTCCGATCGTCTTGAGCGGCTCCGACCCGGACATTCAGGATCAGGCGAGCCTGACCTACCAGGTCGTCGACGGGCCGAGCCACGGCACACTGACCGGCACGCCGCCGTTTTTGACCTACACACCCGAACCAGATTTCTCGGGCCCGGATGCGCTGACGTTCACCACGTTCGATGGCAACCAGACGTCGGCGCCCGCGACCGTGGCGATCAACGTGCTGCCGGTCAACGATCTGCCAGAGGTCACCATCGAGCTCGGCCCGACGTTCGTTGCGGGCTACTACTACCCGTTCGATCTTCGGGCGACGATCTCCGACGCCGATCCCGCGGACGAGCACTACGTCATCATTGACTGGGGGGACGGAAACATCTCCTATCCTGGCAACGGCAGCGACCGTGAGGATGTGTTCATCGTGCCCGGCGCCGGCAGTGCCACCGTGACCTCAAGCAACCTTTATTTTGATCTCGACCTGTTCACCGTGCGGGTGTGCGTCGCCGACGGTGAGGGCGCGACCCCATCAAACTGCTTCGACCCCTCGGTCACGGCCATTGCAACGGCGCAGGTCAATGTGATCGAGATGGCCGATCTCGAACTCGGCATCTCCGACGACCAGCCGGTGTTCACCGACGTGGGCGACGTCGAGCGGGCCGAGGATCTGGTGGCGGGCGACAGCATCACCTACACGCTGAATGTGTTTAATGATTCGAACATCGAGCAGCTGGGCCTTGTGGCCACCAACGTGACCTTGCAGGCGACGCTGGACCCGGCCTTGAGCCCGGCGTCGGCTAACCCGAGCCAAGGCAATTGTTCACTCAACGGTGGCGAGGTCAGCTGCGTGCTCGGGACCATTGACCAGGAAGAGAACGTCACGGTCGATATCGTCGCCAATACCGACGCCAACCTGACGTTCGAAACGGTGGCCAACGTCGAGGCCGTGGTCTCAGCGGCCCAGCCCGATCCCACCCAGGCCAACGTGTCGGCGCGCCAGACGCACATCCTTCTCAATCCGCTCGGCGACTCCGACGGCGATGGGGTCTTAAACGGCGAGGACGCGTTCCCCAACGATCCGAACGAATCCGAGGACAGCGACGGCGACGGCATCGGCAACGTGGCTGATCTGGACGACGACAATGACGCGATGCCCGACGTCTGGGAAGAACGCTTCGGTCTCGATGCGCTCACCGCGTCGGGTGATCTGGACACTGACGGGGACGGGCTGCGCGATATCGACGAGTACCTCGAAGGCGCCGATCCCACGCTGGCCGACACCGATGCCGACGGTGTAAACGACGGTCCGGACACCTGTCCCGTCACGTTCGATCGTAATCAGTACGACTACGATGCCAACGGCCGCGGCGACGTCTGCGATCTGGCAACCAGCGGCGGTGCGCTGGCTTCGCTCGATGTCAACGGCGACGGTGCGCTGGAATTTGCCGTGTTGCGCAGCAGCCATGCGGGTACGGCGCTGTGGATCGGAGCCCGCTCCGGCGAGTGGCTTGACGTCGTGGACGTGCTGACGCGCTCCATGACGACCGTGGACCTGGCCCGGGTCAATCTGACGAACCTGGGTGACCCCGGCGCAGCGGTGCTCGCTACGGACGCCCAGGGCGGCACCCGCGTTGCACTGGTCGACGCCACCAATAGTGTGCTGATTTCGGAACTGACGTTCTTCGACCCGACGTGGCTGCCGCGTGCGGTTGTCGGGGTACCGGGTGCGGGCCCGGGCGGCGAGGATGGTGTGGGCGTACTGGCGACCGGCAGTGCCGGTGAGCTGCGCGTCGAGGTCCGCTCCATCGTGGATGGTGCTCTGATCGACACGGTCGACGCCATGGCCGCCGGCTGGCGACCGCTGGATCTCGCGGCGGCGGACGATGGCACTTTGATGATCCTGGCCAAGGCCGATGACGGTCAGATCAGTGTCGCCACGGCCGCGCCGTCCGGGCAGGTGCAGGAGCGCGTCGTGCTTGAGGCCACGGATCGGCCGATCGCGTTAACCGCGCTGCCGACGGCACACGGTCAGCCGCTGCGCTACGCGGTGCTGGCGGACACGCCGCCCGTCGGCGCGGTGATCGAAGTGCGCGAGGCCGCGTCCGGCACGCCGCTGAGTCGCACGGCGTTGCCTTCCACGGCGGCCATCGACGTGGTGGCCCAGCAGGATGCCTCGCTCGCCCTGTTCCTGGTCGATTCGCTATCCGGCGATATGCGCATCGAGCAGCGCGATGTGCTGGGTGCACCCACAGGCTCGGCGGCCTTCGTGCTGGACGCGCTGCTGGCGCCGCGCGCGATTCTGACGGCGCACGACAACACCCTCGGTGCGCTGGGCACTGACCAGCAGGGCGAGTGGTTCCTCGATCTGACGGACGCGGCTTCGGGCGACGATGCCGGTCTTCTCGTGACCGACGACGGTCTGTCCATTCACACGATGGAGTTTTTCAACGACGCGTTTGTGCTGGCGACCGGAGAGGTGCTCAGCTGCCTGAACGCGGACTGTTCGGGTGCCGATTTCCAGTGGGACTTCTTACCTGGCACCAACCCGCCGCAGTCCGTACTGCCGCTCGAGGGCGTGTCCTACGCCTTCTTCGCGGACACACCGGTCGAGACGCTCGATTACGCGCAGGCGATGACAGGGACGTTCGGGTTCGACGCGGGCAGCCCGCAAATGCGGTTTGATGATTCGGTGGTGGTGCGCACCCGAAACGGTGACCTGTACGCCATCGGTCACGCCGGCTGCCGCCTCGGCGACGTGAATTTCTTCACCGCCTGTCGACCGGTGGGACTGGCGTTCGACGTGAACTTCTCGGTCAAACGTCTGCTGCCGCCCGACACCGATCAGGACGGTGTGCCCGACACGGACGATAACTGCACGCAGTCGTCAAACCCCGACCAGATCGATGCGGACGGCGACGGGTTCGGCAACGCCTGCGACGCCGACTTCAACAACGATTGCACGGTTAACTTCCTGGACCTCGGGCGGATGCGACAGGTGTTCTTCTCGGACGATCCGGTAGTGGATATCAACAACGACGGGACCGTCAACGCGGTGGATTTAGGCCTGCTGCGGTCGCAGTTCTTCGGCGAACCCGGTCCGAGCGGCACCGAGCCGGTGTGTACGCCGTCGTTGAGCGGAACATTTATTTTTCGGGGCACCTTCAGCATGGATCTGGATGCGGGTCAGGAAATCACGCCCGGGGATGTGTTCTGGCGACGCCAGACGGGTACGGTGGCGTCCCTGGTCCCGACCTCGGGCGCAATGATCAGCTACATCGGAGACACAACACCGACTCGAGGCGACTGCGCCGCCGCGCCGCTGTCCGATCAGCCGGTCGATCTTGCCGGCGTCGCGGTCAATGACTGGCTGTGCGCGCTGACCGATGAGGGACGCTACTCGCGTTTCCGGTACATCGACGCCAATGCGCCGACGCTAAATACGGCAAGCCGCGGCACGATCGAGTTCACCACGTGGTGAAGTTTGAATGCAGAGCGAACGGCCACTCAGTCGCCGTTGCCCCGCTCCAGCTGCACGCGCAGCCAGGCTTTGCCCAGGCGCAGCTCCCGATCGATGGTGCTGCTCGACAGGCCGGTCACCTTGATGATCTCCGCGCCGGTGAGCCCCGCAAAGAACTTGAGGGTGATGAGTTCGGCCTTGCGCGGATCGAGCGCCTCCAGCGCGGTCAACGCCTGGTCGAGATCGATAAGCTCATGGGTGACGGCGTCAACCGCGCCGGCGCTGTCATCGAGGGTGATCTGGACGTCGCTGCCGCCGCGTTTTTGCCGCTGCCGCGCTGCCGCGTGATTGACCAAAAGGCGGCGCATCATCCGGGCCGCCAACGCAAAAAAGTGCGCCCGGTCCTGCCACGTCACGTCCGCGTTGATCAGCCGGCCGTAGGCTTCGTGGACGAGCGCGGTGGGTTGCAGCGTGTGTCCCGGGCGCTCGGCGCGGAACAGTCGTTTCGCCAGCGCGCGTAGCTCGTCATAGACCAGCGGCGTGAGCTGGTCGGCGGCGCGCTGATCGCCTGCGGTCCACGCCCGCAGCAGTTCGGTGATGTCGTTGGCACTGTCAGTGTTCGCGGTCATGGTGTCGCAAGCAGCTTGGATACGGCCCGGACGCGCCGGTCGTCCGAACCGAGCGTATCGGTCAGCACCGGGAGAATATCGCGCGCCACCGTGGCGGCACCGACCGGGTCACTTTGTGACAGGGCGCGGGCGTAGTGACCAAGCGCGAGCGCCGACTGCCAGTTTCCGTCGTCGACCCACTGCGCCCACAGGCGCTGAGCGGCCTGGGCACCGAGTGCCCGGTTGCCGGACGCCAGGCCCAACTCGATGAGCGCGCTCACGTACGACGCGGTCTCCACGTGCCCGGGTGCGAGCGTTTGTTCAATCTCAGTCAGTGCGTCGGTAAGCAGCATGCGGGCATCGTCAAATCGTCCTGCGGCGGTGAGCGCGCGCCCCCGGTCGCGTTTGAGCGCAAGCCGATCGCGGACCGACAGGCGAGCCCGTTGTGCTTCAGGTCGCGTCAGCCAAGTGAGCGCTTGCGCGGCGTCACCTTGTGCCAATGCAAGCCGACCGGATAGCACAAGGACCAGCACGCTGTCCCGGTTCCATTGGGTGGTGTCTTCCGGCAAAAGTGATCGACCTTCCTTGAGCAATACCGCAGCGCGGTCGAGATCGCCCCGGTGCAGCAGGACGTTCGCCAGTCCGCGCAGGCGCTTGAGGTAGCGCGGCGAGGTCTTGCCGAGCCCGGTTCGCGTGATGCGCTCCGAGCGTGCGTAGGCCGCCAGTGCCTCGTCGAGGCGACCCAGATGCAACAGCGCCGAGCCGAGCCCGCCTTGAAAAAACGCATTGATGTCGTTACTCGCGGGCCAGACCTCCGCCGACCGACGCAGGCTTTCGGCGAACCGGGCCCGACTGGCTTCGTATTCACCCTGTCGGTTCAACCACAGGCCGAGGTTGGCAATCCGGATCAACGTGTTCGGATCCAGTGGACCGTCAATGCGCTCGGACAGTGCCACGGTTTCAACGTGCAGTGCTCCGGCCTCCTGCGTGCGACCAACACGGTCCAGGGCGTTGGCCAGGTTGCCGCGGATGTCGATGGCGGCGGGCGTTTCGCCGCGTCCGGCGGCGATCATGGCGTCCAACGCCCGTTGTTCCACGTCGATCCCCTCCGGCACGCGCCCCTGATCGAACAGCACCACGCCGAGGCGCGCCAGCGTGAAGTGCAGGAGTTCATTGTCCGGCGGCAGCGTTTGCTCGCGAATCTCGAGCGCCGTGCGCAGCTCGCGTTCTGCGTCCTTAAGGTCACCGAAATGGCGGTGTGCTTCGCTCAGGTTGTGATGGGCTTCGGCCAGATCCAATGCGTTGGCTGACGCGGCCGTCTTGGTGGCCAGGGCGTCGGTCAAAAGCGCGCGCGCCCGTTCGACCTCCCCGAGTCCCAGGAAACTGTTGCCCATGATGCGCTTAAGTTCGGCCTGAACGCGCGGCTGGTTGGTCAGCATGTCGATGTCGGACACGCCGATTTCGAGCAGGTCGACCGCCGTGGGCGTTACCCCTTTGTTGGTGTGCGGCGAGGCGCTGTCAAACAGATTGGCCAGAAACCCGGCCACCTGCCGGGACTGGGCAGCGGCCATGTTGGCGCGGTCCCGCTCGGCTTTCAACTTTTGGGTGTAAAAGCCCGTCTGCGTCGCCACGCCAATCACCACCACCGCAGCCAGCGACAGAGGCCACGCGTGACGTTTCGCGAACTTGCTGGTGACGTACAGCCATCCGTCGCCCCGGGCGTGCACCGGTTCTCCGGCAAGATAACGGCGTAAGTCGTCGGCCAGCGCGGCGGCCGATGGATAGCGTCGTGCCGGTTCTTTTTGCAGCGCCTTTAATATGATGTTGTCGAGGTCACCGTTCAACCGACGTTGCAGACGCGGTGCAGACAGCCCGAATTGTCTGAGCATGGCATCCGCAGACCCGGTTGCGCGGATCGCATGGCTGGGCCGGTCGGGTGTGTGCTCGATCACGGCGTGCTCGATCTCGTGACCGGACTTTCGCGTTGTTCCATACGGCGACTGCCCGGTAAGAAGACGGTACAGCACCACGCCGAGCGAGTAGACGTCCGTTGCCACGGTCACCGCCGTGCCGCGGACTTGTTCGGGACTGGCGTACTCGGGCGTCATCACGCGATGGTCCAAACGCGTTATGGCTTCCCCGTGGCCAAGCGCGGCGGTATCCAGCAGTTTCGCGATTCCGAAATCCAGCAGACGGGGGTCGCCGCGCTGGTCGACGAGGATATTGCTCGGCTTTAGATCCCGGTGCACTACGAGGTTGCGATGCGCGTGGTCCACCGTGTCGCACACCTTGCAAAACAGCGTGAGCCGATCGTTGACCCCGAGCCCCTTCTCGTTGCTGTGCTGGTCGATGGGGCACCCGTCGACGTAGTCCATGACCAGATAAGGCACGCCCTCATCGGTGGTGCCGCCGTCGATCAGGTTCGCGATAAACGGATGATTGAGGCTCGCCAGAATCTGCCGTTCGGCCTGGAAACGCCGATCGGCGTCGGAGCCGACAAGTTGAGTGGCCATGAGCTTGACGGCGGCGGTTTGTGAATAGGTTTCGTCGGACCGGTCGGCCAGAAAAACGGCGCCCATGCCACCTTGAGCCAGACGCTTTCGCAGTGTCCACGGGCCGAGCGTACGTCCAAGCCAAGGGTCGGCTTGTTCCTCGCTGAGGATCGTGGCCACGGCGGCAACCGGCGCCATCAAATCGTCGTCGTGGTTGAGGTCTGCGTCCAGCAACGCGCCGAGCTCGGCGGCGAGTTCCGGGTGCGCATCATTGAAGGTCTCTATGCGCTCGGCGCGCTCTCGTGCGCTAGCGTTGACAGCGGATTCAAAAGCGGTCTGTAGCAGGGTCCACTGCGCGGGGGTCATGCCTTAAGTGTCGCAGGGTTTGCATAAGACAGGTAGTCCCGGAAACGACTGGTTCGCGGGTTGCGGCGCCGGCTTCACCCGCCGATAAGCCGGCTGGCTCGTGAGGTAATCATGTGGATCCCCCGCGGTTGATGCGCGAGAGACTGCCGCAGGTCAATGGGCGAATCCATTGGCAAGGCGTCGGCGAGCGGCCTGAACCTGCATGGACGGGCCATACGACCGTTCTGCTATTTTGCAGTTTGTTATATCGTGCGGTAAGCCACGAAATCTGTGAAACGCACCGCATTCATGCGTCCTTTAGCGTCTACCGAAAAAGTCGCGTGTGAGCCATCCTGATGCTCTTCCTGTCCGCGGCAAACCGACTGATCCTTTGGGCTGACAACGGTTTCAGTTCGGGTCTCGGTATCGCCCTGATATTTCTGTGGTTCTATAGCATGGGAGTGGTGGGTACGTTTCGTTACCACTCGATCATGCAAAACCACGCTAACTAGCCGCTCGACAATTCTCGCGCGAGTGCGAAATAGGTAGAACGGAGAGGTCGAAATGAACCCGCTAAAAATCTTACTTACGCTCTTGATGTTCCTGAGCTTTGTTCACACCGCAAAAGCCGGTCCTTTCTCGGACGAACTTTCGCAGTGCCTTGTCACGTCGACCACTCCTGAGGACCGTTCGGTTCTTGTGCTCTGGATGTTCTCGGCCATGTCCCGGCATCCTGATTTGCCCGCGACGGCGGCGGTTTCGGACGAGCAGCTTGCGACCGCGAATCGAAAGGTGGCCGACCTGACAACCAGGCTATTGACTGACACCTGCCGTTCACAGGCGATTGAAGCCATTGAATATGAGGGCATGTCTACAATCGAGGAGTCCTTCTCCGTTCTGGGCGCCGTCGCCGGAAAGGAAATTTTTAACGCTCCCGAAGTGGGCACTGCGGTTGCAGGTATGGCCGAGTTTCTGGACGAAGAAAAATTGGGCGAACTGGCGGAAAGTCTGGGAACAGAATAACGTCACGTCTCGAACGGCTGACGTCTGGTCACCGCCGACGTCGGCGATCCCCGCGTCGGCTGCCCTTTTCGCGGCCCCGAGTTCGCTCCCGGTCGCCTCGACGGTCACGCCGCTCGCCCTGCGCCGCTCCCGCCTTGGCGAAAGAGCGGTCAGGCGTACCGGCAAAGCAACCGAGAACATACGGGAACGTTTCTGTCACGTAGTAGGCGTAACGGCCGTCGATGGTTGCTCCGTTGCACCGGTCGAGATCACCCGTTCCGGCGACGTATTCAAAGTCATCAAGATAAGTGCCGTCATAGACACCGCCCGGGCCACTGGACCCGCCGGGTCGACTGCCGCGCTTAAGCCGGTAGCTCGACCGGGCTGATCTCTTTACACCCGCTGCACTCCGCACGTAGGCCATGATCGGAAACCCGTCCGCCGCAAAACCGATCACCCCGTCTTGATCGTCGGCTGCGCTGACCACGGCGGGCGGCGCACCGTGATAATGGTAGGCGCCGTCGCGCTGCGTGTGCGCGTGGTGTGAGTCGGTGTTGAATCCCGACGCTTCAAAGAGTGGATTGAACCGCCATGGCGTAGTCATGTCATTGCAGCCGATCTTCCCGTCTCCCACGCCGTGGCAACCGGCGGCGATCAGATCAACCTTGACGCCATTCAACATGACCGCCGTGTCATAGCGCAATGACAAAGGCGTCACGCTGCTGGCGCGCTTGGGCGCACGCGGAACTGAGTAGGCCCGCGTAACCGGTTTCACCGCATTGGGAAACGGTCGGCGACCGTCATTGAATGCATGGTTCGGAATACTGTTCGAGAGAAAGACGCACTTTTCAGCGCTGGCCGTCATCGTGAGTTCGCTCATATATTCCTTGCCGGTCGCCACGTCTCTTCCGGTGGCCTCGAAGCGACCGACAAAGTCCGCACAATCAAATGAGGTCGATGTCTCGTTCACGGTCTCGGCAGACGCCATGGCGCGCGATGTCTCCTGGGACGGCGAGCTAATATTTGCCGTGGCCTGCACATGACCACGGAGTGACGCCAGTTTCGATGCCAAGGTCCGATCTGAAATCAGATTCTCAGTCTCATCATTCACTCCGGCGATCGCGTACAGCTCCTCAATCCCGGAACTTTGCCGGACCAGCTTGTGTGTGGCATCGCGAACCGTCCAGCCGCCATCGTACTCCGCATAGTTCACCGTCCGCTCCCCACGACGATTGGCGAGGACTGGCGCAAAACTGACACCGTCGGTATCGGTGCTGTCCAAGCCAAAAAACAGCTCTGCCAGCGTCGGGTACACATCGACGATATTGATCAGCGCCCGGCTGCTCCGGCCACGTGCCGAGACGCCCTTGCCGGCCACGATAAACGGCACACGGATTCCGCCCTCATAAAGACTGGATTTTCCGTGCTGTGCCGGAAACACGCGGCGGTCAATGGTACTGCGCGGTGTCCCGTTATCACCGAGAAAGACAATCAAGGTGTTGTCTCGCTCAGCATCAGGCATCGCGTCCAGCAAACGACCAATCTCATGATCCATGGCCTCGATGGCGGCAAGAAAATAAGCGCGTCGATTGCGATTGATATCGTCCTTGGTGCCGGACAATTTCCTCGAATGCAGGTTCTTCGGTGGCAAATGAAAAGGCGCATGCGGCGCGCTGTACGCAACCCACGCAAGCCACGGTTTGCGTTGTGCACGTATCCACTTGATCGTCTCATCCGTGATACGTGTGGTGTGATACACGTCCGTTTGCGTCACGACCCCATTGGTAATCACATCCCATGAAAAATAATCAGAAAGATTGTGTTCGGCGTTGCCAACGTAGTGATCGATTTCAAACGTATTCGGATGGTCGGGACTCGCTGAGCGCGCCGCCAAATGCCACTTCCCGAAAGCGGCGTTTGCGTAACCCGCATCGCCTGCTTCGGCGTGCAAAATACGGCTTCCGTCCGGCAGAACACCGGGCACGCTGGTTACGCCATTTCTGGACCCGTGCCGCCCCGTCAGCATCGCCGCACGCGTTGTAGAACAAGCAGGGGTTGCCCACGCGTTTTCGAACAGCACCCCGTCTTTTGCGAGCGCGTCCAGATTGGGCGTCGCGGCCGCGTCATCAGTCAAGCCATACGACGAGAGCGTATCGACGCCCATGTCGTCCGCGATGATGATCAGAATGTTGGGGCCATCTGCGCCCTCGGATTGCACAGTAAAAACGTGCGGCACCATCAACAGCACGGCGACAACGCATAAAGCTGACGTGCGAAGTGATTTGATCATTCTGTTTCGACCCTTGTGCCAGCAGGTCTGCGGAGCAAGCACACCTTCAATCGATGTATACCGGGCTTTGCACAGAGTCCAGTATCACCAGTCCGTCGTATTCTTCAGATAGCCGCAGCGTGGTTTCCCACTGACCCCATGCCCAGGTTGGGGTCGCTGCGTCGATCCATTCGTGCCCGGGTGTTCGCTGGGCGTTTTCAAGGTCCAGAAACAACCACGCCAACCGGCGCGAATGGAAAATGGCCTCGAGACTGAAATTCTGGGGAGCGGACACCGGTACCACACGCCGATCATTGAACGCATGTTCGCCGCGGTACATGTAAAAGCCGATCGTGTACATGCGATCAGCCAGCGCCGCGTGCACAAGTGACCCCATATTGCGTTCCGGCAAAAAGCCGGTTCCCCGATGTCGAAGATGGGCATTGTGCGCCCAGACGATGATCTTCTCGTCAGGGTAAATCGCTGTGGCCAGACCAATCAGATTCTGAGCCATGCCCTCATCCCTGGGCACGCCGCCCGCGCCGAGTTCGAAGCGTTGCGTCACCTGCCGCGCGAGCAGCGGGCTCGTTGCCGTGTACTGCGCGGCCAGCAAGACGTCTGCAACGCTGAATTCACCGTCGGCCGTAATCAATGCAGCATTTGCACGGAGGTCATCCGACAGCGCCGCAAATTCCGTATCCAGCCGCGTCTGCGCATCACGCAAATTGACCATCCCGGGATCGGTGGCCGCCGTCGCGTTCTGTGCGTTGAAGATCAAAAACCGAAAGTCATCTTCAAGCTGCCGGGCGAGCGCCGCCCGGTCTGGCGATACCTTGGCAAGCAGCGCTGCCGTTCGACCCGCGCGCCGGGCGAAGCGTGTACCGCTAATTTGGGTATCGAATCCGGTCAGTCGCAGCGGGCGGGTCGTGGACTGCGTTTCGCGAACATACTCAAACAGGTCGAGTAGTGTCTGGGTCTGCCAGACGCCGAACAGGCAGGAGCGCATCGCCTCCCGCGCGCCCAGCGATACGATGACATCCTGCGCGGTTTCACAATCAAAGACGCCACCTTCAAACGCCAGAACATTGAACCCCTGCGTTTCATGCAGAAACTTGATCAAGCGCGTCTTGGCAACGGAGTACTCACGCACGCCGTGGCTGCTCTCGCCCAGAAGGACCATAGACTTGGACTGCACAAGCGGCGCGAGAAAGGTGAGGTCCGAAAAGTCATCATCAGCGGTGAGCGACCGGATGATCTGTGCGTTTTCTGCGAACCACGCGACGGCATCGGCGTCGGTCCGCGCTGCCCGTGTGTCAGCTCCCGTTACAAGCTCGGAATCGGTCAGAAGCGAGGTGGGCGGTGGTGCAGGCGGGACCCCCACGGGTGGCGGCACCGTTACCACGGGTGTGCCACCGTCACCCCCTCCCCCTCCGCCGCATCCACACAAGAGCGCGGCCAATGCCGCCATTGCGCCGACCGCTCGCGCATGGCGTCGATGATGTGTGCGGCTTATGGAAAAAAACGACATATTGGGCAACTGGATCGAAGCGTTGCCCGGACTATAAAACGCCGCGGGCGCGGCGTCACACCGACCGACCTGTCCGTCTCCCTCAGCGCGGCGGTAAAATCCCGAGCGTCGGCTCGGTGAGCGACGTCACCAGTACCCGGCCATCTGGCAATGTGATTGCGCCCGTCGTCATCGCGAAGTCTCCGGTCGGAGATTGCAACGTCTCAATCACCTCGCCATTCGCCCTGATGCGCACAACGCACCCGTAACGCGTCGGCGCCGGTCGAAAAAATCCGGGCAGACGCATGATGATCCGACGTGCGAACGGAACATCGGACAATCGGTCCATAAGCGCATTACGTGGACTAACCAGACCCACCCAGAACGTGCCATCGTGCGCCGGATTGATGTTGTCCGGAAATCCCGGCAGATCGCGCAGAACAACCACTCCGGGAGTGCCATCAATCGGAAAACGCCACACTCGGTAATTCCCGGTCTCGGCAACCAGAATCGCCGCGTCATCCTCGCTGACCGCAACACCGTTCGCGAACGCCAGTCCCGCTGCGAACTCGGTCGTCTGTTTTGTTTTTCTATCGTACTTGAGCACGCGCCCGCTCGCCGAATGCTCCATGAGATCACGTACCGATCCTTCCAGCGTGCCGCCACTTGCCAGTGCGCCGAAGCGCATCGATGCGTCCGAGAAATACACAGTGCCATCCGACGCAATATCCACATCGTCCGCATAGAGAATCGGACTGCCGTCGACCGTGCGATCCGCCAGCACCTCAACGTGACCGGCGCGATCAATACCAAGCAACCCGCGATGGGCGTCGGCTACAAACAACATGCCGTCCTTGGCAAATTCCAGACCCAAGGGCCGCCCCCCGGTTTTTGCGAATACGGACACGCTGTTGTCGACGTCGATTTTGAGGATGTCACCACTGTGCGACGTGGTGTAGATCAGGCCATCGGGACCAACCGCAGCATCTTCCGGACCGTGCCGCCCGGCGAGCTGGACCAGCGCCAACTCAGCAAGCCGATCATTGCGCTCAAACGCCCCGGTGTACCCGTCATTGCGCGGCGCTTGCCACGCCACCGGATAGACATCGACGGGCCACAGCAGCAAATAGGCAATAAGGACGATGAGCAGAACACCGCCGAACGCGTGCAACCTACGCACCGCCGAATACCCCTATCATCGCTAGTACGCCCTGCCCGACGGGGGAATCATGCCTTACTGGGATTGCGGTTTCTTAACGGGCTTCACCAAAAACAAAGCCAGTGCCGCCATCGGCAAATACGCCACGACCAGATCCGTCACCGAGAAAAGCAGTGGCGCCGGAATCATCTGCGTAGCCACAAAACCCAACGCCAGAAAAACAACGCCGACGGTGAACGCCACCGCACGCCGCTGGTCGCGCGCAAGCAAAATCGCCACAACCGCGCCAGCCAGTGTGCCCACGGCGTGTGCGAGCAACGGGAAGACGAACTGCTCAGGACCAAATTTATCGATGTTGGCCGCAACCGAGTCCATATTTGAGGGGTCCACACCGGGAGGCGCCGGAATAATCATGGATCCGACGATCACGATGGCCATATTTATCGCGCTGCCGCTCACTAGCCCCGCGAGTACAGCAAGGCAAGGTCTTAGAATTTTCATGCGCTGACGCTAACAGCATGGCTTGTGCATCGCAAAGCCGGGAATCACCAAGGCGACCGCGCGCCGGCACCGACGACGCGTTGCAAAGCCATCAACAACAAAGTCTTTCGGTTCGAGCCCGTCGCCTACCTATTAGCAGGCAGGCCGAACAGGGGACGAATCCAGCCGCCACGCTTGATAGCAAATTCGTACAACACGGCGCAGCCAAGGACGGTCCCACCTAACACGAGCACCGGCTCGATCACCGGACCAAGCGCGAAGCGACCTAGCGTGCCCCCCAGCATGACGGTCAGCGTCTGATGCAGGATGTACCAGGGAAACACCGCGGCCGTTGCGTAAGCGAAAAAAGGTATCGGACGATTCAGATAACGATGCGCGTAGGCGAAGAGCACCAGAATCCAGACCCATCGATTGATGTAGACCGAGAGATAACTCAACTGCTCCACGAGCAAACTTGGGTTCTCTCCCAACCACAGGTCCTGTGCACGCAACGTGAAGTAGGCGACCAGACCAGTTATCAAGAGGCCGCGCCGTTGCTGGGACAGTGCGTCCCACCAACTCTCGTCACGACCCACCATCCAGCCATATATAAAAAGCGTCCCGTACAGGCAGTGCGCGTACAAATCGCCCGTCAGTCCACGGTTGATGTAAGGGAAATGAGGGAAGACGACATTGCCGTAGACCATCAACGGTAGTGTCGGAATCACTACCACCCAAACACCGCGCAGGTTGCAAAAGCGCTGAGACACACCGCTCCGACCCAGAAGCGGGCCCAACACGATGCTGATCAGCGTGTAAAACAGAACGTACGGCAAATACCAGAGGTGATTCCACGTCCAGACCGCACGGTTTTCACCACCCCACGCCTCGCCCGGAAAATCCTGGAATGTCAGGTACTGCCACCAGAAGCGCCAGAATCCGGGCTCGATGATCCCCTTGTTAAGCCCCTCGTAGTACGGCTGCGGTGCGACGATCACAGCCATGCCGAAAATCAACGGCAGGCCGAGGCGCCACAGCCGTCGTCTGGCCAGCACGCCACCCGAGTATTTTTCACGGACGAAGGCCACCGCCAGACCGGAAATGACAAACAGCAGCGACATGCGCCACTGGTTCAAAAAGCGCATCGGTTCCTGCAGCCAGTCCGCCGTGTACGCCGACTTGATGTGCCAGTCCCACTCGGCCACATAGAACATGCCGCAGTGGTACAGAAT
>JBCCMA010000072.1:0-17057 GCA_039026595.1 Pseudomonadota bacterium
GCCGGCGGGTAAGTCACCGCATCGTGGTGCGTGATTTTCAGGCGCGCATCCGATTGGGATTTGAGCCATCCCAGACGTCTTGTTTGCAAGACCGGGGCGGGGCAGGGATGCTCCGCCCCAACTTTATTTAAGCGTCACCTTGTAGTTGCCGCGCGCTTTATCGTAATCCAGCTCAACGGCGTTTCGCGCAGCCGCGTCATTCAGCAAATCTGAAAAGTTGCGATAGCCGTACGCTTGTTCAGCAAAGCCCGGGTGTACGCGACGCAAAGTCTGTTTGATCGCTGAGCCCCACACAGGATCGTAGTCCTTGTCGAGGGCCTGAACGATCTCCACCAGCATATCGACGGCATCCTGACCCTTGTCCCTGGCCTTACTTGCGCGGCCTTTGCGCTTGGGTCGGCTTTGCTTCGCGGCGTCCGCCAGATCATCGTAGAACACAAACTCGTCGCAACTGGCCACCAGCAGATCGGACGTGGAGCTGCGGATGCCGCAGCCCAGAACGCGTTTGTCGTTTTCCTTGAGCTTGGACGCGAGCGGTGAGAAATCGCTGTCGCCCGACACCAGCGCGAAGATGTCGATGTGTTGCTTGGCGTAACACAGGTCGATGGCATCCACGACCATGCGGATGTCAGCGCTGTTCTTCCCGCTGACTTTGCTCTGCGGGATATCGATCATCTCGATGCCCTTCTTGTGAAACTCCCGCGTGGCGCTCGCATAGCTGCGCCAGTCGCAATACGCGCGCTTGTACACGATGCGCCCTTTTTCGAGAAGACGCTTCAGGATCAGTTCGATCTGGAACTTGCGCCAGTTCATGTCGCGCACGCCCAGCGCTAGGTTTTCGTAGTCGATGAAGACGGCGATCAGCGGCTCGTGTGCCATGTCGTGTGGCTCCTAGTCTGTGCCCAGCGTGCTGAGCTTGCGGGCTTCGGAAATGGCTACGGACAGTGTCGCAAAGTCGCTGCCACCTAGGTCCTGGATGTCCTCGAGTACGCGGCGCGCCCGTGCCACGCCAACGGCGTTGGCTTTCATCCAGCTCGAAACGATGCGTTTGGGATCCCGTGTTTTGGTGTCGCGCAAAACGGCGCGCGTCACATCGCGCTGGATGTCGTCCACGCTGTCGCGCAGCGAACCCCGGGCCAGAGCGTGCCAACGGCCGGATACCTTGAGTCGTTCTGCCTGATCCCGTATCCAGCCCAGTTGAAGCTCGTCGCCGAGCGCGTAGTACACGGCGGCGGCCTGCAAGCCGTCGCGCTCCAGTTCGTTGGCCACTTCCACAATATCGAGTGCGGAGTACAGATTGCGTAACCCCGCCAGACGGCGTGCAAGCCGCTGCGGCACGCCCATTTCAACGTAGAGTTGAACGGCCTCATCAAGCCGCGTGCGCTCGGCGCCCACCAACAGGCTGGGCAGGGCGCCGGCGATGGACTCAATACCGTTTTCGAATCGGTCGATGGTCCGAGCGATGTCGAACTCCCCCTGCATGCGCACCAGTACCCACAGCGTGGAGCGGCGCAAGAGTCGCGTGGACTGCGCCATCATGCTGTATTGCGCCGCCGCCGGCACCATATTGTCCAGCCGCTCGATGCCCTTCCAGATGCCGCGCATGTCGAACGCCTCGCGCACGACGGTGAACGCCCGCGCGATGTCCTCGGCGTTGGCGCCCGTCTGTTCCTGCGTTCGGCTGACGAACGTGGGTCCCATGCGGTTGATCAGGCTGTTGGTGATTTGCGTGGCGACAATTTCTGCTGCAAGTGGATGCTCGCCCATCATGTCGCCGAAGGGCTTGCGCAGCGGTGCGGGGAAATAATTCGCCAACTCACGCACCAGATGCGGGTCGGTCGCCACATTGGATGTGGCCAGTTGGTCGAACAAGTGAATCTTGCTGTAAGACAGGATCACCGCCAATTCCGGTCGCGTCAGACCCACATTACCGGCGAGACGTTCCTGTATCTCCTCGTCCGACGGCAAAAATTCGATGGCGCGATCGAGTTCGCCGGATTTCTCCAGCTGTCGAATCAGATGCGCATGCTCGTTCAGGCGTGATGCCGCCTCCACCTGAACGATGCTCAGTGCCTGGGTCTGCAGGTAGTTGTCCCGCAGGACAAGGCGCTCGACTTCGTCGGTCATCCGCACGAGTCGACGGTTTCGTTGCCCGAGCGTCAGCTTGCCCCCTGCCATGGCCTGGCCCAGCAGGATCTTGATGTTGACCTCGCGGTCCGAGCAATTCACACCGCCGGCGTTGTCGATAAAGTCGGTGTTGATGCGCCCGTCGTTCAGGGCGTACTCCACCCGACCGAGTTGGGTAAGTCCCAGATTTCCGCCCTCGCCGACGACCTTGCAGCGCAGTTCCTTGCCGTCGATCCGCAGAGCATCATTTGTGCGATCACCCGCGTCATCGTGGGTCTCGTCACTGGATTTGACGTAGGTGCCAATGCCACCGTTCCAAAGCAGGTCGACCGGCGCGCGCAAAATGGCGCGAATGAGATTGGTCGGCGACAGCGATTTGATGCGCGCCTCGAGGCCGAGCGCCGCGCGCACCGGCTCGGTGATCGTGATGCTTTTGTCCTGGCGAGCGTAAATGCCGCCACCTTCGGAGATCAGCCGCGTGTCGTAGTCGCCCCACGACGAACGGCCCAGATCGAACAAACGCTGGCGCTCGTAGAAGCTCGCCTCCACGTCGGGGTCGGGGTCGAGGAAGATGTGCAGGTGGTTGAACGCGGCCACGAGTCGGGTGGTGCGCGATTGCAGCATGCCATTGCCGAAGACATCCCCCGACATGTCGCCGATGCCACAGGCGGTGAACGGCTCGCTTTGCACGTCGATGCCCATCTCGCGGAAGTGGCGCTTGACGGCTTCCCAGCCGCCCTTGGCGGTAATGCCCATGCCTTTGTGGTCGTAGCCGACCGAGCCGCCGGATGCGAAGGCGTCGCCCATCCAGAAGCCGTAATCCTCCGAGATGGCGTTGGCGGTGTCCGAAAACGTGGCCGTACCCTTGTCCGCGGCAACAACCAGATAGGGATCGTCGCCGTCGTTGCGCACCACATCGACCGGTGGCGACACGGCGCCGTCAAGCAGATTATCCGTGATATCCAGAAGACCGCTGATGAACTGGCGATAGCACCGAACCACTTCGGCGCCGATGGCCTCGCGGTCCCCGTCCGGCAACTGCTTGCAAACAAACCCGCCCTTGGCGCCCGTGGGGACGATCAGCGTGTTCTTGACCTTCTGGGCCTTCATTAGCCCGAGGACTTCGGTGCGAAAATCCTCGCGACGGTCGGACCAGCGAAGACCACCACGTGCCACGGCGCCGCCGCGAAGGTGCACGCCTTCGGTGCGCGGCGAGTACACAAATACCTCATAGGCCGGCAACGGCTTGGGCAGATCCACGATGCCTTCGGGGTCGAGCTTGAATGAAACGTAGGCTTTGCACTCGCCGTTTTCCCGCTGGAAATAGTTGGTGCGAAGCGTGGAGCGCAGCGCGGCGAAAAACGCCCGCAGAATCCGATCTTCGTCGGCGCTGGCGACGCGATCGAGGGCGAGATCGCTGGCGTCGGCAATGTCACCGCGTGAGCGCTTGCGCTTGCGTTCGGACACCGCAGGGTCGAAGCGCACGCTGAATTCGTCGATGAACGCACGCGCGACGTCCGAGTTATTAACCATAACCTCCTGCATATAGGCCTGACTGAACGGCAGACCGGTTTGCAGCAGATAGCGACAGTACGCACGCAACAACACAATCTGTCGCCAGTCGAGCTGAGCCACGAACGCCAGTTTATTGAAGCCATCGCTTTCGGCGCGACCGCGCCAGGCATTCGCGAAGGTCGCCTGCACAAGCTCGTTGACGACCGCCGGGTTGCGCTCGCCCTCCATCGCGAAGGTCATTTCAAAATCCTGCACCCACACGTCGCTCTCGTCGGGCAGATGCACCTGATAGGGCCGCTCGCTCATGACGGTCAGGCCCAGGTGCTCAAGCATCGGCAGGGCGTCGGACAACGGAATTGGATCGTGCCGGCGAAAGACCTTGAAGCGGATACGCTCCTGATCGAAGTGCGCGGGCCTGTACAAGGACATCCGCAGGCTGTCGGGCTCGAATTCGAGTTGATCAATGCGTTCAACGTCGAACGTCGCCTCGTACGCACTGACGTCCTCTTCATAGGCGGACGGGAATCGGTCGCCGTACTGGTGGAACAGGTTCAGCCCGTCTTCTTCGCCCAGGCGCTTGACCAGTTCATCGCGCAGGTCGTCCTGCCACGTGCGCGCGGCCCGGATAATTTGCTGCTCCACTTTGTGGACCTGCACATCGGACGACGTATCGGGTGATGTGCGCACAATGGTGTGCATACGCGCGAGCGGCGAATCCGACAGCATGATTTCGGATTCGACGCTGCTGCCCTGGAGTCCCTCAAGCAGGATGGCCTCGACCCGGCGCCGGACCTTCGTGTTGTATTTGTCGCGGGGGACGAACACGAGGCAAGAGAAGAAGCGAAGGAAGGCGTCGCGACGTACGAACAACTTGCTGCGCTGGCGTTCCTGAAGGCCCACGATGCCGTCGCAGATGCGGACAAGATCCTCGATGGAGCTCTGGAACAACTCGTCGCGCGGATACGTTTCGAGAATGTGCATCAGCGCCTTGCCGCCGTGGCTGCGGCGCGACTGCCCGGACAGTCGCATGATCTGGTGCACCTTGCGGCGCAGAATCGGAATTTCGCGTGCGCTTCGGCTGTAGGCGATGGATGTGAACAGACCAAGGAAGCGCTGCTCGCCGATCACGTTGCCCTTGCCGTCAAACATCTTGACGCCGATGTAGTCCAGATGTGCGGGGCGGTGCACCGTTGAGCGGCTGTTTGCCTTTGTGATAACTAAAAGATCATTCGTGGACAGCTGGCTGCGGATAGCACGCTCAAGCCCGGGCTGTCCGCTGCGCGTGCTGGCGTGGGCCGGCTTGCGCAGGATACCAAGCCCAGTGTCGGCGACCGAGCGCAGTACGCTTTTGCCATCACGCTGGCGCAGCTTGTACTCGCGGTAACCGAGGACCGTGAAATTCTCATCGATCATCCAGTCAAGCATGGCGCATGCTTCATCGACGTCGGCTTTTTGCAGCCCCTTGGGCGGTTTGGCCGCGAAGGCGTCGCGGATGGCAATGGCGCGCTTGCGCATTGGCATCCAGTCGTCGGTTGCTGCGCGCACATCGGCGAGGACGTCTTCAATGCGTGCCTTCAAATCGGCGAGGCGCTTCTTGTCCGACAGTCGGTCGAACTCCATCAGGATGAACGACTCGACCTGCAGCGCGCCGCTCGTTTCGTCGGTGGCGAGCATACGGTTCAGCGTGCCACGCGAGTCGCGCTGCACGCGCACAAGCGGATGCACGGTCAGATGCACCGTATAACCGGCCTCGTTGATCGCGGCGCTCAGCGAGTCGACCAGAAACGGCCGATCGCCCGCGACGACCTGCAACACGGAGTGCGGCGAGGTCCACTGATCTTTCCCCTGGGTGGGATTGAACAGCTTGAACTTGTCTTTGCCGGTGCGCCGTGAGCGCGCGGTGGCCAGATGGCTCAGTGCGGCCCCCGCCAGATCCGTCGCGCGGCGTTGCCGCAGATCCTCGGCTGTGACGCTGGCGTAATACTGGCGTACGTATTCGGCGACCGATAATCGGTCGTCGGTGCCCTGGAGCGATTTGGCTTCGTTAATAATGTGTTGCAGCAGGCGGGCTTTCCCGTCGCTGCCGCGGCGCTGCATGAGCGAGGACTTCCCTGCGGAGCGGGCCATAGAAGCGGGCCTTTTTGATCACAATTGGGTGCGCTTTAGTGACGCGGGCGAAGTATAGATGAGCCGCCCGCTGCACCGCTATCGCGCGGCGCAACACAAATGACGCTCAGAGTTCCCGGGCGTGCTGCATCAGGCGATCGAGAATCTGGCTCAGCGTGTCGCGTTCGTCGGGTGTCAGCGTTTCGAGCAGACGCTTCTCGTAGTCGATGGCCATCGGCGCCACCTCGCGGTGCACGGCGCGGCCCTGCTGGGACAGACGCAAGACGCTCCTGCGGCGATCGCGGCTGCTCATACGACGGTTCAGGTAGCCCCGATCTTCAAGTCGTTTGAGTGCGCGGCTCACGGCCACCTTGTCCATTGCCGTGCGCTCCGCCACTTCGCGCGCCGACAATCCCTCGAATCGCCCAATCACCGCCATGATGCGCCATTCGGGAATGGACAGGCTGAACTGCTCTTCGTAGAGGTCGGCGATACCGCCGGAGATGGTGTTTGAGGCCACCGAAAGGAGGTAGGGCAGAAAGGTCTCCAGATTCAGTTCGACATCCCGCTCGACGTTGGGGGTCGAAGATGGGGAATCGGGACTTGCATCGTCGGCTGGAATCATTATTATAGTTTCAATTGTAACTAAGGCTTTGTCATCAGGAGGCAAGCGCCATGGCAACCGTAATGTCCGATTCTCATCCGCACGATCACGATCTCCCGGAGAGCAACCCGATGGGGACCGATGGGTTCGAATTTGTCGAGTTCACCGCACCTGATCCGTCGCAGCTGCATGCGCTGTTCAAACGCTTCGGTTTTGTGGCCGTCGCGAAGCACAAGTCGATGGCCATTACGCTGTATCGTCAGGGTGACATCAACCTCCTCATCAACGAGGAGCCTAACGGATATGCCGCCGACTTTGCCAGCGCGCACGGGCCAAGTGCCTGCGGCTTCGGCATCCGCGTGAAGGACGCACAAGCGGCGCTGGACACCGGTGTGGATCGCGGTGCCGTTCCGTTTTCGACGCCGCGCGGTCTCTTGCCGGTGGATATGCCGGCCATTGAAGGCATCGGCGGCAGCGCGCTGTATCTCGTTGATGCGTACGGCGACAAGTCCGCCTACGCCGAGCACTTCGAATTCTTCGACGGCGACCCGATGGTGCGCCCGAAGGGCTTTGGTCTCACGTTGGTCGACCACCTGACCCATAACGTGTTCCAGGGCAACATGGACAAGTGGGCGTCGTTCTACGAGCGCATCTTCAACTTCCGTGAAATTCGCCATTTCGACATCAAGGGCGCCCAGACGGGCTTGCTGTCCCGCGCAATGACCAGCCCGTGCGGCCAGGTTCGAATTCCGATCAACGAATCGTCCGACGACAAGTCGCAGATTGCGGAGTACCTCGAGGAGTACAAGGGCGAGGGCATCCAGCACATCGCCATGTTCACCGACAACATTTACGAGTCGGTCGAGATGCTGCGCGGTGAGGACATCGAATTCTTGAGCGTGCCCGACACGTATTATGAGATGGTCAACGAGCGCATTCCCGGCCACAAGGAAGACCTGGAGCGTATGCAGAAAAACCGCATCCTGATCGACGCTGATCTGGAAACGAAGAAAGAGCTGCTGCTGCAGATCTTTACGCAGACCAACATCGGACCGATCTTCTTCGAGATCATCCAGCGCAAGGGCAACGACGGCTTTGGTGAAGGCAACTTCCAGGCCCTGTTCGAGTCCATCGAACGCGATCAGCAACGCCGCGGCGTGATCTGATCATGACCGATGAGCGCGATCCGGCGTTGCCGCGGTTGTGGACCTACTGGCGAAGCACCGCGGCGTACCGCGTCCGGATCGCGCTCAATCTCAAAGGCATCGACTATGAGTCGGTGCCGGTCGATCTGGTGCGCGATGGCGGACAGCAGCGCGCCCCGGATTATCTGGCCGTCAATCCACAGGGGCTTATCCCGGCACTGGCCATCGACGGACAGGTCCTGACGCAGTCGACCGCCATCATCGAGTACCTTGAGGATGCCCATCCGTGGCCCGCGCTGCTGCCCGCCCGCCCGCTTGAGAAAGCACGGGTGCGCGCGATCGCGGCGACCATCGCGTGCGACGTTCACCCGCTCAACAACCTGCGGGTACTGCAATATTTGTCGGGTCCTCTGGGGGTCACCAGCGAGGCGCGTCAGACCTGGTACGAGAACTGGATCGCAGCGGGCTTTCAGGCACTGGAGGCCAGGCTGTGCGATGACCCGGCAACGGGTAAATTTTGCCACGGCGATCAGCCCGGTCTTGCGGACATCCTGCTGGTGGCGCAGATGTATAACGCGCACCGCTTCAAGTGCGATGTCAGCGCTTACCCCACCCTGAACCGGATCGAGGCGAGCTGTCTCGCGCTGCCAGCCTTCGATGCCGCTCGCCCGGAAAATCAGCCAGAGGCGCCGAGCTGACCCCATCACGCGTGGTGGCGTGCGAGCGCTCCCAACTGGGTTAGACTTGTGGGGTCCTCCAGTCTGGGATCGATTCAATGATGCGCAAGCCTGTCCTCACTACCGCCGTTTTTTCCGTCGCTGTTGTCTGTCTCGCCGGGTTGCCGACGGCCTGGTCGCATCCCGGTGGCCACCATCGCGACGGGGATCCGCGCGCGCCGTACCCGCCCATCGATGAGGTGCCGGCCGAGCTAACGGCGGCTGAGAAAAAGGGCATGAAGCCCAGCGCGCAGCCCGCTTCGAAAAACAATGCGCCGGCCGCTTCGAAAAAACAGGACGGGGTCGCGCTCTACATCATCTCGCCGGCCGACGGCGACGTGGTGACATCACCGGTGCGTGTGCAGTTTGGCTTGCGCGGCATGGGCGTCGCACCCGCTGGTATTGAACTGAAGAACACCGGTCACCACCATCTGCTCATCGATGTTGAAGAACTGCCGGACCTGACGGCGCCGCTGCCCGCCAGCGACAACGTGCGTCATTTCGGCGGCGGTCAGACAGAAACCGACATCAAACTGGCGCCGGGCCGACACGCGCTGCAGTTGATTTTGGGTGATTTCGCGCACCGCCCACACAACCCGCCGGTGATGTCGCGCCAGATTCTGATCACGGTCGAGGAATAACGCGTCGCTTAACCGGCCGATGACGAGCGGTGTGGTGTGGCGATGTACGACTCGCTCTGCATTTCCTGCAGTCGGCTGTAGGTACGCTGAAACTCAAAGGTCAGCCTCTCGCCGTCGTAGAGCGCCAGCATCGGCACGGCGGCAGAAAGCAATAAGTTGACCCGCCGGTCGTAGAGTTCGTCGATGAGCGCAATGAACCGACGCGCCTCGTTCTCAAGCGTGGCATCGAGCAGCGGCACGTCCGAGACGACCAACGTATCGAATCGCCCGGCCAGCTCGATGTAGTCGAGGGTGCCACGCGGCCCGCGACACAACGCATCGAAGGTAAACCAGGCGGCCGACTGACCCAGACGGACGTAGTCAATGTCCCGGCCGTTGATTCGCAGCGCGCCTTCGGAATCAGCGGCCAGTGGTGCCAGATTGCGAAAGTCCTCGGACAGCGCGCGTGTGGTCTCCTCATTCAACGGTGTTCGGAACCCACCGCTCGACTGCAGCACGCGCAGGCGGTAATCCGACGCGCCGTCGGTGCGCAATACATCGCAGTGGGCTTTCAATGCGGCGATGGCTGGCAGAAAACGCGCGCGCTGCAATCCATCGCGGTACAGATCGTCCGGTGCGACGTTGGAGGTGGCGATCAGGGTCACGCCGCGTTCAAAGAGCTCAGTGAACAGGGTGCCCAGCAGCATGGCGTCAGCGATGTCCGATACAAAAAACTCGTCGAAGCAGATCACGCGATAGCGGTCCGCGATGTCCTGCGCGATCGGTTTCAACGGATCGGCCGTCTGCCGCGTCTCGGCCAGGGCTTCGTGGATGGTCTTCATGAAGCTGTGGAAGTGCTCGCGCAGCTTGCGCGGCTCGTCCAGGCGGGCGTGGAACATGTCCATCAGATAGGTCTTGCCGCGGCCAACATCCCCATAGATGTAGAGGCCGCGAACCGGCGCCGGCGCGGATTTGCGTGAAAACGGCCACAGGCTACGCCCGCGTTCGCTGGACAACGCGCGCAGACGCGCCGCGACCATATCGAGGGCGGTCGCGATGCGCCGCTGGTTGGGATCGTCCTCAAAGCCGCGCGTGACGACGTCTTCGAGGTAGCCGGTGAGAACCCCCGCTGAATCCACGGACACGAGCGGGGGTGCCGGCGTCTACTTGCCGAGGGCCTCAGCGAGTTGCGGCGCCACGTCGAACAGGTCGCCCACCAGGCCGATGTCCGCGACCTCAAAGATCGGCGCGTCCGCGTCCTTGTTGATCGCCACGATTGTCCCGGCGTCCTTGATGCCGGTGATGTGCTGGATGGCACCCGAGATGCCCAGAGCCACGTACAGATCCGGTGCGATGATCTTGCCGGTCTGGCCCACCTGCATGTCGTTGGGCACAAAGCCCGCATCGACGGCGGCGCGCGAGGCGCCCACGCCGGCGCCCAGACGGTCGGCCAGGTCGTAAACCACCTTGAAGTTCTCTTCGCTGCCTACGCCGCGACCGCCCGAGACCACCCAGTTGGCGCTCTGCAGGTCGGGTCGTTCCGACTTTGATGCCGCGATGGACACGAAACGGGTGTGCGATGGGATCTCAACGTCGAGCGACACCGCTTCGACCGCGGCGGCACTGGCCGCCGCGCCGGCGGCCGCGTAGGACGCGGTGCGGGCGGTCAACACCACCTTGGCGCCGTCCTCCACGGTTTCGGTGACCAGCACATTGCCGGCGTAGATCGGCCGCTGAAACGCGTTGGGTCCTTTCACCTCCATGACATCGCTGACCTGATGCGCGTTGATCAGTGCGGCGATGCGGGGGGCGAGGTCCTTGCCGAACGTCGTCGACGGCAAAACCACGGCGCGATAGCCCTCGGCCAGCGCGGCGATTTGCGGCGCCAGAACGGCGGCCAGCGCGTGCGTGTTGGCGTCGTGATTGACGTGCAACACCTTGGCCACACCCTCAAGCTGGCTCGCCGCGGCGCACACGTCGTCGGCCCCGTTGCCAAGAACGGCCACGTGTACCTCGCCCAACGCCGACGCGCAGGTCAGGGCTTTGGCGGTGGCCGCGTTCAGTGCCGCGTTATCGTGCTCGGCGATCAACAGAACATTGCTCATCAGACCACTCCTCGTTCTTTCAGGGCGTCCACAAGGGCCGCGATGTCGTCCACTTTCTTGCCGGCTTCGCGCTTGGGCGGCGCCACGAACTCGGTGACGGTGGCCGTGGGGGCGTCGGCGAGGCCAAGATCGGCCACGGGCACCACCTCGAGCGGTTTGCGTTTGGCTTTCATGATGTCCGGCAGCTTGACGTAGCGCGGCTCGTTCAGCCGCAGGTCGGTCGTGATCACCGCCGGTAGATCCACCTCGATGGTTTCCAGTCCGGCGTCTACTTCGCGCGTGACGGTGGCTTTGCCGTCCGCAATTGCGACCTCAGAGGCAAACGTGGCTTGTGGTCGATTCCACAGCGCGGCCAGCATCTGGCCGGTCTGGTTGCGGTCGTCATCGATCGCCTGTTTGCCGAGCAACACAATCTGCGCATCCTCTTTCTCGGCGATCGCAAGAATCGCCCGGGCCGCCGTCAACGGTGCGGGGGCGCTGTCCGTATCGATGCGCACGGATCGATCCGCCCCCATCGCCAGTGCGGTGCGCAGCTGCTGGTCGGCCGCCGCGTCGCCGATGGTCAGCGCAATGATCTCGCTGGCGGTGCCGGCTTCCTTCAGTCGCAGCGCCTCTTCGACGGCAATTTCGTCGAAGGGGTTCATGCTCATCTTGACGCCGTCGGTGATCACACCGTCGCCGTCGCGGTTGATCTGGACGCGAACGTTGTAGTCAATGACGCGCTTGACGCACACCAGAATTTTCATTCGTCTTCTCCCTTTGTGTGGGGCGGCGGGCGCCGCTTACGTTGCAGTGCATTATAAAACGGGCGCCGTTGGCGGTACAGCCAACGGCGCCCAAATGCGCTCTCAATCAGACCCGAAACCAGGCCTTGGAACGGCCGGTTATGGCAATTTCAGCTGGCGGGCTTTTCGAGCGCCTCCAGCTGATCGGGCACGATATCGGGGTCGCCGACCACCACCAGCGTCATGGCGTCCACCGGCAGATACCGTTCGGCCAGTTCGCGGACCTGCTCCGGCGTGACCGCGTTCACGCGCTTCACATAACCTTCCAGGTAGTCGCGCGTCAGGCCGTGCGTGTTCAGGAACTGGAGCTGACCGATCAGGGCGCCGCGCGTGGCGTTGCGCAGCACGAACACCCCCGTCAGGTAGTTCTTGATGCGGTCGAGTTCCTCGGCGCTCGGGGCTTCGTTCTGCAGCCGTTCGATTTCGTAGACGATCTCCTTGATCGACGGGCCGGTCACGTTTGTGGTGACGTCCGCCCTCTGCACCCAGTACCCGCTGGCGCGGTTCACCGAGACCGAACTGCGCGGCGAGTAGGTGTAGCCCTTGTCCTCGCGGATGTTGGAGGTGATGCGACTGCTGAATGAGCCGCCCAGCAGGGTGTTGAGCACCGACAGGGCCACATAGTCAGGATGCGACGGGTCCACCAAGGGCAGACCCATGTAGAGCGTCGACTGCGGCGCGTTTGGCCTCGGGATAAACGTGACACCCGGTGCGGTGTTGACCGATGGCGCGACGAACGCGGTGCGGTCAACCGACGGCCAGTCGCCGAACGCGCGGGTGATCGCCGACATCACGGCGCGCTCGTCAAAGCGCCCCGCAACGTAAATGCGCACGCCGTTGCCGCCGTAGTGGCGCTGCACGAAGCCGCGCACGTCGTCGATGGTCAGTGCGTTGAGTTCGTCGGGGGTCGGCAGGCCATCGCCGTAGGGATGGTCGCCGAACAGCGCTTTGCGGAACGCCTCGTCCGCCTGGGTCTGCGGTTGCTGAACCGCGATCGCCAGATTCTTGAGCAAATTGGCGCGCACACGCTCGAACGCGTCCGCGGGCAGGGCCGGCCGGCGGATGACGTCGGCCACCAGCGCGACCGCGTCGGGTGCGAACTCGCTCAACACATCCAGACCGATCTGCGTCTGGTTGGTGCCCACCCCGACGCCGATTTCGCCGCCCATATCGGCGGAACGTGCCGCGAGGCCGTCACTGTCGAGCCCACCGGCGCCCTCGGTCAGCATCGATCCGGTGAGATCCGCCAGCCACGGCGTGTCGCCGTCGTGCGCGCTGCCGACCGGAAGGGTGATGGAGACGGTCGCTTTTGGGATATTGCCGTACGGCACAAGCGTCACCGGAATGCCGTTATCCAGCGTCACCGTGTTGGCGCTGGCCAGACGGAACTCGCGCGGCTCGCCGCCGGTTGGTGGCGCTTCCTTTGCGATGGCCGGGGCCGCAAGCGCGACCGTGGCGCAGATGGTCATGAAAAATGACGTCAAGCGTTGGTGTGTCATTGTCCGCCTCCGTTGCCGCTTCCATTGCCGTTTCCTGGGGCAGCCTGTGCCTGACCCGGCTCAATCGTCAGGACCGTTCGATTGGTGGGGCGCAGGTACTCCCGCACCGTGCGCTGGATGACCGCCGCGTCAACGGCGTCAAATTCACTTTCGAGCCGATTGATGCGGCTGGGGTCGTCGTCAAACAGGGCGAATGACGCCAGCAAATCGGCCGTCCCGAATTTGGTGGAGCCCCCGACGGTGTCGTAGAAGCCCGAACGCAGCTTGACCTTGGCGCGCTCGAGCTCCGCGTCGCCAAGTGGCGTGGTGCGCAGACGTTCGATGGTTTGTTCCACCTCATCGATGATCTGGTCGGCGTCGATCTCCGCGTTATGAATGATGGCGGCGGTGAAGATCATCGGGCCGTTGTAGTTGTACATGTTGCCAAGCATGTTGATGCCGCCGAACACGCGGTCCGTGTAGCCCTTGTCGTTGACCACGCGCTTGTGCAGCAGCGAGTCGCTGCCCTGCAAAAGCACCTGCTCGATCACACCCATGGCGAAGTACTCCGGCGTGCCGCGCTCGGGCATGTGCCACGCCAGTGCGATTGCCGGCTTCGGCGCCAGCGCGTCGGTCTTGCTGAAGCGCTTGGCCTTGGTCTGACGCGGCTCGGAAATGTCGGCGATCGGCGGCAGGTCGGTGGCCGGGATGTCGCCGAAGTATTTTTCGACCAGGCCGAAAGTGCCTTCGACATCCACGTCGCCGACGACCACCAGCACGGCGTTATTGGGCGAGTAGAAGGTATCAAAAAACGCTTGTACGTCGGTCAGCGTGGCCGCGTTGATGTCGTCCAGATCGCCGTAGAAGTTGTGCGCGTTGTACCAGTTCTCGTTGGCGTACTGCGGCATGTCCAGCCACGGAAAACCCCCGTAGGGCCGATTGAGTACGTTGACCTTGACCTCGTTGGTCACCACGCCCTGCTGGTTCACCAGATTGTCCTGGGTGATGTCGAGACCGCGCATGCGGTCGGCCTCGGCCCACAGCATCGTCTCAAGTTTGTGCGCGGGCACGACCTCAAAGTAGTTGGTGAAATCAAAGCGCGTGGAGCCGTTCAACACGCCCCCGTTGCCCTGCACCAGCTTGATAAACTCCGTTTTGCCGAGGTTCGCCGAGCCCTGGAACATCATGTGTTCGAACAGGTGGGCAAAGCCGGTGCGGTCGCGCGGCTCGATGCGAAAGCCGATGTTGTAGTAGACCGCGACCGTGGCCGTGGGCACGGAGCTGTCCGGTGACACGACAACCTTAAGGCCGTTGTCCAACGAGCGGTAATGCACCGGAATCTGGAAGCCCGCGGCCGCCGGTTCGGCGACCGGCTCGGGGTCGCGCGTGGCGTTGGGCGCGCATCCGACGGCGCCCAGTGCGAGGGCCACCGCGCCGGCGCGGAAGAGATGGGTTGTGAACACGTTAAGGTCTCCCCAAAGTGAAAGGTAATGGGTTGCGGCAAATCGGGGCAGCGGGCGCCAGGTTAGACGCGAGTTCGCCTATTTTGGTTGCATGCGGATCGCACCATCGAGGCGGATCGTTGTGCCATTGAGCATGGGATTGCCGTAGATGCTCTCGATAAGCCTGGCAAATTCCTCGGGTTTGCCGAGCCGCGACGGGAAGGGCACCTGCGCGCCCAGCGAGTCCTGCACATGCTCAGGCAGCCCGGCGACCATCGGCGTTTTGAAAATACCCGGCGCGATGGCGAGTACCCGCACACCGTGGCGTGCAAACTCGCGCGCCAGCGGCAACGTCATGCCCACGACGCCGCCCTTTGACGCCGAGTATGCGGCCTGTCCGATCTGACCCTCATAGGCCGCCACCGAGGCCGTGTTGATGATCACGCCGCGCTCGCCGTTAGGCGATTCGGGGTTGTCGAGCATGGCCGCCGCCGCGGTGCGCGACAGCAGGAACGATCCGAGCAGGTTGACGTTCAGGACGCTCGCAAACAGGGCGCCGGGCATCGGCCCTTTTTTACCCAGCGCCATCGCGGCGCCGATGATGCCCGCGCAGCTCACGCTGAGCGTGACACTGCCCATGGTCTTGACGCCGTGCGCGACGGCGGCCTCCACGGCCGCTTCGTCGCTCACGTCCGTGGCGATAAACGTGGCGCGCGAGCCGAGTTCGTCCGCTGCCGCGGCGCCCTGTTCGGCGTTCACGTCCAAAAGCGTGACCTGGCCGCCCGCGTCCACCACGTGGCGGGCGACGGCAAACCCGAGTCCGGAGGCCCCTCCGGAAATAATGGCGTTGGCGCTCTCAATGATCATGGCGCGTGGTCTCCTTGGTTTCGTGTTTGATTGTCCGGTTGGCCGCGGTGCGGGCGATCAGGGCGCGTCGAGTTCCACCAGCGGCACGTCGGCTTCAACCTGATCGCCGGCGGCACAGTGCAGGGCTTGAACGACGCCAGCCTGCGCGGCTGTGATGGTCAGCTCCATCTTCATGCCTTCCATGACCAGCAGCGGCTGACCTTTCTCGACCGCATCGCCTTCGCTGACCAGCACCTTGACGATGCGGCCGGGCATGGGCGCGCCCGGGCGGCGATCGTCGGTTGCGGCGTCGCGCACCACCGGGTAGAGCGGGGCGGCGGTGAGCTCAAAGGCGTGTGCGGCGCATTGGACCCGCACGCCCCCGTCGATTTCGGTGGCCTGCCAGGTGCGACGGTCCGTGCGGCCATCCGTCTCAAGATCAATGGCGATGCGGCCACCGGACTCACTTCGCCGCACCGCGCGGTGACCGGCCGCGTCGTGCACCTGCCACGCGGTGCCGACGCGCGACAGACAAACGGAGTGTTCGGTCCCGTCGTCGGCTGTCCACACGAGTCGCCGCTGGCCGGCCCCGTTGGCCTGCCAGCCGTCGGCGGCCCACGGTGACGGCCCGCCGCGCGTGTCCGCTGTGGCGAAAAAGGTGGCCGCGGCGAGCGCGTCGAGTGGGACCTCAGCGTGGGTGGACAACACGGCGTCCAGCGACTGGTCGAGATACGCGGTGTGAATCGCGCAGTCGAGGTAGTCGGGGTGGCGCATCAACGTGCGCAGCAGCGGCAAATTGGTTTTGGGTCCGACAATTGTCGTGGCGTTCAGTGCGTCGGTCATACGCGTGACCGCGTCGGCGCGGTCGTTCGCGTGCACCGTCAACTTTGCAATCATCGGGTCGTAGAACGGTGTCACCGCTTGCCCCTCGACCAGATCAATGTCGAGGCGGGCGTCGTCCGGCGTCAGCAGCGTGCGCAACCGGCCGGACGAGGGCACGAACTGATTGAACGGGTCCTCGGCGTAAATTCGGCATTCGATGGCGTGGCCGTGGCGCTCAAGAGCGGCCTGCCCGCCCGGTAGCAGGGTCGCCATCGTCTCGCCGGCGGCGGCGCGCAGCTGCCACTCGACGAGGTCGACGCCCGTGATCGCTTCGGTCACCGGGTGTTCCACCTGCAGCCGCGTGTTCATCTCCATGAAGTAGAACGCGTCGTCGGGCGTGACGATGAACTCAATGGTGCCGGCGCCGCGGTAGTGCACGGCCTGGGCGGCGGTCACGGCGGTCGCGGTCATCTGGTCGCGCAGCGCATCGTCAATCGATGGCGACGGCGCCTCTTCGATGATTTTCTGGTAGCGACGCTGCACAGAGCATTCGCGCTCGAACAGATGGACGACCTCGCCGTCGTGATCGCCGAACACCTGCACCTCGACATGGCGCGGGCGCTCGATAAATTTTTCCAACAGGAGCTGGTCGTCGCCGAAAGCATTGGCCGCTTCGCGGCGTGCGGCGTCACACGCGTCGACAAACACATCGCGCGTGGCCGCCACGCGCATGCCTTTGCCGCCGC
>JBCCMA010000073.1:0-16829 GCA_039026595.1 Pseudomonadota bacterium
CCTGATCAGCGAGTTGTACGGTCGTCGTCGCGCCAATTTTCTGGTGACCGTGGGGCTCGGGCTGAACGGTTTCATACTGGCTTGCCTGTGGCTGGGGAACGCGCTGCCGTCGGTGGCTGCCGACACGCAGGCGCCGTGGCAGACCATCCAGCTGGCCGAGGCGATCGCGCTGCCCAATGGCGATCGCGTCAATGGCAGCATCGAGCTGTTCCAGTTAATTTACGCGTGCACGTCCGGCGCGGTCGTGGCATCAATGCTCGCCTACATCGCTGCACAGTATTGCGACGTGCAGCTCTACCATTATTTGAAAAAAATGACCGGCGGCCGCCATCTGTGGCTGCGTAATAATCTGTCGACGTTGACCAGCCAGCTGGTTGATTCCCTGATGGTCATTTCAGTGACGTTCGGTGCCGCCTTTCTGGACGGTCGCATGACGATGGCGGCACTTGGGGTACTCGTGGCAAGCAATTACGCGTTCAAGATGCTGGCCGCCTTGGTCGACACCTTGCCACTGTATGGCCTCGTGCACTTTCTGAGACGCTATCTGGCGCTCCCGCCCGGGTCGGTGGACCTAGACGGACACGCCCAAAAGACGCATGACCTCGCGTAACTCGGACTCCGCCGCCATCAACATCTCAATGGTGTCCTCGACACTGAGCGAGCCCAGTTCCAGCCGCTGAAACGCGGGCAGCTTAGCCACAGGCGGCAGCGCAAGGTTGCAGGGTTCGCTCGCGAGGGCCAGACGACGCGCCACGAGAGACAGATCGGCGAGGTCACCATCGCCGTCGTGGACTCGGTCAAATTGGTGGCGATGGCGCGCAACCGCAACCAGTTCGCCGTCGAACCGCCAACGCTCAAGAATTTCCGCGCCGGTGCGTGGCGCATACGCATCGAGGCTGGCCGTGACGCACGCTTGATCGTCGGTGTTCAGCGGCGATTCGTCCAGCGCCCGCAGAAGCGGCAGACACCCAATGTCCATCACCAGGCCTGCGAGAATGGCCTGATCCGGTCGGGTATCGCGGCAGTGCGACGCCAACAAAGCGCCGAACGCCGCCGTGCGCGCGCTGCGCACCCACGTTTGACGAAGCGCGACCGCCAACGACCGGGACGAGGTCTGAAACATGGACCGCATAGCATGGGCGGTGACCAGATTGCGTGTGGTGGCCAGCCCCAGACGCGTCACGCCCTGCTCTACGCTGCTCGCAGGCTGTACACCGCGATAGATGGGGCTGTTGGCAACGGCAATCAGATAGCCGGCCGTGCTCGCATCTGCCTGAATGACCCGTGCCACCCGCTGGATCGAGACGTCGTCTTCCTGCATCGCCGCGCGCAACCGCATGGCCACGTCCGGCATGCTGGGCAGTCGCTTGCGACCCGATCGGATGTCGCGCAGTGCCCGCGCAAACACGCCGTGGACCGGTTTGTGTGGTAAATCAGCGGGCATAATTTCCGCGTGCCATCCATGACTCGGCGAATAGTAGCGCCCGCTACCGCCGGGCGTTGTGATCGACTACTCGACGCGCACGACCTGTTCGCGCTCGATACCTAACCGACCAACCTGTACCGCCGCACGGCGCAGAACGGTCTGCGGTTTCAAAATAAAGAGGTCACCATTGCGGCCGACCAATTGCCGCGACACACCGAGGCGCCGGGCGAGCGCACCGTGCGCCTTGAGGTGCTCCGGTTCGCCGTGTTGCGGAATGACCACGCGCGGCCGGACCCAACCGTACAGTCGCTCAAGATCGGGTACGGTGGCGTGGCCGGACGCGTGGATGGGCGCGTCCGTGTCGCCGTCCCGTACGACTTCTACGCCAAGTTCAGTCAACCGAGCGACCACGCCCAGAACGGCGTCTTCGTTGCCAGGAATAACCCGCGCACTCATCACGAGCCGGTCCCCCGGATCGATCGAAAACGCGGGGTGGGAATCGGCAGCGAGGCGGTCAAGTGCCGCACGTGGCTCGCCCTGACTGCCCGTCGCGATGGCCAACACCTCCGCCCGTGGCAGATAGCCCAGATGCTGTGCGTCGACCAGCTTCAGATCGGATGGCCACTCACCTGCCGCTTTTGCCGCGCTGTAATACATCTCAAGGGACCGCCCCATCACTCCGGCGTACCGACCGGTCTTTTGGGCGACACGCGCGAGGGTCACCAGACGCGCGACGTTACTTCCGAAACAGCCGACAATGACTCGCCCGGAAGCGCCCTGCACCGCCGCCAGCAGCCCGGCCTCGAGCACCGCCTCGCTGACAGAATTTGAAGAGACATTGGCGTTGGTGGAATCGCACACCATGGCGTCCAGACCTTCGTCGCCCGCGCGAATCAGCGCGTCGACGTCGTAGCGCGCGCCGACCACGGGCTGGTCATCGAGCTTCCAGTCGCCCGAGTGCAGCACGCTGCCCGCGTCGGTCCGCAGCACCAGCGCCTGACACTGCACCGTGGAGTGCGTGACATTGACCCACTCAACGTTGAACCCGGCCAGCGCCGTGCGCTGCCCGGCACTGACCTCATGCAACGGCACGCGATCGAGCAACCCCACCTCGGCCAGCTTGGGACGAATCAACTCAAGCGCAAACCGCGTCGCATAGATCGGGCAGCGGAGTTGGGGCCACAAATAGGAAATCGCGCCGATGTGATCCTGGTGAGCATGGGTGATCAGCAGACCGGCAAGCCGATCGCGGCGTGCGGAGATAAAGGACGGATCGGCCATCTGGAGATGCGGCCCGGGCTCCCCTGCGCGTCGAAACGTCACGCCGCAGTCAACCATTAGCCACTGCCCGGCGTGACCGTAGAGGCCCATGTTCATCCCGATTTCGCCGGTTCCACCCAGCGGCAGATACCAAAGCTCGTCGTCGCCGGGCAGCACTTGGGCGCGTTCGGTCAGGCCGCGGACGCCGGCGCGTCCGTGGTCGACTCAAGTTCGTTGACGGTCTTGAAACGGGTGACTGCGCCCATCGCGCCGGCCACAAACACGGTGGTAACGATCACGTTGAACCGCAGAGTCGGGGCGCCGGTTTTTAATCCGTCTGTGGCGTACAGCATGATGATGAGCGCCACAACGCTCCACGCCGCGAAACGAATGAGCGCAAGCAGAATCATCTGCGATTTGGTTTCATCATCGGACGCGGGCGTGTCCATCTGGAACGCCGCATAGCCGCACAGAAGCGCCGGCAAAATGCCCCATCGGTTGGAGAATCGAACGCTCTGGAAGAAGTCGAAGCTGCTGGCATCACCCACCGTCCCCGCCAGCCCGAGCACCAACGCCGACATTGTGGTACTGACAACGAAGCCGAGTAGCAGCATCAGCGTATAGAACCCGTAGTAACGCCGCTCCGGCTCGGACGTCACAGTCCGGTCGGCAATGATCCGCGAGATAAAGACCAACGCCACTGGCATGACGTAGATAAATAACCCATAGAGAATCCAGCGAAACGTATCGAAGCTGAAATGCGACAACACCGTTTCGGGATCCACCGCGCGCTGTAGCAATACCGCCAGCTCGCGCCCCACGATCACCCCGACCGCCAGCGCCGCGGCGTACGTCAACAGGTACTTGTAGGTGTGCTTCAGTTTGAGCCGCTGCGGATTTCCGCCCAGTTGACGAACGGTTTCCCACATCCGCCGCTCGTTGGGCGACCCGAATATGATCAGGCACGCAAGCAAGCGGCACAAAAGTCGATCGAGATCGTTGAGATCGGTGATGACCCGCATTGTTTTCGAGTAGTGCGGCGGCTGGCTCTTCCACACCGCCAGTTGTTCGGAGCTCTCGTTAACCAGCAAGCAGATATCGCCCCAGCGCAGCGACGGTTCAGTGAAAAAGCGCTGGTAAGACTCATCGCGCGCGTAACTCTGTATCTTGGCATAGAGCAATGAGGCACGGGCCCATTTGTATTCGATGCTCTCCCGCGTCTTGTCAAAATCGCCCACATCAAGCGTATCAGCAATCAGATAACTGATGACTTCTTCGCGGGTCGCGAGGTCGATTTGCGACATGCGCGAGGCGCGTAACGCGTTGTAGACGTCCACCGCCTTGCGCGGCATTGCAAACACATCGAGCACCGCATCGCGAACGATCAGCAGGGGATTGAAGCGGCTTTCCACGCCGACCAGAACCAGGAAAACGCCTGCGGCGATCCACGGCGCGACCAGTCCCCCGTCAAGACGCCTGAGCGCCTCATTGATGTTGCCGTCAGCGAACCCGCTTCGAAGTGCGTCGATCAGGGGTCCGACGGGCATCCAGACATTGACCAGCGCCAGAAACAAAAAAGAGATCACCAGCAGATAGGTGGCCAAGCCGAACCAGTACATCCGCTGCCGTGTGAAGTACTCGGGCAGAGTTGGCTCTTCACCGAGGCTCAGGGATCGACGTCGGAAAGACCAATAGGCCAGCGCGCAGGCCACGATAAGTCCAACTGTCTGAAAAAAGGCGATCACAGTGCGCGTTTTGCCCGTGTTTAGCGTGCCGCGATAGTACACCAACCGGTCACGGTAACGCTTGTTTGTTGCTGTATTGGCGGCGCCGCGTATCATCGCGCGGGCAGCGAGAGGCGACACGCGAGGCGACCATGCAGATCCTGACCACCGGCGGTACGATCGACAAAATCTACTTTGACGCAAACAGCGAGTTTCAGGTGGGCGAGCCAGCCATCGAGCGACTGTTGCACGAGGCCAACGTGCGCTTTGAATACAACGTCACCTCCATTCTGCGCAAGGACAGCCTTGAACTCACCGACAGCGACCGCGCCCTGATTCGGGAACACGTCGTCTCGTCGGACCACGACCAGATCCTCATCACGCATGGAACGGACACGATGGTCGACACCGCCAAGGCACTGGAGGGTGTGGCCGGCAAGACCATTGTGCTGACAGGCGCGATGCAACCGGCGCGTATTCATAGCTCGGACGCGGTATTCAATATCGGTTGCGCCGTTGCGGCGGCACAGATGCTGAAGCCCGGCGTGTACATCGCCATGCACGGCCGCGTGTTTGATCCGGCGAATACCCGTAAGAACCTCAAAGCCCAGCGCTTTGAGTCCATCGACGGTGCAGACTGACGTGTACGTCGACAGCCTGCACATCTATCCCATCAAATCGATCAGCGGCCTGTCGCTCGACCGCGGTGTGGTCACGCCGCGCGGGCTTGAGGATGATCGTCGACTCATGCTCGTGGACGAGCGGTTTCGATTTATCACCGGACGGCAACACCCGTCACTGGTGCTCGTGCGCGCCACGCGCCACGCCGACGGCTGGACGGTCGACGCGCCGGGGCAACCTACCTTGAACGTCACGCTGCCGGACAGCACAGCGCCCGGAACGGAGGTGACCGTCTGGCGCGACACCGTGCCGGGGCGACGCATCTGTGACGAGATTGATCGCTGGTTTTCAGATTACCTCGGTCACCCCTGCCACCTCGTCTACCAACATGAGCAGGATCGCCGGCCGGTGGGCCCGGCCGACGGCACGCTCGATGACGACAGCGTGAGTTTTGCGGACGGCTATCCTGTCCTTCTGATTGGAACCGCGTCGCTGGCGGATCTGAATCAACGGCTGCCGCGCGCGATGTCGATGGCACGATTTCGCACCAACATTGTGGCGCGAACCGACGTGCCGTTCATGGAGGATGACTGGACACGGGTCCGGATTGGCGATGTGGTGTTTGACGTGGTCAAACGCTGCGCGCGCTGCGTCTTCACAACCATCGATCCGCTGTCCGGTGTACGCGATCCGGGCAACGAGCCGTTGACGACCCTTACGCGCTACCGGCGCGATCCGGATGGCGGCGTGATGTTCGGGGTCAATCTCGTGCCGCGATCGCCGGGCGCCATCAGCGCCGGCGACGCCATCGTGCCGATCGCGCGCTGACGATCGCCTACAGGCCCTTCTCCAGACGCGCCAGGACGCGCGGCCACTCAAGCTTGAACCACGGCGTAAACCGCTCGGGCGCCGTTGCCAACTCGGCCGTCAGGTCCGCCGGAGCGATGTAGCGCCACGCGGCGATTTCCGTTTCGTTGACGTGCGGTTCGTCGTCGCACCGCCCCACATACACAGAGCACATCTCGCGTTCGGAGCCGAGATCACGGAAACGCGCGTGGTACTGGAACTTGTAGAGAAACTCAAAATCGCCGGACAGGCCGAGCTCCTCGTGCAAACGACGCGCGGTGGCCACATCGAGTGTTTCGCCGCGGCGCGGATGGGAGCAACAACTGTTCGACCAGTACATCGGCCACAGCCGCTTGTCCGCACTGCGCTGCTGCAAAAGAACGTCACCGGCATCGTTGATGACAAACATTGAAAACGCACGATGCAGCAGACCATCGCCATCATGGCAGCGCCCTTTGCTTTCGTGCCCGATGACGTTGTCGTGCTCATCAACAAGGATCAGTGGCTCGGCGTCGCTCGATACGATTTCGCGCCGAGTCACCTGAGTCTCAGGACTGACCAAGGCAGACCTCCATCGCCTGATAGCCGGCGTCCTGCATCGCCTGCATCACACCCTTGGCGTTCTCCGGGCACAACGCGATCATAGAGCCCCCGCCCCCGCCGCCCGTCAGCTTGGCACCCAGCGCACCGTGGCGCCGCGCGATCTGCACCATCTCCTCGAGCTCCCAGCACGACACCTGCAGCGCGTTCAAAAGCCCCTGACAGATGTTCATCATCTCGCCGAGCTGTGCCCAGTCCGCGTTGAGCATGGCGTCGCGGCCCTGCAACGTCACCGTATCGATTTCATCGAACAAACGTTCGTACTGTTTCGGGTGGCGCTGCCATGCCTCACGCACCGTGGCGACCGTTTTGGCCGTCAGGCTTTCCACACCGGTCATTCCGATCACGAGCGGCAAAGGCGCGTCCAGTTCAATGGGCTCGACGTGCGGCGGATCGTCTTTGCGAAACAACAGAGTCTGACCGTAGGTGGCGACCGTGTTGTCCACACCGGAGGGCGTGCCGTGCGCCATTTTTTCGGAATCAAACGCCAGTTGATTGACGGCGTGATCGTCGAGCCCGAGGTTGAACTTGTCGTCAAGGGCGCGAATGATCGCCACCGCCAGCGCCGCTGAACCGCCCAGGCCCATCGCACGCGGCAGACCGGGAAAGACCTCAATGCTCAAGTCGCGATCCGCCAACCCGAGGCGATCCAGAATCATGGCGGCCGGTTTTTCAAAACCACGCTGCTTGCCAGGGTCGCGCGTCAGTGTGTAACGCACGTCCCATCGGGCGATCGAAATAACCACGCCGTTGACCGTCGTCTCGCGCACGCGCGCCTGAATCGCCATCGGCACCGGCGCGGCGATAGCGTGACGTCCGTACACCACCGCGTGCTCACCCAGTACGATGACCTTGCCGTGACCATTGCCGAGCGGTCCCGTGACCGGGCGTTCCGGCTCGACCGAGTCGGCCTGCTTCCGAGCCTCCGAGACCAGGTCCCGTGCTTTCCAGACCTTGATTTCCTGACTTTCAATCAAACGTTCGACCACAGTGTCGAAGATGTCCGGCGTTGCACCCGCCGCCATCGCCACCGTCCGGGCGTGCAACGTCATGTGGCCCTTCTGAATACCATCGGTGGCGAGCGCACGCAGCGCACTGAAGTTCTGCGCCAGCCCCACGGCGCCCATCACCTCCGCCAACTCAGTGGCGCGCTCCACGCCAAGAAGTCGCAGATTAAGCGCGACGGTTGGATTGGACTGCAGCGGCCCGCCAACCGTACCCACCTTGATCGGTATCTCGATATCGCCAACCAACCGACCTTCGCCATCCACGGACCATCGGGTCAGCGATGTGTATCCGTGCCCGCGGGCGGCGTACGCGTGCGCGCCGGCTTCAATTGCGCGCCAGTCGTTGCCGGTGGCCAGTGCGACCGCGTCGATGCCGTTCATGACGCCCTTGTTGTGGGTCGCCGCCCGGTACGGATCAACCCGCGCAAACTCGCTGGCCACCACGATGCCGTCGCGCACCGCCTCGCCATCAAATTTCTTGCCAGCCAACTGCTCAACACGGATGGCGCAGCGCGCGCGCACCATAGCGCGATCCGTAAGATTGGACAGGATGCGCAGGAACACCTTGCCGCCGGTGATTTCCTCGACCAGCGGCGCGACACCCTCGCACATCGTGTTGACGAGATTGGCGCCCATGGCATCGCACGTATTGACCAACAGATGCACAACAAGAAGATCGCCCACGGCGCTGCCGGTCGTGTGCTGGAGCACTTCGATATCCACCGCCCCACCACCGCGCGCCACCATGTTGGGGTGCAGGGAATTGGCAATGTTCAGGAGCTCATTCTTGCGCTCCAGCAGTCGCGCTTTGGCCCGGCCAGGCTTGGGCACATCCACGAGCTGGACCTGCCCTATGAGGATCGGGTCGGTGGACTCGGCCTCAAACCCGCCGCTCGCGCGCGCCAGCTTGGCTGCGGAGCTCAGTGCCGCAACGATCGAGGGCTCTTCGACCACAACCGGCACGACGTAGTCCCGACCGTTGATGAGGAAATTCAGGCCGAGCCCGACGGGCAACCCCATCACCCCGATGACGTTTTCGATCATCTTGTCCGCGCCGGACAAATTTAGCGTGTGATCACCGCGCGACAGCGCGGCAAAGTCGCCGTCGTTGATCAGACCGCGCTCGCGCATCGCGGCAACACGTTCATCCACCGACATCCGGTAAAAACCGGGAAAGCGGGAGTGGCTCATAAGGCTGAGGCTCCTTGGCCCTGCTCGTGGTTCATCGTCATGCGACCCGGACTCAACCTTGCGCGGCCCTGACCATAGGCGCAGGCTCGGCAGGGGCAAGCGGCAGGTCTCGCGTCAGCCGATCGAACACACGACCGATCACGCGATTACTCCGACCCGCCACGTTCGAGAACAAAATGGTGGCATGTACGGCTCGGCGCGACACCTTGACCTGCTGGGCGGCGGTGTAGTCCGGCTGTCCTGCGATCTTCCGCAGCGTCAGTACTGCCAGTCCGATGGACCACAGACAAAAACGGCGTATACCCACCTCGCGTTTGGGGATGGTCTGTGTGTAGTGCAACGCTTCGCGTAACCCGGCGTGCGCCACACCGATCAGCGTATTGAGACCAGCCTGGTAGGCCCGCCCGTTACGGTCGGGCGACAGATCGGTCAGATCGAAACCCTGCTGGGCAAACACCTCGCGCGGCAGCCAGCATGTATCGGCGTCGCGATCCTCCCAGATATCCTTGAGGATGTTGGTCATCTGCAATCCGCGACCAAACGCAACCGAGCGTTCCATCAGCTCAGCCTTGTGGGCGTCGATGTCGCGATTATGGGCGCAGAACAACTCCGTCAGCATCTCGCCGACAACGCCGGCCACGACATAGCAGTACTCTTTGAGATCGCCGAGGGTGGCAAGGCCACGTCGGCTTTTGTCAGTCTGAAAGCGCGACATGCCCGTGCACATGATGCGCAAACATCGAACGAGCGCTGTGCGTTGGCGCAGCGGCAATGCTCGCGTGGTGGCCATGACCTGATCGGCGTGCTCAACCAGCTCGCGCTCCGCGTCCAGCATATTGTCGGACAGCAACGGCGTCAGTTCACCGGCGAACCGCAATGCCTTGCGCGGATCGTCCACCGCATCCAGAAAGAGCGTCTGAAAGTCGCGCTTGGTCGCAGCGGTCAGGGTCGGTTCATCTTCAACAGTGTCGGCGATCCGACACATCAAGTAGGCATTGATTACCGTGTCGCGCAACGGAACAGGAAGCTGCGGGATGGTCAGTGCGAACGTGCGCGATACACGGGGAAGGATTCGACGCTCGAACGCGCGAGCCGGCGTGTGGGTGTGATCCGGAGACATTCGATATCGCTGCTCGCACCGATGTTCAGCAACAGACGATCGTGGCGCCTGACAGCCCGAAGAGTAGCATTCGCGTGCGTTGAACTCTACTTGGCCGACCGTTTTGCAAGGCCCAGTGACAGCAGGGAAAACCCGCTCTGACCAGACCGCACGGCGTGTTGGAACCGCGCCATTGCCTCTGCACTTTGCGTGAAGGCCAGACCCACATCGCCGCCGCCAGCCCCGCTGGGTTTGTACGTCACACCATGCGCGACCGCCAGACGGCGCAATTCTGTGTGCTCGTCGGACTGGATATTGATCCTCGCGGCCTTGCCCAGCCTTGCCATCGCCGCACCGTATTCACCGGCGACCGTGCAAAAAGTCGCTCCGTCATCCTTCTCAAGCGCGCGAACACCGGCGTGCGCAAGGTCACCCAGTGCGCGCATATGTTCATCGAAGTGCGCGCGGTGACTGGCGCGCCAGTGTTCGAGGCGATTCAGAAAGTGACCCGTCGACACGGACTTCCCGGTGTAAACGGCGCACCAGTGAACACCGACAGGTAATGCCGCGTCGCGAATCGACACGGCGTCCCCACGCTGAAAGACCGTCAGACCACCGGCGAGCGCCGCGGCAACATCCAGACCGCTTCCGAGACCCTGCTGGCATTGGCGGTGCGCATGGTCGATCTGCTCAAACGCATCGATCCGGTTCACATCGGGTGCGAAGCAGCGATGGCAGGCAACCAGAACGGCGGCCGACGAACCCAGCCCCAGTTTCCCTTGGCCGGCAAACAACGCCGAGCTGTCAATCTGCACATTCTGAGGTTGCTGTGCGTCGACATGACCGGCACAGGCCATGACCGATAGCAGGCCGCATACCAACTGAAGGGGCCCGTCCGGCAGCGGGTCCGTCCCCGGCGTGAACGCGATCTCCGGCCAGTCGCGCTTGGTCGCGGCGACCGTCCAGCTCCGCGCCGCCCGTCGGGTGCCCACCGCATAACGGTCAACAGCGCCCACCACCGCCGGCGCACCGTTCAGGACCGCATACTCGCCAAGGAAGACCAGCTTGCCCGGCGCGCGGGCCGACACAACGCTGTCAGTCGACGATTCGGGCATCGCCACCCAGACCGACGTGCAGCGTCTCAACGACACCCGGCAGCTCGTCGAGCGCCGCGCGCACACTCGCCGCACTCTCCGGTGTACACACCGCCTTGACCTGCGCACCGGCATCAATCGTGAAAAACACATCGAGGCCGTCAGCTCTCAGGGCACGGACTCGCTCGATACACGACAGTGTCGCGGGGTTCCAGTAGATCAGGCCGGGCTCGGAGGACAGCATCAGGCCATGCATCTTCAGGCAACTGTGTTCCGATACGCGCGCAAGCGCCGGGAAATTCCGGTCGTCCAACGCGCTGCGTGCGTCGCCCATATCGGCGACGTGGCTGTCAATCCACGCGCGATAGTACGGTGACGTGTCTCTGGTCAGATTCATTCCATCAGTCGAGAGGTGGCGTTTTTGTCCCGTCGTGGTCACTGCAACCACTACCTCAAGCGGCCAGACGTGCTCTGGCACAATCTGATGCGCCGCCGGTGACGCCGCGTCAGGCCCGGCCATCTCAACAAACCCGCCGTACAGGGACCTCGCCGCGGAGCCGGAGCCCTGCCGCGCCAACGCCGACAGTGCTGTGCCGTTGAGCGTCATGGCAAAGGCGCGCGTCGCGGCGAGCGCCAGTGCGGCAAACCCGGACGCCGAAGAGGCAAGGCCGGATGCGGTGGGAAAATTATTGACGGTGGCCACCGACACGCGACGGGTATCGTCGGCCTGCGCGCGCACCAGATCGACAAACGCAGAAACCCGGTCGGCGACCGCCGGCCGCGCGGGCTCCCCGTTCAACTGAATAACATCATCCGGGCCATCGATCAGAGTGACCGTGGTGTCGCTGGTCAGCGTGTCGAGCGTAATCGACAGGGAGGGCACGGCGGGCACGTTGCCGGACCGCTCGGCCTTGCCCCAGTACTTGACCAGCGCGATGTTGGGGTGCGCAACGGCGCGCACGCCGCTGTGTTCGATACTCATGCCGTCCAACGGGACGTCGCCCGGGGCTCAGAATTGCCGTAGCATACAGCAATCTCGTCGAACGACCTGCCATGACCGCGTCTTCCCCGTTTTCAGATCGCGCGCCCGACTACCTCGATCGCGTTAATGGTGTCCTGTCCCGCGCCCTGCCGGACGCCGAGGCGTTTCCGCAGCATCTCAATGAAGCGATGCGCTACAGCGTTCTGGGTGGCGGCAAGCGCATACGCCCCTTGTTGGCCTACGCCACCGGCGAGGTCTTCGACATCGATTTAGAGCGACTCGATCCGGTCGCGGCATCGGTTGAGCTGATCCATGCTTTTTCGCTGGTCCACGATGACCTCCCCGCGATGGACGACGACGACCTTCGCCGCGGGCGTCCGACGACGCACAGGGCCTTCGACGAAGCCACCGCAATTCTAGCCGGTGATGCGCTTCAAATTCAGGCATTTACGCTGCTTTCAAACGATCCTGCTTTAAGCGTGGATCCCGCGCTCCAGATTCGCCTTGTACGGACATTGGCCGACGCGACGGGCGTCGACGGGATGACAGGCGGTCAAGCGGTTGATCTGGCCTCTGCCGGCCGCCGATTATCCCTCGATGAGCTTGAGATGATGCACGCGCGAAAGACAGGCGTCCTCATTCGGGCCGCCATCAACATGGCATGGCAATGCAGCGCCAGCCCCGAACCGACCCACGGGGCAGCCCTCAATGAATTTGCTCGACGCATCGGTCTGGCGTTTCAGATTCGCGATGATGTACTCGATATCGAGGGCCACACCGCAACAATTGGAAAACCGCAAGGGTCCGACGCTGCGGCCAACAAGGCGACGTACCCGTCGCTTCTGGGCCTCGATGAGGCCAAAGCGCGCGCTGATGATCTCTTTACTGGGGCCGTTGCGCTGCTCGATGCAGAGATTCCCGGTGCAATTGAACCGCTGGCCTGGATGGCGGACTACATCGTCAACCGAAAGAGCTGACCGAGAAAAACGCGACCCCGACACGCGCGGCGTCGGGGTCGCGCATGATCAGCCTTCCGGCGGAATCATATGCACATCCCGCTGCGGGAACGGGATGCTGATGCCCGCGGCGTCCAGCGCTTTTTTGATCACCTCGGTGACGTCGTGTGACGCCGGTGCGTAGGTTTCTGATTTGACCCACGGACGTACCGCCAGATTGACACTGCTGTCGCCGAGCGATGCCACGGTGACTTTGGGTGCGGGCTCAGACAGAACGTATTCACTTTTCTGAACAGCCTCCACCAGTACTTCGCGCGCTTTGTCGATGGAATCGCCGTAGCCGATGCCCACCTCAAGATCGAGGCGACGCAGTTCCGACTCAGTGTAATTCACGATTTCCGCCGACATGATCTGACCATTGGGAATAATGATCTTGATCTTGTCCGGCGTGCGCAGCGTGGTCGTGAACACGTCCACTTCTTCGACGAAGCCTTCCTGTCCGGACACATTGACCAGATCACCCAGCTTGTACGGGCGGAAGATAATCATGAGCACACCGGCCGCGAAGTTCGCCAGTGAGCCCTGAAGCGCCAGTCCGACCGCAAGACCGGCCGCACCAATCACGGCAACGAGCGATGCAGTTTGAATGCCAAGCGCCCCAATCGTCGCGATAACGACAAACGTCAGCAGCAGCGCGTAGACGATGTTGCGCAGGAATTTCGACAGCATCGGGTCGAGGCTTGACCGTTCCATGACTTTGGCAACGATGCTGGTCACCAGCTTCGCAATCCATCGCCCGATGATGAAGATGGCGAGGGCCTTCAAAAACATCAGGCCATATTCGGTTCCGTACTGCTTCGCGAGCGGCAGCAATTCTTCGTAGTTCATTGTGGATCCCCCAGTGTGGAGATCAGAGTGTACCCAATTCGGCCGCACTCTCCGCACCGCGACACCCTTGTTCGCAATGCCGTCAGGGCTTGTAGAACACCAGGAAGTGCTGCTGGGGGAGAAAATCGTCGTTGCGCTCGAACTCAAGCCCCAGCGCGTTCATTTCCTTGCGTGCCTGAGCCACTGACATTTTGTGCAGTCTTTTTATTGGCACCGACGGGTCCTCGGCACGGTATTCGATCAAAACCAGACGCCCGCCGGACTTCAGCGCCATCACCATCGAACTGCCCATACCCAGCGGGTCGCTAAACTCGTGGTACGCGTCAACAATGAAGATCAGATCGACGGCGTTTGGGGGCAGCCGGGTATCGGACTCGGTACCGAGTATCGTCTCAACGTTTGCAGGCGCGCCGTCCGCCTTGCGGGCCTCGATGATCTCCAGCATCTCAGGCTGAATATCCACGGCCAGTACGCGCCCATCGGGCACGCGGCGTGCGACCGGAAAACTGAAATACCCCGTGCCGGCTCCGATGTCGGCCACGACGGCATCATCGGTGAGCGGCAGCGCCGCAATCAACAGGTCAGTCCGTTCTTCGCGCTCCCGGCCCGAGCGCTCCAGCCAGCGGGCACCCAAATGTCCCATGACCTGCGAGATCTCGCGCCCGAGATAGACGCGGCCGATGCCATCACGACTGGGGGTGACCGTTGTGTAGGTTTCAGTGTCGAGAGATTCTCGCGGCGGATCATCGCCGGGCGGGGTCGGATGGCAGGCAATCAGAAACGCAAACGCGCCAAGTACCAACAGGTACGAGGAGCGCCGCGTTGATTCTGGAAAACGTTCAGTTGCGATCAATCGTCGCTGCTGCCCGCTTTAGCCTGACGCCGTCTGGCTTCGTCGCCGGCGGCCTTCACGGCGCGCAGCGCTTCCCGACGGCGCTCTTCCTTGTCGATATGCGACAACCACTGATTGGCTCGACGCGATTCGCGACCGCCGGTGGCCGCCTGAAAAGCCTGCCGTGCCTCGCCGAGTTTGTCGGCATTGAACAGTGCCGTGCCCAAAAGAATGCGCGCTTCGCCTTCATTGCGAAGACCGCCCTTCCGGATAGCCTCGCGGGCTGACGCAGCCGCTTCGCTAAAGTTATCGACGTTCAGCTGGCTGTACGCGATGCGAAGATCGAGCTTGCCATCCGAGGACAGCGACGCGGCGCGCTGGAGCACCGGCAGCGCCTTCTCGTCCTCCCGCGCAGCGCCCCAGGCCTGTGACAGCAGGCGCAAATTCGACAGGTCATTCTCAACAATTCCGTCGTTAATCGCTTTTTCGAGCGTCTGCGCGCCACGCAGCGGATCGCCGTTCATCATGTACAGCTGTGACAAATTCCGGAGGTCCTGCGAACGGTCCAGATAGCCCTGCATATTGGCCACCTCGAGGACAGCGAGCTGACGCTCTTCATCGCCAATTTCCCCGTACACTGCTGACAACTGATTCCAGTACTCGCGCTTTGGAAAGCGCGCGATCAGCTGGTTGAGAACGGCGGCTACTCCCGCATATTCCTTCAGCTCGTAGTGATAGACGCGTTTCAGCAGCAGCCAGTTTTCCTTGACCGACTGACCTTTATCGTTGGCAATGCTGATCGCCTTGTTCAACGGCGCCAGGGCATTGCGGTACTGCTTTTCCTGATAGTAGGCCTGCGACAGGAACACATACGGGCCCGGCGCCGGGTTGTCCGCACCTCGTAGCCAGGTCTCGAGCAGTTCAATGGCCTTTGGATAGTTCTCGACAGTAAAGTAGAGCTGCCCCAACGCGGAAATCGCCTGCGTTTCCATCGCTTCCGGCAGATCGGGCTGGGCGCGCACGTTTTCATACGCCGAGATCGCGTCGCGGAACCGCTCCTGCTGGAAGTAAATGAAGGCGTAAAAACTATACAGCTGCGCGGTTTCGTAGCTGTTCAGATCGTCCTGGCGGCTCAGCTTGTCGAGAATTTTGAGCGCCGCCGCGTACTGATCGTTCTCGCCAAGTTCCTGCGCCTCGATGAGTTGCTTGTAGACCTTTTCGCGCAAAGACGGCGTCTTCTTGGTCTTGCGCTCCTGCTGCTGGTCATCCTGAGCGACAGCGCTGGGTGCGGCGGGCAGACCGACCGCAAGGGCCATCGCAACACTCACAAGGATCGCTCTCATACCAGTGAACCTCATTGGTCAAGCACGTAGGTGAATCGATTCTGCACGCCAGGGACGGCGATTGCTTCGCCGTCGACGACCCGCGGCTTGTACTTGAATTTCAACGACGCCTTCAGCGACGCCCGTTCGAACAGCGAGCTGGAGCAGTCCACCACGCGCGGGTTCTCGACCGTGCCAAGCACAGTGACCGTGTACTCGACCGTGCAGTATCCCTCAATGCCCCGCTGCTGGGCCCGACGTGGATAGATCGGTGACACCTTTACAATCGGCAGATATTCGCCGTCCGACTCCGTCAGCCCGAACGCGCTGCCGATGGACATGTCGCCGGAGTCCACCGCCACCGGTGCGACGTATATATTCTGTGCTTCCGGGTTCAGGCTGTCCTGCTGCGGCGGCGCCATGTCGGGGGGCGCCTCCTCCGGTTTCGGCGGGCGCTTGCGCTCGCGCTGTTTGACCTCGGTCACCTCTTCTTTTTCCACCCGCACAAAGTCGACAAACCGGAACGGCTCGTTGTCGTTGAGCAGGTTTTCACCCGTTGCGATCAGATACTGCATCAACCACAACAGAAAGATCGCGACCGCACCGCCGACAACTACGCCAAGCCCGTATCGAACAAACGCGGCCATATCAGGTCACCTCCGCAGCGAGCGACACCGGTACACCCACCGTGTTTGCGGCGTCCATAACTTTCGTCAAGGTATCGACGTTTGCGTTCTTGTCCGCCTGGATGATGACGCTGCCCTGTGGGCTTTCAATGTGAGCCCGCTGGATCTGGGGCCGAAGCTGACGGATATCGATGCGTCGGCGGTCCATCCAGATCTCATTGTTGGCGCTAATCGCAATCAGGATATTGGCCTTCTCTTGCTTGGTCGCCGTCGCCGCTTCCGGCTTGGTGACGTCGAGACCCGACTCCTTGACGAACGATGCCGTGACGATGAAGAAGATCAGCATGATGAACAC
>JBCCMA010000074.1:0-16785 GCA_039026595.1 Pseudomonadota bacterium
CGCTCGCCACCAGCTTTATTATGAGATTTCGGGCAACCCGGAGGGGGTGCCCGCTCTGTTTCTGCACGGCGGTCCGGGCGGCGGTACGCGCCCGGGCGTGCGGCAATTCTTTGATCCGGCGAAATACCCCATCGTTCTTTTGGACCAGCGTGGGTCTGGCCAAAGTAAACCGAACGTTTCGGACGATTTCGATGCGGCGTTAGCGGATAACACGACGGAGCATCTGGTCGCCGATCTTGAGTCTCTTCGTGAGCACCTCGACGTCTCCCAATGGCATCTGGTGTTGGGCGGATCATGGGGTTCCACACTCGCGCTGGCCTATGCGCAGGCCCACCCAACGCGCATGAGAAATTTACTCTTGCGCGGTATCTTCACGTTTCTCCGGGACGAGGTGGATGGCCTTTTTCGCAATGGCCTGACTGCGCTGCACTATCCGGACGCGTGGGAGGCGTACCGGGATTTTGTCCACCAGCACCCGGCGCTTGCCGACGACGTGCCGGACGACCTGCTCGAGGGCTATCAACGTCTTCTAATGAATCCACAAACGCGGGATGCTGCGGCCACAGCGTTCGTCGCGTACGAGCTGGCGCTGTCATCGGCGGTGCCCAATCACGCGCGCATGAAGGAGACGCTCGCCACCCCATCCACGTTAATTCCGTTTGCCAGTCTTGAGGTGGTCTACATGCTGGCCGGTGGGTTTATGGAGGAGGCTCAGCTTTTACAGCATCAGCGCTTGGCGCGGCTCAAAAACATGCAAATTTCCATCGTGCACGGCAGGGCGGACCATATTTGCCTGCCGACGGCCGCTTGGCGGTTGCACAAGGCGTTGCTCGCACAGAACGTCGACAGCCGGTTGTGGTTTGTCGATGGGAACGGTCACTCGGATTCTGAGCCCGGCATCGGCGGGGCGCTTCGTATGGAGGCGGACCGTTTCGCGTGAGGACACGACAAGTTCTCAGTCTCTTTGTTCTGGCGCTGTTGTTGAGCAAAACCGTTACGGCAAGCGATGAAGCCACGCTTTCTGACGCGCCTTACGGCCTGTGGATTTACGCCAGAGACACGCGGGTGCGAGACCATGTCCTCACAGTGGCGTTTGCCGAAGGGCGCTGGCACGCGGCGCTGGATGGACGTTCGGTAGGGATTCGTCGCGAGGACAGTGAGCTGGTTATCGACGGTCCGGACGGTGAATCGTTCTTCGGCGCGGTACCTGTCGCCAATGCGCCGATACTCGGGTACTGGAAGCAGCCCAGCGACGCGTTCGCTTATTCCGATGTTGTGACGCGGACTGTCCTTGCGACGACGAGTTCAGGGCATTGGCAGGGTGAGGTGAGTCCTCAGCCGCGGCCTTTCGTTGTTTTCCTTGATGTGTTCCAGAACGCCGAGGGGCGGCCGGAGGCGGTGCTTCGAAATCCTGAGCGCAACGAGATTGTTGCGGCGAGGTTTAACGTTAAGTCGGAAGGTCAGAACGCATGGCTACTCATAGCAGGTCGCGGCGACGGCGAGCGTCGCGTGCGTCTGACCCGCAATGGACTGGCGAGTCTTGAGTTGTCGCATCCTTTTTTTAACGCGCCGATTTCGCTTCGACCCGCCACGCGCGACGAATCGACACGTTACCTTCCGCGCCCCCGGCAGATGGCACCCTATCGCCGGTCGCCGCCTGCTCAGACCGATGACGGATGGCGGGTGATCAAAACCGAGTCGGCCGGCTTTGACGGGAAAAAGCTCGATCACTTGGTCAATATGCTCGCCGCCGAAGACCCGCGGCGTGCACGGCCTCGTTTGGTGCATTCGATGCTTGTCGCCCATCGTGGTCGCCTGTTATTGGAAGAATATTTTTATGGCTACAACCGTGACACGCCCCACGATACGCGGTCGTTGGCCAAGGTGTTCGGACCAATAATGATTGGTGCATTACGGCATCAGGGTGTCCATGTTGATGTCGACGAGCGAACGGTCTCGCAGGTCATGATGCGCGCAGGGCTGCCACTGGACGATGCGCGAAAGTCGCAGATCACTCTCGGGCACCTCATGTCGTTTAGCAGCGGACTTGATTGTGAGGCCTCGGCGCGTTCGCAAGGATCGGAAGATGCAATGTGGTCGCAGTCTGCGCAGACCGACTTCTGGCGATTCACAGCACAACTGCCTCTGCTCTACGAACCTGGCACGCGTTATGCGTATTGCTCGGGCAGTATCAACATGGCCGCTGCGAGTATTACGGCGGCAAGTGGCATGGCGCTCTACGAGACCTTTGATCAATACGTCGCAGAGCCTCTTGGATTCGGGACCTACCACTGGAACCTGGCACCCAATGGCGCGGGCTATCTTGCTGGTGGCGTGTATCTGCGCCCGCGCGACATACTCAAATTGGGGGCGATGTACGCGGCGGGCGGGGTCTGGCGATCAGAGCGCGTGGTGAGTACCGACTGGATATCAGACTCTACGGCGGCACGCATCGCAATCACACCCCAGACAACGCGGCTTAGCCCCGAGGTCTTCGGCGACAATTACTGGGGAGGCGAACAAGCCTATGTGTGGCGACGCGATGTGGTGAAGACCGCGGACCAGGATTACGCGTCGTTTGAAGCGACGGGAAACGGCGGGCAGGTGCTTCTCGTCGTACCTGAGCTGGAACTCGCCGTCGTGTTTACGGGCGGCAATTACCGCTGGGGCTCCATCTGGGGGCGCTGGCGCAATGAACTGGTCGGTGGGCACGTGATCCCTGCGCTTGCGATCGACTAAACGAATGGCTCGGGGGCAACGTGAAGGTAAAGCGATGCGGTCAATAAGTCTCGACCAAATAAAGAGCGCACGCGCGCACATCGACCCAATTTTTCTGAACACGCCGTGCTTGCGGCGGACCTCGCTGGATGAGTTGGTCGGTTGCGAGATCGGATTGAAAGTTGAGTGCCTTAATCCCATCCGGTCATTCAAAGGTCGGGGCGTGGATTGGTTTGTGGGGCAACACCCGGGGGAGACGGAACTGTTGTGCGCATCAGCGGGCAACTTTGGTCAGGCGCTGGCGTATTGCGGGCGTGAGCGCAACGCGCGTGTTGTGGTCTTTGCTGCAGAGAATGCCAACCCGGACAAGATTTCGGCTATGGAGCGGCTTGGCGCGGAGGTGACGCTATTTGGTGCTGACTTTGACGCGGCCAAGAGGGCGGCGCGGGACTACGCGCTAGCAAACGGCGTGCCGTTGATCGAAGACGGCGCAATTGTCGAGATCGCTGAGGGAGCGGGCACCATAGCGCTGGAACTACTTGAGCAGTTCGAAGCACCAGAGGTCGTCTATGTACCATTGGGGAACGGCGCGCTGCTTGGGGGCATTGCGTGCGTGCTCCAGAAAGTGTCCGGAACCACGTGTGTCGTGGGTGTCACCGCCACGAACGCGCCCGCGATGAAGCAGTCCTTTGATTCGGATTGTCTGATTGTTTCAAAGCAGGCGGATACGATTGCTGATGGCATCGCCGTTCGAGAGCCGGTCGAATATGCGCTGGAGCAGTTGCGCGGTCGCCTCGAACGCGTCGTTGCGATCAATGATGATGAGATTCTGGAGGCCATGCGTGTTTGCAAACGGCACCTCGGGCTCATTGTTGAGCCAGCGGGCGCCATCGGTCTTGCCGCCATGATGCGCGAATCAGATCGTCTTCGCGGGCGCCGTGTCGCCACAGTGTTGTGTGGCAGCAATGTGGATCCACGGCTGAGTTTTTGAGCGCCTGCGCGCCTGTCGGTTACAAACCAACTTCGCGTTTCGATATGCCGCTGACCTCAGGCATGAATGTGTTTCCACGTCTATACTTTCGCGTATGACGCGCGTGCGTGAACCGCGCCGATGCGGCTGCGCAGCAATCGGATTGCCGCCGCATTCGTAACTTACGAATTTACGTATACAGTTTGATTTTCAGGGAGGGGCGCTGGGCGCCGGGGGGAACAAATGGATTTTTATCGTTTTATGGCCACTGTCCGGCGCTCGCGCTACACGGCGGCTTTCTCTTGTTTCGCCGTCTGCGCGTGTGTTTTGCACGGCGCGGCGGCGTTTTCCGTTGAGAAAAATCTGTCCGAGGTGGAAAACGTGCCGCCGACGGCCAGGGCATCGTTCTTCGGCCAGCCGGGTCAGGGCGCACCGATCCGGCTTGACGCATCGCGCTCCACCGACATCGACAGCGAGCGTCTTACCTATGCGTGGACGTTGACCGCGCCGGACGGTAGCGACGCAGAGCTGGACGATGCGTCATCGCCGCAGCCAACCTTCACCATGGATCGGCTCGGGGAGTACATCGCGCGCGTTGCGGTGGGCGACGGTGAGAACGAGGTGTGGTCGCGCTCAATCACCGTTGGCACGACCGGGTTGCGCGCGCATGCGCATAGGGATGACGTCGAGGTATTCGCCGCTCTCGGCGAGCCCCTGGAGCTCGTCGGCCGGGACGTCTTCTATACCGAAGCCGAGGTCGTGCAATATCGCTGGTCATTAACAAAACGGCCCGGCGCGAGCCTTGCGGCGCTTTCGCAACACGTCGGACCGAGTGTGACCGTCGAAGGCGATGCACTTGGCCGGTATGTCTATGAGGTTGCGATGGAGAATGCGCGAGGCGAGGTGGCCGAGGCGCGGATCATCGTCACCCGCGTTAGACGACCTGTTTCTCTGCAACTCCCTGAGCGTTCGGTCGCTAATGTCGGGCAAACGATCACCGTGATGCCCGCTTGGTCGAACGCGCGCGATTCGGACAAACGCCTCGACTGGCGCCTGCGCTATGCACCGGACGCCAGCGAGGCCACCCTGGTGGAATCCAAAAACGGATTTGCAACACTGACGCCGGATGTGGTCGGCGACTATGTTGTTCAAGTTGCCGCCGTCGCAGGAGAGCAGCGCAGTGCATGGATGACCCAGGTGATCCATGTCGGGCGCGACAGGGCTGGAAGTGCCGCACCCCTATTTGGTGTGCCGGAATTGAGCGTTCGCGGCGGGGCGAGTGACATTGATAATGACGGCGTGCCGGATGCGTTGGATAACTGTGTCGAGACCCCAAACCCGGACCAGATCGATACCAATGGCGATGGATTTGGCAACCGGTGCGATCCCGACCTTGACAATGACGGTCTGATCACCAACTTCGGCGATCTGGGTATCCTCCGGGCGGCGTTCTTTAGCAATCCGAGTTCACCGAACTGGAATCCGGACGCGGACTTCAACAGTGATGGCGTCGTAAATTTCACTGATCTGGGCGTGTTGCGGTTCTTTTTCTTTAACGCGCCCGGGCCAATCGCCAACGTGTTCACTAACCCGGCTGGTGGCAGTTGGCATGACCCGGCCAACTGGAGCCTTGGCTTCATTCCCAACGCGGCACACGCTGTGCGCATTGATCTGGCACCTGGCACGGACGTGATTTTCAGCACCGGCACGACCCAGATCTCGAGTATCCGTACGACCAGCCCTCTCACACTGCGGGGTGGCACGCTGAACGTCACGCGCCTGGCGGAGTTCAATGACACGGTAACGATCGAAGACGATATGACGCTCCGCAACGCGCCGATGCGTACGCCGGGGGGCAATCCCAATGCGCAGATCGTGGTGGCGCCGTCGGCGCAGGCCACATTCGACAACGTTGTGGTGGCCAACGACATCACCATCGGGAACGCGGCCCGGGTCAACGTCTTTAACGGACTGACGCTCGACGATGCGACTGTCGTGCTCACCCCTGGCAGCTCCACCAGTCTGTTGCAGTTCGAAGACTCTGGGCAGTCGACATCGACGCTCGGCGGCACCGGTGAAATCGTGTTTAACGGCACCTCTATTTCAGATGCGCGTGGCGTCGTGCAGGCGTCCGGCATCAATCACGGGCTGGTGATTGATGCGGGGATCACGTTACGAAGCGGAACGTCGGGAGGTGTGGTGCAGCATGCGCAGAACAGCCTGCCGACCATCATCCACGGCGCTGTGATTGCTGATCTTGACGGTCGGCAGATTGACCTTCGCGACGTCGAGCTCTCGTCCTCCTCGACCGTCACCGTCAGCAACGGCAGCGAGGTCTTTATGTCGCGGGACGCCGTACTCAACGGGGGCATCACCGTCAGCGATGCGACGCTTGATATCGGCAACACGATCGACGACATCTGGTCAAACGGTGGCAGCATTCTTCTCGTCGACGGAGTACTCGAGCTCGGTGGCTCGTTTGACATGGCGGCCATCGGCACCATCACGGGCGTAGGCACTGCTGTGATCGACGGCGTACTGGACAACACGGGGCTGTCGACGGACCTGCGGTCGTTGTTTCCCGATGAGCTGCTGCTGAGCACGGGTGGTTCGGTCATCGGCGGCACGTTGGTCGGCACGCCGCTGGCCATCGCGCCGTCGGCGCGATTCGGGTTCGACGGAGTCACATTGGGTACGAATGTACTTGTCGACAACGGCTCGACGCTGCAAATCGATAATGACTTGGTCCTCGATAACGCGGCCGTTACGCTGGGTAGCGACGGAAGCACTTCCGTTCTGTCGTTTCGTGGCGCGCCGAACGCCTCGTCGAGCCTCACCGGAACGGGCGAAGTGGTGTTCTCGGGCACCAGTACTATTTCATCGCGGAACCAGATTCAGGTGGCCAGCTCCCAGCATGGATTGACCATTGACCGGGATGTGACGCTTCGCACGGGTACATCCGGGGCGCTGGTTTTCCATATCACCAACAATGGGCCGTTGGCGATCCACGGTGATGTCGTAGCGGACGTGGCCGGCCGGGAAATCAACCTTCGAAGCGTACGGTTGTCGCCGATGTCGACGGTCTCGATAAGTAACGGCAGCGCCGTCATTCTGTCGGGCAATTCGGAGCTCGAGGGTGCGATCACGGTCGATAATGCAGCACTGGATGTGGGCAACGCCGCGACGGATACGTGGGTAAACTCGGGCACCATTACACTGGTCAACGGCGTGCTCGAACTGGGTGGAGCGTTCGGTACATCTGATATCGGAACGATCAGTGGTACGGGAACCACCATTATAGATGGCGCGCTTAATACGCTGGGCCAGACTCTGGATATAAGTACGCTGCTGCCCGGCATGCTTGAGCTGGCAACCGGCGCAGAGATTGTAGGGGGTGAGCTTACTGGCGGTGTTGTGACGATCCCGTCGTCGCAGACTGTGACTTTCAACGGCCTGTTGTTGACCGCCGATGTCAATGTCCAAAATGCCGCGACGCTTGAGATTCAGAACGGCCTGACGCTGTCGGGAGCAACCATTACGCTCACCAGCACTGGCTCGAACTCATCTCTTTCTTTTGAAGGCGCCGCGCAGGCCGTCTCTACACTTGGTGGAACGGGTGAGGTTATTTTTGCCGGCAACACACCCGCTCAGGGCCGGGGCCGCATTGTCGCGGGCTCATCGCAGCACGGATTGAATATTGGCCCGGGCGTCACGGTGCGCACAGCGACGACCAGTGGCATTGTCCAGAGCATTTTCAACAATGGCCCTATTACCATCGACGGCGCTGTGGTCGCGGATGCCGCTGACCGCTTGATCGAGCTGCGCGACACCACGCTCAGCCCGCAGTCGACGGTTGATATTCGCAACGGCAGCGAGGTGTTTGTCTCACGGGATGCCGTGCTTAATGGAGCTATTTCCGTGGACAATGCCACGCTCGATCTGGGCAACAACGCGATTGATTCATGGTCCAACGGCGGCACGATCACGCTGATAAACGCGACCGTCGAGCTTGGTGGTGTCTTCGACGCCAGCGACATCGGCACGCTGACCGGCACCGGAACCTCAATTGTGAACGGCCGGCTCGATAACACCGGTCAGGTGCTCGACCTCCGCGCTAGCCTGCCGGGCACGCTCTTCCTTTCAACCGGCGGACAGATTCTGGGCGGCACCCTCAACGGCGCCGCGTTGACTGTGCCCCAGTCGCAGACCTTCGGATTCGACGGTGTGACGCTGTCTACTGACATGACGATTGAAAACGCTGGTGAGCTCGAGGTTGATAATGGACTGACTCTGGATGGCGCCACGATCACATTGGCGAGCTCCGGCTCGACCACGACGATCGCGTTCGATGGTGCCGCGGGGACGGTATCGAACTTCACGGGCATCGGCGAGCTGATTTTTGACGGCACCACGACCGTCAGTTCGCGTAATCGGTTGCAGGTGACAAGCTCGGCGCACGGGCTCGATGTATCTCCCGATATCACTCTGACTATGGGTCAGACGGGCGGCATTATCTCGCATTTGTTTAACAACGGCACGGTTACTGTTAACGGCGACATCGATGCCAACACCGCTGATCGCCAGATTGAACTGAACGGCGTGCGGTTGGCGCCGACGTCGGTGGTGACGATCGGCAACGGTAGCGAAGTGCTCGTGTCGCGGGAGGCTTCGCTTGAGGGCACCATCAACGTAAACGGTGGCACGTTGGATCTTGGCAATTCTGTCAACACGGTCTGGAACAACGCCGGGAACATTGCGCTGACAAATGCCGTGATCGAGTTCGGAGGTACGTTTGCGACGTCGTCCATCGGGACCGTCACCGGATCGGGCACATCGGTGTTTGACGGTGTTCTCGACAATTCGGGACAAACGGTCTCACTCAGCGTGTTATTCCCCGGCTCGCTCGAGATAGCGAACAACGCTGAAGTAGTCGGGGGCACGCTGATCGGCGCGCCACTTACCGTGGGGGCGTCGCGGCGGCTCACGCTAAACGGCGTGACACTTGGTACCGATATGGTGATCGAAAACGCCGGGAGGCTGGACGTTGAGAACGGTCTGACGTTGCAGAACAGTACGATCCGGCTGGCAAGCAGCAATTCAAATACAACGCTTGAATTCGACGGCGCGTCCCAGGCCGTGTCTGAGTTGGACGGCATTGGCGAGGTTGTCTTTGGCGGGACGGCCACCGTCGATGACCGCAACCGCATCCAGGTCGGCAGCTCTGGTCACGGCCTGCGCATCCTGGCTGGCGTCACAGTACGCACGGCTTCAACCGGGGGTCTCATTACCCACCAATTCAATAATGGGCCCATTACGTTCGAGGGGGGTGTGCGATCAATCCTGCCCACGCGCCGGATCGAGATTCGGAGTCCGGATATATTGCTCAACGATGACGTTGAGATTGCGGCGGGTGCCTCTCTTCTCACGACGGGGCACGAGTTCGGCTCGAACGCTGACATCCGCCTCGAGATTGGGGGGCTCGCGTCGACAGACGTCGGAGAGATCAACTCGACTGGCCCGGTGGAGCTCGACGGCACATTGACGACGGTTCTGACTAACGGGTTTAGTCCGATGCCAGGGGACAGTGTTGAGGTACTGACGTTTACGTCGGCGACGGGCGTATTCGCCAATACGATCACGGCGCCGTTTACCGTACAGTTGAACGCCACGGATTTGTCGTTGGTAGCGAATTAGGGTGGGACAACAGCGGTACACAGAATGGAGGGGCAATGACGGCTCGGATTAACCCTCGCGGCGCTGTCATGGTGATCACCGGGGGCGCTCGGGGGATCGGGCGCGCCCTGTGCGAAGAGGCGCACCAGAGGGGCGCGCAGATCGTGGCCGTGGACTGCGACAGTGCTGGTCTCGATGCGTTGGCCGATCAGCTCCCAGATCGCGTGACGGTGCACGATGTCGACGTCACGAATGCCGCTGCGATGCCTGCCGTGGTAAAGGCGACCATGGCCTCACATGGCCGCATTGATGTGGTTGTGGCCAATGCGGGGATTGAGCGCATCGAGCCGATGGCCCAGATGTCGTCGTCCGATTTCGAGCGTGTCCTCGAGGTAAATCTCCTAGGTGTGTATCGCACGCTAAAGCCGTGCATCGAACCGATCGTACACGCAGGTGGCCATCTGACCGCCGTCTCGTCGCTCTCTGCGCTGTTGCCGTTTCCCTATGGTGGGGCCTACGGTGCGTCGAAGTCGGCGGTCGATATGCTGATGCGCGTGTTGCGCATGGAGCTGATGGGAACTGGCGCGACGGCCGGCGCCGCCTATTTTGGTTTTGTCATGTCGGATATGGGGCATCGCGTGACCGAGCATCCCGGAGTGTCGCGCTTGTCACGCTATTTGCCCAAACGACTGCTTGGCTTAGCGCCATATTTGACCGAGGAGGATGTCGCGCGCCGATTTATGAACGGCATCGAGCGACGAAGAGCGTGCGTCTACGCCCCGGCAGGTGTGCGCGTGGCGCATGTGCTGCGCGGCGTGCTCGCACCGCTGGATGATGTGCTGGGGCGGTATGTGATGCGACTGCCGGAAACCACGCGGGATTTGTTTGGATCGGCAGTCAGTCCGGAGTCTCCGGACGAAAAAACGGCTGGGCGGTCGTCTGCCGTAGTCAAAGCGTCACAGCAAAAGAGTGACGATGAACACGACAGGGCGCCAGCAAGCCGACCACGCTAAAGCTCTACCATGGAGCGGGGTTGTTTAACCCATTTCTGCCTGACCGCGCTTGGGTCCGCGCAATGGAATGTGCGTATTGACCTCGATCGTGGCCGGGGTCGATTGATCGGCATGGGACACATCGAGACCAATATCGTCGATATTCGTCAGGTCGCCATAAAGCGTGAATCCGGTGCTTTCGTTGATCGATACGTTCAGTAACCTGCCGCTCAGCCGATCAGCATTGCCTGCGAAGATCACGATTTTGTTCTGCGACGTTCGCCCCATGAGCGTGTTCGGGTTGTTCTTGCTGGTGCCCTCACACAGCACCTCCACCTCTTGTCCGATAAGACCGTTGTTCTTGGCTCGCGCAATCTGGTTCACCAAGGCCAGGAGATCCTGATTACGTTCTTCCTTCACCGATTCCGGTAGCTGCAACTCGTCCGGCATCTCGGCCGCCGGTGTGTCGCGTCGCTTGCTGTAGCGAAAGATGAAAGCGTTATCAAACTCGATCCGGCGTACGACGTCTTTGGTGGCCTCGTAGTCTTCGTCCGTCTCGCCGGGGAAACCGACGATGATGTCGGTGGTGAAGGCGAGATCGGGTCGCGCCTCCTTCATTTTTTCGCAGATGCGCACAAATTTTTCCGTCTTATACGGCCGGCGCATTTGCCTCAGGATGCGATCGCTCCCCGACTGCATGGGGAAGTGCACGTGCGACGCGAGTTTTGGCAGATACCGGAATGCGTTGATCAAATCGTCCTGATACCCGATCGGGTGCGGCGATGTGAATCGGATACGCTCGATTCCTTCAATGTCGTGCACCGCCTCCAGAAGCTGAACAAACGGGCTCTTACGATCCACGCGTGGAAACTCCCGGCGGCCGTAAAGATTGACAATCTGCCCGAGCAGGGTGACTTCGCGGACGCCACGGCCCGCGAGGCCGCGTATTTCCGTTACGATGTCGTTGATCGGTCGACCGCGCTCCGCGCCGCGGGTGTACGGGACAATGCAGAACGAGCACTTCATATTGCAGCCCTGCATGATGCTGACAAACGCGGTGGCCTGCTGCGCTTTGAGTTTGTGGTCGCGAATCGTGTTTTGTGAGGCCTTCTCCTCATCTACGTCCACGATTGTGAAGCGCAGATCGTCCATCTGCTTCTCGATGCGCTTACGCAGAATTGTATCCACGTAATCGACCACGCGGTGGTACTTTTGCGTACCGGCCACAAGATCAAGATGCTTGATGTCCTGGATGAGCTCGGCGCCTCGACTTTGGGCCATACACCCGAGGAAGCCGTAGACAACGTGCGGCTTCACCTTTCGAAGCTTGCCCATCATCCCCATTTTTCCGAGCGCTTTTTGCTCGGCCTGATCCCGCACGCTGCAGGTATTGATCAGGATGACGTCGGCCTCTTCCTCGGCGACCGTCATTTCATAGCCGCCGCGATCCAGGAACATCTGCGACACCTGCTCGGAGTCGCGTGCGTTCATTTGGCAGCCGTATGTGCGGATGTGGACTTTGTACATAGCCCGAAATCTTATCTTGATCGCTATACGCCGCGCCAGCGCTCTGATACCGGCACGAATCCCGCTCGCTGGCCTACCGTTCGAGATACTTCCTGAACACGATTGGCCACACCGCAAGATAAACCGAAAACAGAACGGCCAACCCACCTATCGCTTTGCCGGCGGTCCCGACGGCGTCCCACGCGAGCAACCCGATGCCGACGAAGCCTGCGCCGGATGCGAAGCCCAGCGGCTCGTCGATCCACCGAAGTGGCCACATGGACCAGTGACCTTTGTGCTGTAGTTCGATGACGGACCGAACATTCTCTTCGTTATCCGGTTCGGCCTGCAGGATGAGCCTTGACAGATGCAAAGCATCGACATATTCATGGCGTTCCTCAAGCAGGGCTAGAAGCGTTCTTGCGTTGAGCATGGAATCAGGATCGTCGTTCATGGCGGACTCCATGATGGCGTCCGCGCGTTTGCGGTCGCCAGTGAGCAGCGCCGCCGCAAACGCGGCCTGTTGTGCCAACCGATTCTTGGGATCCAGCGCCATCGCGTGATTGGCGAGGGTGTGCCCACGGCTGTGGTGCACGGTCCGAAACAACAGCAGGGCAAAACAGGCGAGATAGTCGACGTCTTCGGGGTAGTCGCGGATCAACGATTGGTAGAGGACCTCTGCCGTATCGTAATCCTCAATATCCGAGCAGGCTTCCGCCAACAGATAACGCGCCCGTTCGGACTCGGGATCAATCTCAAGTGCCGCGCGGCACCAGCGGGCGGACTCTTCAGGGTTTCGGGCCAGCGACTCCAGATACGCAGCGGCGGTCAGTATACCGACGTCGTCCGGGAAGCGCGCCAGCGCGGTGGCCAGCAACGGACGCGCCTGCACCACGCGGCGGCGCTCCAAAAAGCGCGTCAATGCGCTGTACCAGCTGCTGGCACTCGTCGTGGTTGTCCCGCACAGATTTTGCCGCCTCGCGGAGACGTCGATCAGGTGCGAAAAACGACCGGTTCGGCGGCGGGTACCCGCGTGGTTCGTGCCTTGTTCGCCTGGTGCTCAGGATCGACGTAGCCGAACGACATCCCAAACAGAATTCCAAAGTCCTCAGGGATATCGAACATCGACTCGATCGGTTCCGGAAATTGCCCCAATGCTCCCTGCATACAGCTTTGTATGCCGTTTTCTTCCAGGAGCAGCGATAGCGTTTGTGCGTAAATGCCAACATCGACCGCGCCCATGACGCCGAGGCTTACGGGCATCGTAAAAAACGCCGCATGGGGCGCACCGAAAAAGTCCCAGTTGCGCAGCATGGCGATGTTGCGCGCCATCTTGTCGTCTCGGCCGATGCCCATCGCTTCGTAAAGCGCAACCGCCGCGCCGATCTGACGTTCCCGGTAAACCCCTTCGTATCTGGCCGCCCAGTCGAACTTCGGATTGGGTGGGTTTCCCGACATGACCGTGGCCTGAAGCGATTGCGCGAGCTTGTCACGGGTCTCTCCGCTGGCCACATAAACCTGCCACGGTTGCGTGTTGCAATTCGACGGTGAGCGCTGCGCCTTCGCAAAAACCGCCTTGATCAGTTCGGCATCAACGGGACGGTCGGTAAAACCGCGTACAGAGTGACGCGCGTCAAGGATGGACTCGATGCTCATTGGGCCGCTCGCTGTTTTTATTTGCCAGCCGCGAATATACCGCAGCCGGCTGTGCGAGCACCCGTTTTAGCGTCGGCGAAACGTGGCGACGGCCATCAGCCCCGAAACCATGAACCAGATGGCGCCGGGGATCGGGATGATGCGCACACGCATCGCGTTGTAGTCAACGTCGATGAACTGCGTGGGCAAATCAAAGGACACCCATGGACCGCTGGTGCCCGTCGAGGCCAGCGGTGAAATAACGTAGTTGCCGCCGGCCGCCGTCGTCATTTGAAAGACCACCGTGCCGATCAGGAAGTCGGAAGGGAGGCCGCCAAAGGACCCGATCGCACCGTCAAAAAGCAATCCGTCCTGCGCCGTGGGGTCACGTGTAAAACTCGCGTCACCCTCGCCGCTGGCTGTAAAGCTCACCAGCTCGAACGCGTTGGTGTCCCATCTGATGCTGTAGCCACCACCCAGTGTGGTCTCGTCGCTGAAGTCGGCGAACAGGCCAAACGTCAGCGTGGGGTTGGGTTCGGTGATGATGATCTCATTTGGTCCATTGATGATGTAACTCGGCATGAAGTCCATCGGGACCAGCGAGAGGCTGGCCGCGTGTCCGTTCACGGCAATGGTGAGTGTCAGGTAGGCGAGCAGATGTTTTGCGTAGTTCATGTCTTTTTTCTCTCCGGCTACCTTGCAAGCGTAGTACTTAGTTGGCGTGTTTGCCTGACGTGGATGCTTGCCGCTAAGCGGCTATGCCAACGAGTCGGGCACAATCAGGTCACCGCCCATCCGGGTCCGTGTTGCTCCGCCGACCCAAAGCGTGCCCGCCGCATCGCTGCTCAGATGAACCACGCCGTCGCGGCCGATCTGCGAGCCCTGACGGTTACGAAACGGTGTGGTGATGCGCTGGCTCTCTAACATCCACTGGGACACGGCCGCATTCAGGCTCCCGGTGACCGGATCTTCGCGCAATGCACCGACGTGATCACTGAAAAGGGCGCGGACTTCAAACGCGTCATCGTGCCCCGCGGGGTAGGGGCCCAATACACCAATCTCCATGCGCTTGGGATACGACGTTCTGGGCTGCAGGCGTTTGACGCGCTCTGCGGAATCGAGCAAAACGGCCACCCAGCCCGGCCCGTTATCACACCATTGCGACGCCAAGATCTCCCTGCGATCGATATTCAGCACGGCCGAAACGTCCGACAGAGTGTCGTCGTCTACAGCACCGGATCGCACCAGCGGGGGTGCGGCGAACGCAAGACGGGCGGAATCCCGCCGTACTCTGACGAGCCCGGCGCCGCACTCTTGCACAATCACGTCATGTTGTTTTGGCTGCCCGCCGGCCTCAAGCCACGCGTGTGCGCTGCCCAGTGTTGGATGACCGGCGAAGGGCATTTCCCGCTCAAGGGTAAAAATACGTACACGATAGTCCGCGTCCGGATGGCGCGGCGGAGCCAGGAAGGTCGTTTCGGACAGATTAAGCCACTGCGCGATGCGTAGCAGACCGTCAGTGCTGATGTCCGGCGTGTCCATGACGACCGCCACCGGGTTGCCGAGAAACGGTCGCTCCGAAAAAACATCGACGTACTGGAATGTGCTCATTGCAAATGCGCCCGATGCACCCCTGATGTGATCAGTCGGTCCCAATGCTGCAGGCGGCGCTGACATTGCTCGGTCCCGGTGGACCAAAGAAAAGCGCTCTCAGCCGTCCGAGGTCCATCATGTTGGTCATACCGTCCCCGTTCAGGTCCGTATCGGGATTGTCTGTAAAGACGCTCTGGCGGAAGAGGCCGAGGTCGAGAAAGTTGACGATGCAGTCGTTGTTCAAATCCGGATCACATACGTTTCCGTAGCCGTCTTCGTCTGAGTCTCTTTGCGCCGCATTGAAAGCGAACGTGCAATTATCTGAACTGTTGTCGGAGCCGTCGCCATCGAGATCGTTGTCGCTGCCCTCAATGTCGAAAGCACCGATGCCTCTCATGAAAGTCACCGCATTCAATATAATGCCCTGCAGCTCACCAGTTTCGGCATCCAGTTCCCATACGGCGTTGTTGTTGCACAATGGCGCGAATGTTGGCACCACCTGAATCGATCCGGATACCAGTCGTCCATCGTTGCTGACTTGCCCTGCGCCCACGATCACCGAGTTGAGTTGATTGAGCTCCAGAGGGTTTTCTTCTGTCACGCCGCATCCAACGCACATTGGTGCGGCCGAGTTGGAAAAACGGAATGAAAACTCGGGCTGCCCGCTGCCAATTTCAAGCGCACAGTTCGAGCCTACTGGCCCGGGCGGCAACACCGGCCCGACACTGAATTCACCGTTTTCGTCAGTCGGTAAGTCAAACGTGGCGAGCACCGTTGAGTTGGTTGTGTTCGAAGAACCCCCCGCGGCCGCACCCCAGGCTGCAAACGAGTCGCACGTTACGAGGCAGAAAACAAGTTCGCCGTCGTAAGACAGTGTCAGCGCGTTGGCGTGGGGACCGGACATCAGTGCGATCAACAAAAGCACTGGCTGGGCGCTTCGTAGACGATTTTTCATTGCTCTTTTCCCTCGGCAAAATTTGGCTCTGCGCGTTTTTGTTCATCCCGCGCACAGCTCGCTCCGCCATGCACGTCACGATACTACCCCGCAATGAACTGCCGTGCAGGCCACTAAGAACGTGAAAACTGGAAATCACGGTCGCGCTACCAGCGCTGAATTTTGCGAGCGTCCGAGTGCGTCGAGGTGCTACGAGCAGCCTGCGTTTCAATGTTGAAGTGAGTCGCCGCCGCCGCTTACCATGCGTGGACGATGTCGGCCGGGTGACCGCCCACGCCGGTGCTCGGTAAGAGCAAGGAACGAGAAGGAACGGAATTGATGAAAATCAGAATGAGCGTGTGTGCTGTGTTTGCGATGATCGTATGCGCGGCACCCGCAAGCGCCGAAGGCTGGGAATACGAACTGGGTTACAGCTTCGTTGGTTTCGACGGCGTTTCAGACCTGAACCTGGGCGCGGTCTATGGATTTGCCGGGTACCGTTGGGACTTCGATAACAACGTGTCCGGCACCTTCGAGGGTTTCCTGACCAGCGGTGTCTCCGACGACACTCTATTCGGTTCTGTCGACTTCAGTCTGAAGCCGTCCTACGGACTGGCTTACCGTTTCGACAATCAGATAAACCGAGACTTCAAGATTTACGGTCGCGCGTTGATCGCATCACTGACCTTTGAAGCGGACGGTTTCGGTAGCTCATCGGATCTGGACGAATGGGGCTTCGGTCTTCAGGCGGGGGTTAATTTCCG
>JBCCMA010000075.1:0-16675 GCA_039026595.1 Pseudomonadota bacterium
AAGCCGGATTTCCAGATTATGTAAAAAATTGTGATGGCATTATGAGCAACCCGGGGTTATTTGCGACTGGTGTCTACTTTTGCCCCACGCACTTTTGTTATCTTGCACCGTGATGCGGAGCGTCCTGTGGGGTCGACTGCGCGCCTGAACGTCCGCAACCGTGATTCGAGCCACCATGTCCACATCCACTGCACGACCCGTGCAACAGTCGCAAGCCGCCAAGCTGCTCGTTCGCAAGGACGGCGAACTCGTGGCCGAGTACAACCTCAACAAGCGGCGGGTCACGATCGGGCGCAAGCACGATTGCGACATTCGTCTCGATTGCAAGAACGCCAGCCGCCACCATGCGCAGATTTTTACCGTTCTGCGCGACGATTACGTGCTGGATCTCGACAGTATGAACGGCACCTACGTCAATCGTAACCGGATCAAGAAGCACACGCTCGAAACCGGTGACATCATCACGATCGGTTCTTACCAGCTCAAATACGTGAAGCCCGGCAGCGACGACACCCCCTGAGCTCAACTCGCGCGATGCGTTGCGCGGCCCCGGTTTGATATCCTTCGCGCACTGAAAAATCGCGACCGGGGATTCAATCATGCGACATTTCTTACTGGCGGTGGCCGTTGGCGCGACCGCGATGGGCTGTGCGACGGCCAATCTTTCGAGCGACGCCGAGAAAACGGCGCGGCTTGGCATCGATACCGAAAACATCGATCAAACCGTACGGCCGCAGGATGATTTCTACCGGTTTGTGAACGGAGGCTGGCTCGCGAGCACCACCATTCCCGATGACAAATCCAACTACGGGTCGTTTTCGCAACTGGCGGACCAGGCCAGAGCGCAGCTTCGCACCATCATCGAAGAAGCGGCGGACACGCCGTCGCGCGACGGCACCGACGCTCAAAAAGTGGGCGACTTCTACCGCAGCTTTATGAACCTCGAAGCCATTGAGCGAGAGGGATTAACGCCATTGAACGATGAGGTGGCCCGGATCGACGCCATCCAGACCCCGGCGGACCTGTTGACGTACTTTGGCTACGCGCAGCGGTCCGGGGGCGGCACCACCTTCAATTTGTGGGTCAACCAGGACGCCAAGGCGTCCACGGAGTACATCGTCTACGTGAGCCAGGGCGGTCTCGGGCTCCCGGACAAGAGCTACTACGAAAGCGACGACGAAAAGTTCGTCAATATCAGAGCGGACTACCTGCAACATATTCGCAGGACACTTGGACTGGCCGCGGTGGACAACGCCGAGCAGCGCGCGCAGCAGATTCTTGATATCGAAACGGCGCTGGCCTCGCACCACTGGAAGCGGGAGGACAACCGCGACCGCAATGCCACCTACAACAAGCTCACCCTCGCCGAGGCCAACGCCGCTATGCCGGGGTCAGACTGGCGCGACATTCTGGGCGGCGCGGGCATCAAGGGCGAGGACGCATTCATCGTCCGGCAGCCCAGCTACTTCAAATCAATGGTGGAGATGGCCAATACGGTGCCAATCGACCACTGGCGCGGCTATCTGTACTTCCACATGCTGCGCGCCGCATCGCCGTACCTGACCGAGCCGTTCGTTCAGGAAAACTTCAATTTCTATTCGGGCACATTGCGGGGCATCGAGAAAAACCGGCCGCGTTGGCGTCGCGGCGTGGCGGCTGTAGAGCAGGCGCTGGGCGAGGTGGTTGGCAAGCTCTACGTGGAGCGTCATTTCAAGCCCGAAGCCAAAGCGCGGATGGAAGACCTGGTCGAGAACCTTCGTCAGGCCTTCGAAGTTTCGATCAACGAGTTGGAGTGGATGAGCCCGGAAACCAAGATTGAGGCGCAGGCAAAACTTGCGAAGTTCACGCCGAAGATCGGATATCCGAATGAATGGAAGGACTACGCTCGCTTGAAGGTGAAGCCCGATACGCTGCTTGAAAACGTGCGCAACTCCTACGATGTGGAGTACACGCGGATGCTCTCCAAACTCGGACAGGACATCGATCGGAACGAGTGGTTCATGACGCCGCAAACGGTTAATGCCTACTACAACCCGTCGATGAACGAGATTGTGTTCCCGGCCGCCATTTTGCAGCCGCCGTTTTTCAATATGGAGGCGGACGATGCGGTGAACTATGGCGCAATCGTTGCGGTGATCGGACACGAGTTCAGTCACGGATTTGACGATCAGGGTCGTAAATCCGATGGCGACGGTAACCTGCGCGACTGGTGGACCGATCAGGACGCCACGGAGTTCAAGGCCCGTGCCGATGGCCTGGTCGAGCAGTACGACGGGTATTCACCCATCGACGGTATAAATGTAAACGGCAAGCTAACGCTCGGTGAGAACATCGGCGATCTCGCCGGCCTCACGATGGCGTACAAAGCCTACAAGCTGTCGCTCGGTGGTAAGGAAGCGCCGGTCATCGATGGGTATACCGGGGACCAGCGCTTCTTCATGGGATGGTCGCAGGTGTGGCGACGCCTTTATCGCGAAGACGAGTTGCGTAATCGCCTCGTGACCGATCCGCATTCTCCGTCCGAGTATCGGGTAAACGGCATCGTGTCCAACATGCCGGCGTTTTTTGATGCGTTCGACGTGAAACCGGGCGACGATCTGTACCGCGCGCCCAGCGACCGAGTCGAGATCTGGTAATGGGCCGCTTTGCACATCCTGCCGCGGCGCTGGTCGCGGCGGCCTTGTTGTCGGCCTGCCAGTCGAATCCGGTGCCGGTGGTGGCGGAACCGAGCCGTGATGATGCGATCGAGGTGGGCCGCGACTACCACTCCTTCGCCAACGCCAGTGAGGCGCGCATCGAACACGTGCACCTGGATCTCGACGTGGACTTCGAGCGTCGTGAGCTGCGCGGTGAGGCTGCACTGCGTGTGGCGCTGTCGCCGGGCGCGAGCAAAGTGGTGCTCGACACCCGCGATCTGACCATTCGGGATGTATTGATCTATCGCGGTGCCACGCCCGAGTCGATCGACTTCGAACTGGGTGAGCGCGATCCCGATCGTGGGCAGGCACTGACCATTCCGCTGCCCCCTAATACGGTTGGTGTCGCGAGGCTGGCGGTGCGCTATGCCACCTCACCTTCCGCGAGCGGGCTGCAGTGGTTGTCGCCGGCGCAGACGGCCGGGGGCGAGCACCCGTTCCTGTTCTCTCAATCGCAGGCGATTCACGCTCGTAGCTGGATACCCATCCAGGATACGCCATCCGTGCGCATGACCTATACGGCCACGCTGCGCACGCCAGCGGCGCTTCGAGCGGTCATGAGCGCGTCCAATGATCCGGACGGGCCGCGCGACGGAGAGTACGATTTTGAGATGCCGCAACCTGTTCCGGCGTATCTGATCGCGCTGGGTGTGGGTGATCTGACCTTCAAACCGATGAGCGCCCGTACGGGCATCTACGCGGAACCGGCCCTTGTCGATGCCGCGGCGGCCGAATTTGAAGACACCGAGGCGATGCTCGAGATCAGCGAGCAGCTTTACGGGCCCTATCGATGGGGGCGGTACGATCTGCTGATCCTGCCGCCGAGTTTCCCGTTTGGCGGCATGGAGAACCCGCGGCTGTCGTTCATCACGCCAACGGTGATTGCAGGCGACAAGTCACTGGTCTCACTGATCGCCCATGAATTGGCCCACTCGTGGTCGGGCAATCTGGTCACGAACGCGACGTGGCGAGACCTGTGGCTCAACGAAGGATTCACGTCGTTCCTGACCGACCGGATCATGCATCAGGTTTATGGCGAAAAGCGTGCGCAGATGGAGTACTTCCTCGACGTGCAAAGCCTCGAAGCGGACGTCGCCGCCATGCCCCCGGGTGACCAGAAGCTGGCGATCGACCTGCGCGGTCGGGATCCGGACGATGTGTTCTCCAGCGTGCCCTACACCAAGGGCCAGTTGTTCCTCACGTGGCTCGAAACCCGGCTCGGGCGCGAACGCTTTGATGCGTTCCTGCGCGCGTACTTCGATCGGTTTGCGTTCCAGAGCATCACCACCGAACAGTTCATGGTGTTTCTCGACGAGGCGCTGCTGACGCAGTACCCGGACATCGTTCCCGAAGCGCGTGTGCGTGAGTGGATCTTCGAGCCTGGCCTCCCGGAGGATCGACCGCGACCGTACTCCGACGCGTTCGAGACGATCGGCGCCTTTACCAACGACTGGCTTGCTGGCAAGCGGGCGCTGTCCACGTCAGGTAGCGCCGGGTGGAGCGTCCACGAATGGCTGTATTTCCTGAACAACCTGCCTGACGATTTGCCAATGGCGCGGTTGGTGGAACTCGACCGGGCCTACGATCTGACGCACAGCCCGAACAATGAAATCGCCCATGCGTGGTATCTGCAAGCCATCGCACACGACTACCAGCCGGCGTACGCGACGATGGAGCCGTATCTGATCGGCATCGGCCGTCGCAAGCTGATCGTGCCGCTCTACGAAGCGCTGGTGGCGACCGAAAAAGGCCGCGCGTTCGCGGAGCGTGTGTACCGTCAGGCCCGTCCGGGATACCACCCGCTGGCCGTCGGGACGGTGGATGGCATCGTGCTCGACAGCGGGGACTGAAGGAGAGACGAGACTTACCGCAAGTGCATATTATGGCAACGAAAAATCTGTGTGTCCGATCACAACGAGCAGACGCACGCGTTGCTAAATTGCCCGCCATGGACGTGAAGTACTACGCGCACTTTGTGCTGACGGAACTCGGCGGAAGCGGGTTCGGTGAATTTACCGGTGTGGTCCATGTCGATCGCGTTCGCGCGAACGGCATGGTGGCCGATGAGGCCCGGAACATGCTGGCACAGAACCTCGATGTCGATGCCGATGACGTGCATGTCATCCATTGGTCGCACTTGCACTGAGGACCTTTCGTCCACATTTCTCAGTCTCTCCCCCTCGATTGAAACCGGCGTTTATCGCCGGTTTTTTTTGCGCTGGCAGTACACGACGCCTGCCTGCTTTGCCGCGACGTTTTTGAGGGCGGAATCTGGTGCCTTCGAACGGTGTCTGGGGCGGGCCGGTCTTTTTGAAAAACGCTTTCGCCGTCCATGGCACGCTTGGCGCCCGCCATCCCTGGCGGGCGACATTTTCAAAAAGACCGGCCCGCCCCAGACACCTTGGATCGTGGTGGACTGGAGATCGGCGTGGTCTTTCTCGTTCTGAATCGCAGACGACTACGATCATCCACACGCGCTGCAGATCGAGGGTGGTAGTTCGGGGGACCCGTTTCAAAAGTGTCGCCCGCCATGGATGGCGGGCGCCAAGCGTCACAGGGATGTGCTTGAGCGGCTTTTGAAACGGGTCCCCCGAACTGCCAGCCGCCACGATCACGCGAATACAGACCCGTTGACCGACCAGACCACCCGAACCCCGACAATCTGAGGGGAATGAACTGGAGGAGGCACCGCAATGGCCCGTTTTGCTGCGCCGCATGATTTCCCCCCCGAAAAAGACTAAACTTGCGCTCCCCCGCGACGCCGCCGCGGAAAGAGCAAGAAGGAAAACACCATGACTGACAAAAGCGTCACGCTGACCCACAACAGCACGGGCCAATCCGTCGAACTGCCCGTCCATGACGGTACGGTTGGTACCCCGGTCATCGACATTTCGACGCTGAACAAGACGTTCGGTCATTTCACGCTGGACCCGGGTTTCGTGTCCACTGCGAGCTGCGAGAGCAAGATCACCTACCTCGACGGTGCCCACGGCGAGCTGATGTATCGCGGGTACGACATCGCTCAGCTCGCAGAGCACTGCAATTTTCTTGAAGTCTGCTATCTGCTGATTCACGGCGAGTTGCCGTCGCTTTCCGAGAAAGAGGAATTTGAGGGGATCATCCGCGTCCACACGATGATCAACGAGGGTCTCCGGCGTTTCCTCGACGGCTTCCATTACGACGCGCATCCGATGGCCATCATGACCGGTGTGATCGGCTCGTTGTCGGCGTTCTACCACGACGCGCTCGATATCAACGATCCGGCGCAGCGCATGATCACGGCACACCGGATCATCGCCAAGATGCCGACCATTGCGGCGGCTGCGTACAAGCATTCGCTCGGCCAGCCGTTCATGTACCCGCGCAATGATTTGTCGTACACCGCCAATCTGCTGTACATGATGTTCTCGGTTCCGGCCGAACCGTACGAGGTGGACCCGCTTGCTGAACGTGCGCTTGATGTCCTGTTCACACTGCACGCGGACCATGAACAGAACGCATCGACCTCCACCGTGCGGCTTGCCGGTTCGTCAGGCGCCAACCCGTTTGGCGCGATTGCTGCGGGCACGGCGTGTCTCTGGGGCCCGGCGCACGGCGGCGCCAATGAAGCGGTTCTGCACATGCTCGATGAGATTGGTTCTGTGGCCAATATCGACAAGTTCATCGCCAAGGCCAAAGACAAAAACGACCACTTCCGTCTGATGGGCTTTGGCCACCGCGTCTACAAGAATTTCGATCCGCGCGCCCGCATCATCAAGCAAATTGCGCACGAGGTGCTCGACAAATATGGCGATGATCCGCGGATGGAGCTGGCAATGCGCCTTGAGGAAATCGCACTGAAGGACGAGTACTTCATCAAGCGTAACCTTTACCCGAATGTCGATTTCTACTCGGGCATCATCTATCAGGCGCTCGGTATTCCGATGAACATGTTCACGGTCATGTTTGCGATCGGTCGTTCGGTGGGCTGGATCAGCCACTGGATGGAGATGGTGTCCGGCGAGTCGGGCAATATGCGCATCGGCCGACCGCGCCAGCTTTATACGGGCGCGCCGCTGCGCGATTTCGTCCCGCTGGACAAGCGTTAGTCCGGACCCTCGTCCCCGGCGCGGCCGAAACCGCCGCCGCCGGGGGTCTCGATGCGAAGGCGGTCTCCGGGCTGCACAGTCAGGTGTGCGGTCGAGTCCAGAATCCGGGGCTGCGCGTCGACCGGCAGCAAAATATTCCGACCGACGTCGCCGCTGCCACCGCCCGCGAGGCCGCGCGCACCGCGGCGGCGCGTATTGGTCAGAAGCGATACGTTCATCGCCTCCAGAAATTCGTATTCGCGGATCAGGCCGTCGCCCCCGCACCACTGGCCCCGGCCACCGCTGCCCTCGCGGACGCGGAATTCGGTAATCCGGACGGGAAAACGTTCCTCGAGAATTTCGGGATCCGTAAGACGGGAGTTGGTCATATGCGTGTGGATCGCGCTGCCGCCGTCAAACCCGTTACCGGCGCCGGCCCCGCCGCACAGCGTCTCGTAGTACTGCACGCGTTCATTGCCGAACGTGATGTTGTTCATGGTGCCCTGGCCCGCGGCCAGCACGCCCAGCGCGCCAAACAGCGCTTCGGTCACGCACATTGAGGTTTCCACATTACCGGCTGCGACGGCGGCGGGCGATCTGGGGGCCAGAAAACAACCATCCGGGATGGTGAGCGTGATCGGGTCGAGACAGCCTTCGTTCATCGGAATGGAGCGCGATACCAGGCATCGGAAGACGTAAAGCACCGCCGCTCGGCAAACCGATGACGGCGCGTTGAAGTTGTCGCTGGCCTGTGCCGATGTGCCGGTGAAATCGACAAGGGCCCGATCGCCCCTGATGGCAACCCGCACTTCAATCCGGTGCCCTCCGTCCATCTCAACCACGCGATGCCCGTCGCGCAGAGTCTCAATCACGCGGCGAACCGCAACACTGGCATTGTCCTGCACGTGACGCGCGTAGGCCGAGCAATACGCCGGCCCGCGCTCGGTCAGCAGTTCATCCAGAAGCGATAGTCCTTTCTGGTTGGCGGCAAGCTGGGCTTTCAGGTCGGCGATGTTCTGGTCAACATTGCGCGCGGGATAGGGCGCCTCGCAAAGTGCCCTACGAAGCCCAGGCTCGTCGAATTGTCCGTTGCGAACAATGCGCCGCGGCGCGAGCAGGACACCCTCCTGATCAATGTACTCGCTGGTCGCGGGCATCGATCCGGGTGTCAGGCCGCCCACGTCGGCGTGGTGTCCGCGCGACGCGACGAAAAAACGCACGGTTTGGTTGGCGTCAAGCAGCGGGGAGACGACGGTGATGTCGGGCAAATGTGTGCCACCGTCGTACGGGTCGTTCAAAACGATGCAATCACCGGCAGCCAGATCCGGGAACGCACGCGTCGCGGCGCGGACCGAATCGCCCATGCTGCCGAGATGGACCGGCATGTGCGGCGCATTCGCCAACAGGTTTCCGTCGGCGTCGAACACCGCGCACGAAAAGTCAAGGCGCTCTTTGATGTTGACCGAGCGGGCTGTGTTCTTCAATACCGTGCCCATCTGTTGGGCGATGTGCATCAAACGGGCGTTGAACTGCTCCAGACTGGCTGGATCGCTGGTTGGCTCGGCGTGGCGCTCGGGCGCCGGACGCTGCGGCTGCGCCCGTTGATCCTCAAGCATCAACTGACCGTCGCCACGCACCTGGACCGTCCATTCTGGTTCAACAACGATCGTGCTGTTTTGATCCACGATCAGAGCAGGACCCGTCAAACGGGTGTCGGGCGACAGATGATCTCGCTTGTAGATCGGCGTTGATTGCCATGCGCCATCAAACCAGACCGGGCGTCTGGATACGCTGGAGGGCGATGTGGCCGGTCTTGCACGCATGAGCATCGGGACCAGTGCGCCGTCCACGATCGCCTCGATACCGATTGAGTCGATCATGATGTCTGCGTCTCCGCGAAACCCGAAGCGGTCGTGATGGGCGTCATGAAACGCCGTAGCCAGGGCAGTGGCGTCGGCATCGCCCAGTGGCAAGGTCGTATCGCTGTCCGCCAGACGCAAATGCCAGCGACGGACAATGCGCACGTCCCCTTCCGTCGCAAGAGTGGCCCGGAGCGCATCGGCAATGGGCTCAGAGGTGGCGAGGCTCCGCGCTCGATTCGTCTCGTTCAGCGGCGCGTTCACCTGCACCATCCGAATGCTGCGATGGTCGGCAAGGCCGATGCCGAGGGCCGACAGCACGCTGGCCTCGGGATGAACAAGGATAGATTTAAGGCCCAGACGCCTGGCGACTGCGCAGGCGTGTTGACCCGCCGCCCCGCCAAAGCTCGCCAGAGTAAAACGCTCAACGTCAATGCCCCGCGAAAATGCGGCCTGTTTGACCGCAAGGGCCATTGCGTTGATCGCGACATCCAGAAACTCACCGGCCAGTGCTTCCGGCGTGCGTGTGCGTCCGCTCTGGCCCGCCAGCAGGTCGACAAAGCCGGCACGCGAAGTGGTTGGATCGAGTGGTGCGTCTCCCTGTCGCCCGAACACCGGCGGGAAGAAGTCTGGCTGCAGGCGTCCGAGACACGCTTGAATGTCGGTTACGGCCAGTGGTCCGCCCTGCCCGTAGCAGCGAGGGCCGGGCATGGCACCGGCGGACTCAGGACCAACCTGAAGTCGTCCGTCGCGGGTGGACAGGACAGAACCGCCGCCCGCCGCGATGGTATGCACTCGGAGCATCGGTGTTTGCAGGCGTACACTGTCGATCACATTGTCCACCGCGCGCTCGTACGCCCGGTCATACAACGCGATGTCGGTGGACGTGCCGCCCATATCGAACCCGATGACTTGGTCGATCCCGGCCACAGCCGCCGTTCTGACCATGCCAACGACTCCGCCGGCCGGGCCCGAGAGAACGCTGTTGGCACCGCGAAATCGCTCGGCCGTTGTCAGCCCGCCATTACTTTGCATGAAGCGCAACGCGCCGGCATGACGCTCGCCGACGCCCGCGGACAGTTGTTCGGTGTATCTCCGCAAAATGGGCGTGAGGTAGGCATCGGCAACGGTCGTGTCGCCGCGCGCGACGAGCTTCGCCAGTCCACTGATCTCATGCGAAACGGAGACGTTCAGAAAGCCGGCCTCGCGGGCGAACGCGGCGCAGCGCGTCTCATGGGTTGCATTCACATGGGCATTCAAAAGGACGATGGCGACGCTTCCGATGCCAGCGGCCGCCGCCGCGTGTAACTCCGCGCGCAAGGCGGTTTCGTCGAGCGGGCGCTCGATGTCACCTGCCGGTCCGCAGCGTTCGTCCACTTCGATGATGCGTTCGAACAGTGGCGGCGCTCGTCGCACGTCCAGCGCAAAGATGTCCGGACGATGTTGCTCACCAATGATCAGCGCATCGCGAAGACCGGCGGTGATCAGAAGTGCCGAGCGTTCTCCCCGGCGTTCCAGCAGCGCGTTGGTCGCCACCGTGGTGCCCATGCGGATGGCGCGCACCGGCGCCTCACAAAGCGATGCGTATCCGAGCTGGCGCGCAAGACGCGTCATGCCCTCAAGTGCCGCATCGCCTTCGCGGCCGGGGCGCTCTGACAGCACTTTCAGTGCGTGCAGCTGGCCGCGGTCACTGCACGCGATGACATCGGTGAACGTGCCGCCGCGATCGATCCAGAATTCCAGCACAACCGGTCGTTACATCACCAGGCGGTAGCATGGCGTATACGCCGCGCCGCCAAGCTTCATCCGGCCCTGCTCGACAAACGCCCGCAGCAGCGTATCCAGATGACCCATCAGAACCGGGTCGCCGGAAAGCTCAAACGGGCCGTGCTGCTCGATGGCGGCGATGCCGTTCTCTTTGACGTTGCCCGCGACAATGCCTGAGAAGGCCCGCCGCAAATTGGCGGCCAGTTCGTGCACAGGCTGGTCACGCCGGAGGTTGAGGGCGGCCATGGCATCGTGCGTGGGGTCAAACGGAATCTGGAAATTGCGCTCGATCGTCAGCCCCCAGTTGTAATACCAGGCGTCACTCGTCGCGCGGCGGTGGGCGCGCACCGCTTCAAAGCCGTCGCGCATGGTCCTTGCGACCTCTGCCGGGTCATCAATAATGATGCGGTACTTGTTCTGCGCCGCGTCGCCGAGTGTTTGTCCGATGAAGGCATTGAGCATGTCCATGTACGCCGCGCTTTCTGCCGGCGCCGTCAACACAAACGGGAAGGGCGTCTCTGCGTTGTCGGGATGCAGCAGGATTCCGAGCAGGTACAGAACCTCCTCGGCCGTGCCCGCTCCGCCGGGGAACACGATGACGCCGTGCCCCGCGCGGACGAATGCCTCAAGGCGCTTTTCGATGTCCGGCATGATTACCAGATCGTTAACAATGGGGTTGGGTGCCTCGGCCGCAATGATGCTCGGTTCGGTGATCCCGATGTAGCGCCCGCCCGAGATTCGTTGCTTGCTGTGGCCGATCGTGGCGCCTTTCATCGGCCCTTTCATGGCACCGGGCCCGCAACCGGTTACGACGTTCAGACCGCGTAGTCCGAGTTCATAGCCAACGCGTTTGGTGTAGTTGTACTCGGGGCGCTCGATGGCATGTCCGCCCCAGCAGACCGCGAGGTCGAGTTTGTCGCTCGGGCGCAGCGTGCCGGCGTTGCGGAGAATATGGAAGACGGCGTTGGTGATGTCCTCGGTGCGCGTCAGATCAAACTTGGCCGGGTTGTTGATCTCGTGGCTGACAAAAAGCAGATCCCGCATGACGGCGAACAGGTTTTCCTGTGTACCCTTGATAATGCGGCCGTCCACGAACGCCCCGGTCGGTGCCTGGGTCAGTTCCAGTTTGACGCCGCGCTCTTGCTGAATCACTGCAATCTGAAACGCCGCATGCGCGGCCAGCACCGCGCGCGCATCGTCCACCTCCTGTCCGCTGTTGAGCACGGCAAGCGAGCAGCGCCGAAACAAGTCATACAGCCCGGACAACGAGGTGTCTCGCAGCTTGGCGACTTCGTTTTGCGACAGAAGTTCGAGACTTCCCGCCGGTGTTACGCGTGCGTCGATGCCTGCGCCGGTATGCTTCATGGGGCCTCCGTGAGCCGGGTCAGATTCGTTGGGAGAATCGATTGAACGGGGTGATCGCGGTGGTCGGTAATGTGACCTGACGCTTGAATATTTCGCTTCGCAGCCAGGCGAGCTCGGTCTCGGCGTCATCATCTGCGACGTCGATGTACCAGGCTTTGGGGTGTCCATTATCCCCGTTGTTCCAGCGGTAACCGCGAAGCCTCAACTGGTCTTTCGTTTCGAACGGACTGCGCTCCGCGTAGATTCGCTGGCCCTTGCTGCGGGCGTTGGTCAAAAGATGAGCAAAGCCCGTGCTGTTGAGTATGGGTTGAGCCAGCATGTGGAGGCCGGCGAGGCAGTCATTGATCGCCCGGTGGCCGTCATAAAAGAATCCCTGACGGTAGGCTACGTATTCCAGCTTGCGACTTTCAAAACCGGCTTCGCGCCATGGCACCTGCTGTGCCGAGCATGCCCACGCGAGCGATTCGAAACCCTCCAGATGCGCCTCGACAAAGCGTCGGTCGAACGCCGCATTGTGTGCGATCACCAGAGCTACGCCGTCGAGGAATGCGCTGATTTCGTTGTGATCAAGCATCTGCCCCCGCACCATGTCATCCGTGATGCCGGTCAACGCGACGATGTCATCCGGAATGGGACTGCCGGGGTCATTGAACTCATCGTAGTCACCGGCAAAGTCGACGATCCGGCCGTCGGTGGTAAACCGAAAGCGGACCATGGCGAGCTCGATAATCTGACAGGTGTCGGCGTCGAAGCCGGTCGTTTCGGTATCGAGGTAGACGCCCGTGCGCAGCGTGCTTTCATCTTCGGGTGGCGACGCGTAGCGTTCCGGGCGCTGGTAGCGTTGGACCAGTCGGTAGTCGGGGTGGGCAGCCAGGATCCTGGCACACTCGTCGATGTTGGATTCGGTCATGGTCGTTTTGCGAGGTGACGCCGGCGCGCGAAGCGTATCATGCGGGTTTGGGCGGGCGAATCACTGTCCGTTTGCTCGTACAGATCGAGGACGACAGCATGATGTCGGATAAAGAACTTTTCGAGGCGGCAAAAAAGGCCGCTCAATGCGCGTACAGCCCGTACAGCGGGGTTTGCGTCGGCGCGGTGGCGGTCGGTGAATCGGGGCGGCACTTCACGGGCTGTAACATTGAGAACGCCAGCTACGGGCTAACGGTTTGCGCTGAGCGGGTCGCCCTGTTCAGCATGGTGGCCAGTGGTGAAACGTCCCTTGTGAAGATGGCGGTGTGCGTCGTGGGTGCGGACGGTGACACGCTGTCGCCCGAGCCGTGCGGTGCGTGCCTGCAGTGTCTGGCGGAGTTTGGTTCTGACGATCTGGTCATTGTCACCGGTCCCGACACCACCCGTGTCCTCCGGGATCATTTGCCGCGCCCGTTCCGGTTGTCACCGTGAACACGCCACGCTTGTTCACGTTATGTCAATTGTTGGGGCGCGTACCTTTACCTTAAGCTGTGCCCACACCAATGTTATTTCACGCTCGACGATTCTGGGGAGAGTTTCATGGAGCCTGTAAAGACCTTCGCCGCGATTGCGCGTGCGCTGCCCGCGCTGATGCTGGTTGTCGCAAGTGCACTGGCGCCCGCGGCCCACGCCAACGCCTTTTTGCTCTGGGAAGACGTGACGCCAGCGAGCATTGAGACGCGCGGGGAGCGCCAGATTCGTCCTCAGAAGTTTCGTACCGTTGCCCTGAAGGCAAAGGCGCTCGAGCGAGCCCTTGCCGGCGTCACATCGAGTTCGACCGGAGCGCCGGGTGCGATCGTCGCCTTGCCGATGCCTGACGGAACGTTTCTGGATTTTGAGGTGTTCACCACGCCTGTGATGGCGCCCGGCCTTGCCAAACGTTTCGACGATATCCGGACCTACGCGGGCCGGGCCGTCAACGATCGACACTCGTGGGTGCGACTGGACGTGACGCCTGCAGGCTTTCACGCGATGCTGCATACGCTGCAGGGCACCGTGTACATCGACCCTTATCAACGCGAAGCAGGTCGCGTGGTCGACCACGTTTATCAGGTGTATGCGAAACATGACCTGTCGCGCAGCGTGGACCGCGCTTTCAAATGCGATGTGCACGACCATCGTCCGGTGGACGATGTGCCCGCTGGCGCATCGCGCACGCCCACTGGTCCTACCTTGCGCACCTACCGCCTGGCTGTTGCGACGACCGGCGAGTACGCCCAGTTTCACGGCGGCACGGTGAGTCTGGTGCTGGCCGAAATCGTGACGGCCATCAACCGGGTTAACGGTATTTATGAATCGCAGCTCGCGATTCGGATGGAGTTGATTGCGAACAACGATCAAATCATCTTTACCAACGCGGCAACCGACGGTTACACCAATAACAACGGTGTCGCTTTGCTGGGACAGAATCAGGCGCGGCTGGATTCTGTCATCGGTTCGGCCAATTACGATATCGGCCATGTGTTCAGCACCGGCGGCGGCGGCATCGCCGGCCTCGGGGTGGTGTGTCGGGCCAACAACAAGGCGCGGGGCGTGACCGGGTTGCCGTCGCCGGTAGGTGACCCGTTCTATGTCGATTTTGTGGCGCATGAGATCGGTCACCAGTTCGGTGGCAATCACACGTTCAATGGGACGGCCGCTGCTTGCGGCGGTGCCAACCGCAACGGTTCCACGGCCTACGAGCCGGGAAGCGGTTCCACAATCATGGCGTATGCCGGGATATGCGGTAGTCACAATATCGCGACGCGTAGCGAGGAACATTTCCATACAGAGAGTTTCGACGAGATTGTCAGCTACTCGAATTTCGGCGCGGGCAACGCCTGTGCCGTGCGCATCGCCACAGGCAACCAGGCGCCGGTGGTGGACGCGGGCACGAGCTTCACACTGCCGTTGGACACGCCGTTCCGGTTGACGGGCTCTGCAGTCGACCCTGATGGCGACCCGCTGGTCTATCGCTGGGAGCAGTATGACCTTGGCCCCGGAGGCTCCCCGCAATCGCCCACCGGCAACGCGCCGTTGTTCCGGTCTTTACCGGCAGAAAACGACCCGACCCGCGTGTTGCCGCGGTTGAACGACATCCTGACGGATTCGCAGACCGTTGGTGAGCGTCTGCCGGATTACAGTCGAGCCATGCGCTTTCGCCTGACGGCCCAGGATCTCCGTCTGGGCGGCGGCGGAGTGGATAACGACGACGTCCAGCATTTCGTCACACAGCTTGCCGGACCCTTCGATGTCACGTCCCAGAATATCACCACGATCTGGACGCCTTTTGAAACGGAGACCATCACTTGGGACGTCGCGAATACCGATCAATCTCCTGTGAACTGCGCAAACGTCAACATTTTGTTTTCGGCCGACGTCGGCAACACGTTCGACACGGTTCTGAGCGCTGCCACGCCGAATGACGGCAGCGAGGACGTTATCGTGCCGAACATACAGACGAACGCGGGGCGCGTTCAGGTGGAGTGCGCCGACAACCTCTTCTTCGATATCAACAACGTGAACATCCGGGTTCTGGAACCGGTCAATCCGGACTTCACGGTGGCGGTGGTTGAACCATCTGTCGCAGCGTGTGCGCCGGATACCGCGCAGGTTACCGTGGACGTCGGCAGCATCGCGGGCTTCACAGACCCGGTCTCGTTGTCGGTCGGCGGCGCCCCTTCCGGCGTACTCGCCGTGTTTGGCGTGAACCCGATTGCCGCGGGTGGCAGCACGACGCTGACGCTGGATAATCTCGGTGCTGCGGCCCCGGGTGACTACGTTGTTACGGTGAATGGAAACGGCTCGACCGGGTCACGCAGTGACACTTTCGAACTGGAAGTCGGCCCGGGTCTGCCGGGTGAGGCGTTGCTGACGTCGCCGGCTGACGGCGCCACCGGTGTCCTGGTGAGTCCAACCTTAAGTTGGCAACCGGCGGCCAATGCGGCCGATTACCTCCTGGAAATCGCCACTGACGCCGCGTTTAATGACATCGTTTATAGCGCAGAAGAGGTCTCAACGAGCCACGTCGTCGATCTGAGTCTGAATCCAACCACCGATTATTTCTGGCGGGTTACCGCTCGTAATTTCTGCGGGAATACGGTGAGCACCACCGCGTCATTCACCACGGCAGTCGGGCCCGCGATTGTCTGTGCCACGCCAAACGCAACCATCCCGGAAACGGGCGCGCCCCTGGTCTCGACCGTTGAGGTGACCAGCGTTGGCACGATTACGGATGTGAATGCGACGCTCACAGCCGCGCACGGCACCAGTGGGCATCTGGTTGCAACCCTGACGCACGCGCAGAGCGGCACAACGGTCACGCTTATGGACCAGCCGGGCAACGACTTCTTCCCGGGCGGTTGCCCGGTGCCCGACATCGACGCGCGTTTCGATGATGCGGCGTCGCTGGAGGCAGAGCTGACCTGCAACCCTTCGCCACCAGCGCTTGGTCCTTCCGTGCGGCCCGATGAGGCGCTGGCGGTGTTTAACGGCGAGGCGGCAGCCGGCGACTGGTCGCTGACGATGAGCGACGCGACACCGGGCACCGTGGGGGTGCTGGCCGAGTGGTGCGTCGAAGTCAGTTTTGATCCGCCGACGGTGATTGACACCGATGGCGATGGCGTGGGTGATGACGTGGATAACTGCACCCTGTTGGCGAACGCGGATCAGAGGGACACCAACGGGGACGGCTTCGGCAACGTGTGTGATGCCGACCTGAATAACGACGGTGTCATCAATTTCGTGGATCTCGGCTTGTTGCGCGCGGTGTTCTTCAGCGCAGATCCGGACGCGGATTTCAATGGCGACGGTGTCGTCAACGTGCTCGATCTGGGCGTGTTGAGGGGGGCGTTCTTCGGGCCGCCCGGACCGTCCGCTACGCCCTGATTCACCTGGATGGCGGGGCGCGCCCCCCCGCGCGCCCCGGCCCCAAAGCGTCCCAGACGCCAAAGCGGTAGAAAAGTGAAAAAAA
>JBCCMA010000076.1:0-16583 GCA_039026595.1 Pseudomonadota bacterium
GGATCGTGGAAGCGGCCGGGCATCTGGTCCGCCGCGAGCCGCTTGATCCGAAGTGGTCGCAGCGCCCGGGACGGGCGACCGCCAGGGTGCGCGCTGTGGTGTTCGGGCTGTCGATCGAACTGCCCAAACGTGTACCGCTCGCCCCCATGGACCCCGCCGGTGCGCGCGCGCTCGCAATCGAACATCTTCTGGTGAACCCGCAGGCGGATGAGGCGCTGGACGCCCTGGCGTTCGCCCGTCACAACCGGCGGCGCATCGCGGCCGCACGCGACATGGAACAGCGCACGCGGCGGCTTCTTGTCGATGACGCGTCGATTTTTCGTTTCTTCGATGCGCGTATTCCGGCGACCGTGGTCGATCGCCGTTCCCTCCTGGCGTGGCACGGCAACGCATCGGCCGGTGAGCGTGAAGCACTGCATCTTGGCTGGGACGACGTTGGCCTGGACGGTCCGCCGGATCACAGGGCGTTTCCCGATCGTTTCGCGGTTGGACGCAACGAGCTGGACCTCACCTACCGTTTCGCACCGGGGGAGCACGACGACGGTGCCACGCTGCATCTGCCCGATGCGCTGCTGGACCAGATCGATTCGGGGCAGCTGCGCTGGCTCGTACCCGGCTGGCTTGAAGAAAAAGCGCTGCGGCTGCTGCGCGGTCTGCCCAAGTCCCAGCGCAAGCGGTTGGCGCCAATGCAGTCGTGCGCGGCGGCGTTTGTCGAGCATAGCGGCGTGCTGGACGGCGTCCCGCAATCGGACCTGTTCGATGCGCTTGCGCACTTCGTGAGCGCGCGATTGGGTGAGCCGGTAACGGCAAGCGCGTTTGTCGGGATGGCACTCGGGCCGCATCTGTGCGTGCGTCTTGAAATTACCGATGCGCGGGGCCAGCGCACGCGGTCGACGCGCGATCCCGACGCGCTTTTGCACGGTACAAAGCGGCGAGCGCAGCCCATTGCGGCCCAGCGTGAGTGGCATCGCGATGAGATCACGCGCTGGGACATGGGGGCGCTGCCCGAAGAGGTGCGTGTGAAAACAGGCGGTATGGAGTTGGTGGGCCGTCCGGTCCTTGAAGCGCGCGGCACAGCCGTCGGACTTCGCGTCTTTGCCGATGTGGCTCATGCGGATCGCGTGCATTCGGGCGGCGTCGCGCGCCTCGTGTTGCGTCAACTGAAGGACAAGCGCCGCTACCTGCAAAAACAGCTTGCCGACGTCAATGAGCTAAGCCTGCTGTTCGGCACGCTGGGCGCGCCCGATACGCTGTTTGACGATCTCTCATTGTGTGCGGTGCGACGCCTGGCGCCGATGCCATTGCACGAGGTGCGCGACGATGAGGCCTTTGATGCCACGCTGGCATCGGCGCGGGCGGGCATCATCGCGGATGCCGAGGCGCTCGCTGCTGATGCACGCTGTGTCCTCGCGCAGCGGCGGGACGTGCTCGCCCGTCTCGATGCGCGGCTCGCGCGCTCGCACGGTCCGGTTGTGAACGATGTGCGTGCCCACGTCGCGCGGCTCGTGCCCCCGACGTTTCTCCGCGACACGCCGCTGGAGTGGCTGCCGCATTTGCCGCGGTTTTTGAAGGCGGTCCACCAGCGGCTCGACCGTCTCGTTCAGCGCGGCAACGAAAGCCCGGCGTTACTGGCAGAGATTCTGCGTCGGGAATCCAAATTTGCGAGCGTCGCCGATGAGGCGCACCAGGCGCGGCTGGAGACCTACCGTTGGTTGCTTGAGGAGTACCGCGTCTCGCTGTTCTCCCAACCCATGCGAACCTCCAGACCGGTGTCTGCAAAACGGCTCGATGCCGCGTGGGATGCCGCGCGTCGGGATTGATATACTTCCAGCGCCGCGCGTCCCGTTCGTCCGCTAAAGGAGCGCCTCCCATGTTCAAGTCCTTGTCTCGCGCGAACGCGCGGCCAGTGCTGCCTGTCTGTGCGGCGTTGGTGGCGGCGACGTTCGCTGTGCTGACCGCCTCCGCAAGCGACGAGCCCGTCTCCGATGGATTGGCCTCGCGGGCGCCCAAGGGTCGGCTCGATGACACGGCAAAGCCGCTGCACTACGCGCTGGCGATGACCGTGGTGCCGAATGAAGCGCGCTTCGCCGGCGAGGTCCGGATTCGGACACAGCTCACCCGACGGGTTGAGGGGCTTTATCTGCACGGACGGGGTCTTGCCGTGTCGCGCGCACGTGCGATCACGTCCGACGGGCAGGAGGTGCGAGCCAACTACCAGCAATTGACCGATGACGGCGTGGCCTGGGTGTCATTCGGTCGTCCGGTCGAGGCTGGCGAGGTCACACTTGAGTTCGCGTGGGACGCGCCTTTTGATGAGCAACTGCTCGGGCTTTATCGAGTGGAGGAGGCCGGCCGCGCCTACGCGTTCACGCAGTTTGAATCGATCTTTGCACGGCGTGCGTTTGTGTCGTTCGATGAACCGCGCTTCAAGACGCCCTTTGATATGACGTTGACGATCGATGCACAACACGTCGGTATCTTCAATACCGAACTGGTGTCGCGGGAGTCCTCGGATGACGGACACGATACTCTGATCTTCGCGACGACCGAACGGCTGCCCACCTACCTTGTGGCGCTTGCGGTGGGTGATCTCGACGTGGTCGAAGCACCGCCCATTGCGCCGAGCGTCTACCGGAAGCGGCCGTTGCCGCTTCGTGGGGTGGCCGCCAAGGGCAAAGGCACCGATCTTTTGTACGCGCTGCGCACCACCGGGCAGATCCTGGCGCCGCTCGAGGACTACTTTGCGCAGCCCTATCCCTACAGCAAGCTCGACATTATCGCTGTACCGGATTTTCAGGCCGGTGCCATGGAGAACGCCGGGGCCGTCACGTTTCGCGAGCGGTTGTTGTTGCTCAAACCGGATGCGCCGGTCACACAGCGGCAGGCCTACGCGTCGGTCATGGCGCATGAACTGGCGCACATGTGGTTCGGCAATCTGGTGACGATGCCGTGGTGGGACGACATCTGGCTGAATGAGTCATTCGCGACGTGGATGGCCGACAAGGCGCTGGCCGAGTTCGATCCCGACGCGCGCCCCGATCTGCGTCGATTGGCACGGCTGCGCTACGCCAAGCGCGAGGACGGTCTCTTCAGCGCACGGCAGATCAGAGAACCGGTGAACGATCACAACGACATTGTGTCGGCGTTCGACAGCATCACCTATGCGAAGGGCGGTGCGGTCATCAATATGATCGAAAACTACATCGGGGCGCCGCGCTTCCGTGCGGCGATGCGCGACCACATGGCGCGGTTTGCTTGGGGCAGTGCGGACGCGGACGATTTCATCGCATCGCTTGTGCGCACGTCGCAGCCCGTGATCGAGCGGTCGTTCCGCAGTTTTCTGTTTCAGAAGGGGTTGCCCCAAATCACGCAGGCTGAAGCATGCAAGGGCGGTCGCCTGACGTTGCGTCAGCAGCACTTTGTGCCGCTTGGGGGCGTTGCTGACGCCGAACGACGGTGGACGTTTCCAGTGTGCCTGCGTTTCGGGTCGTCAGGTGATGACGAGCCGCAACGACGGTGCGTCTGGCTGAGCGAGCAGGACACCTCTGTGACCTTTCCGGGACGAGCCTGCCCCGACTGGATGATGCTCGACGCCGATTACGCAGGTTACTACCACTGGCAGGGCTCGGCCGAGGACTATCTCGCGCTCTACGGCGAGGGCGATGACTCCGACGTGCCGCTGACTGAGGTGGAATGGCAGTCGGTGTCCGACAGCCTTCAGGCTGGTCTTTCGGCCGGCACCATGGCGGTCTCGGACGCCTGGCCGGCGCTTGCCCGACTTGCCCGACGTGATGAGCCGTCATTGTCGCTGGCGCCGGCACGCCTTCTCGAATTGTGGTTTAAACGCTATGGCGATGAGCCCAAGCTGGCCTCGGCGTTGCGGCAAACGGCAAAGCAGCTGTACGCGGACAAAAATCTCGCGGGCGTTTTCGCGCCCGGCTTCTCCGATGCGCTGCCGTCGGACGAGGCGCGTTTGTTCCACGGTCGACTGTCGCGCTTTATGGCAATGGTGGTGCAGGATCGCGCGCTGCGTGAGGCGGCATTGGCTCAGGTGCGCGTCGCCGACGAAGGCGATCGATTTGACGTTCGACGTCTTGATGCACTCACCGCCCAAACCGCGATGACGGTGGCTGTGCAAGACGGCGAGGCGGGTCTTCGCGAACGGGTGCTTGCTGCGTTTCTGGACAGCGGCGATTCGCAACTGCGCCGCAGCGCGCTGAATGCGCTGGGTCGGGCACGCGATCCCGCGTTCGCGGCGGCGTTGCGCGAACGTGCGATGGCCGGCGGCTTGCGCGCGAATGAAATCGAGCGCCTGCTGCGTGCCCAGCTGGATGAGCCGACCATTCGTCCCGATGCGTGGCGCTTTATTCGGCTGCGCTACGCGGACCTGATCGATTTAATGCCCCCGCGTCACGCGGCGCGATTGCCAGGCAAGCTCGCGGTGTTTTGCACCGACGACATGCGGGGACCCATCGAGTCGGTTTTCACACCGTTCGTGGATCAGGTGCCGGGCGGTCAGCGCGATCTCGACAAGGCGCTTGAGTCGCTGGGTCATTGTGCGGCGCGAAGTGCCGTTGAGCGCGATCAGGTTCGCGCATTGTTCACAGCTGGTATGCGACGTTAGTTACAGGAGCCCTCCCATGCGCGATCTTGGTGTCAAACTTGCACTGAGCGTTTTCACCTTGTTGACCTTGGGCGGTACGGTCAGTCTGGGTCAGGACTTCTCGGGCGTGGAGGTCACAACGACGAAACTGGCGCCCAATCTTTACATGCTCGCCGGAGCGGGCGGCAATGTGGGGGTGCTTGTCGGGGAGGAGGGCGTGTTCATGGTCGACGACCAGTACGCACCCATGTCAGACAAGCTCAAGGCGGCCGTCGCGGCCATCACAGAGGCGCCATTGCGCTATCTGATCAATACCCACTGGCACTTTGATCACACCGGCGGAAACGAGGCGTTCGCAGAGTCCGGCGCGGTCCTTGTGGCGCACGATAACGTTCGCGTGCGCATGAGCCGCGATGAGTTCATTGGATTGCTGGACATGGAAGTACCCGCGTCGCCCGCGGCCGCGCTGCCGGTCATTACGTTCGCCAATCGACTGACGTTGCACTTTGCCGACGCGGCCATCACGGCGCACCATGTTGCGCACGCGCACACCGACGGCGATGCCTTTATCCATTTTGCAGAAGAGAACGTCATCCACGCGGGTGATTTGTTCTGGAACGGTCTGTACCCGTTTATCGACACGAGCAGCGGGGGCGGGATCGACGGCATGATCAAAGGGGCGCGGCGCATGCTCGCGCTGGCGGACGACCAGACGCGGATCATCCCTGGTCACGGTCCATTAGCGGGCCGCGACGATCTGGTGGCGTATCTCGACATGCTCGAAACCACGCGCGCGCGGATTCTGAGGTTGATTCAGGATGGCGTATCGCGGGACGCGGCGCGCTTCAAGCCGATTCTTGAAGACTATGATGAAAAATGGGGTGGTGGCTTTATGAAACCGGAGCGCTACCGCACCATCGTCTACGACGATCTGGCGCGCAAATAGCGCTCCGGTCCATGGGGCGTTGCGGCCTCAGAGATCGAACACAATCCCCTGCGCCAACGGCAGGTCCGAGCCCCAGTTGATCGTGTTCGTCTGACGTCGCATGTAGGCCTGCCACGAATCGGAGCCTGCCTCGCGGCCGCCGCCGGTTTCCTTCTCACCGCCAAATGCGCCGCCAATCTCGGCGCCGGACGTGCCGATGTTCACGTTCGCGATGCCGCAGTCGCTGCCGGTGTGGGCCAGAAACTTTTCCGCGTGCTGCACGTTGTCGGTGAAGATGGCGGACGACAGGCCCTGGACCACCCCGTTTTGCATGGCGATGGCGTCATCCAGCGTGTCGAACGGGATCAGATACAGGATGGGGGCGAACGTCTCGTCCTGAACCGTTTGCCACTCGTTGCGGGCGCGGATAATTGTCGGCTGCACATAGTGGCCGTCGCCGTCGATGCCCGCGCCGCCGGTGAGCACCTCGCCGCCCTCGGCCTTGGCCGCGGCAACGGCCGCTTCAAAGCGGGACACGGAGTCCGCGTCGATCAGCGGACCCATCAGCGTGGACTCGTCCAGTGGGTTGCCGATACGCACCTGGCCGTAGGCCTTCACGAGTCTGGCCTCAAGCTCCTTGGCATGTTTGCTGTGTACCAGAACACGACGCGTGGTGGTGCAGCGCTGGCCGGCCGTCCCCACGGCCCCGAACACGATGGCCGGTACGGCGAGATCGAGATTCGCAAACTCATCCACGATCAACGCATTGTTGCCGCCGAGTTCGAGCAGCGATCGGCCCATGCGCGCCGCGACGCGGTGACCGACCTGTTTGCCTACCGCGCAGGACCCGGTGAAGGACACCAGATCCACGCGTTTGTCATCAACAAACTCCGCCGCCAGTTCGTTGGTCGGATCGTTGAACAGCATAAAGATGCCGGGGAAGCCGTGCGCCTCGAGCGCGTCGTTGCAGATTTTCTGCACGGCCACGCCGCATAAAGGTGTCTTCGGTGACGGTTTCCAGACACTGACGTTGCCGGCGATTGCGGCGATGAACGCGTTCCACGCGTAGACGGCGACAGGGAAGTTAAACGCGCTGATGATGCCGACCACGCCCAGCGGGTGCCATTGCTCGTACATACGATGGTGGGGGCGCTCGGAGTGCATCGTCTTGCCGTAAAGCATGCGCGACTGACCCACGGCAAAATCGCCGATGTCGATCATCTCCTGCACTTCGCCGTCGCCCTCGGCTTTGATTTTGCCCATTTCCAGCGTGACGAGGGAGCCCAACGCGTCTTTTTTCGCGCGCAGCGCCTCTGTGACCACGCGAATGGCCTCGCCGCGTTGCGGAGCGGGGATCGCCCGCCACGCGGCCGCGACCTCGCGTGCGTCGGTCATCAACGCGTCGTACTCGGCTTGCGTGGTGCCGCGCACGGCGCCGAGGCGTTCGCCCGTGGCCGGGTTGTAGGATTCGATCAGTCCACCGTCCTCGGACGTGGACCAGCCAGCGCCGCTGCGCCAGGTGCCGGAGTTGGTGTCTTCGAGGCCAAGCGCCTCGAAAATCTCGGATTTAGTCAGACTCATCGCTTGTCTCCGTTTGCGGGACGGGTGAAATTGGGGCGGCATTGTGCCCAACGTCCAAACCGTTGTCACTGCAAGCCCGCCGCCGCTGCGCGGGTCGGCCACCACGATCTAACAATAAGGGGTCGCCGCCGATTTCGGCTTGGGCGCGCTGGTCATGTTGTGTAGCATCAATGGCATGACGCGAACACGACTGGCCACCGATTGGCACCCTGCCAGCTGGGAGAACTTCCCCGCTGCCCAACAGCCCAACTACCCCGATGCCGCCGCGCTGTCCGGGGCGCTTGCATCGCTCTCGCAGCTTCCGCCGCTGGTAACGTCGGGGGAGATCGACCAGCTGCGCTCAGAGATTGCGTCCGCCCAACGTGGGGAGCGCTTCGTGCTGCAGGGCGGTGATTGTGCCGAGAGTTTCGATGAATGCCGCTCCGAGCTGATCGTCAAGAAGCTCAAGATCATGCTCCAGATGAGCATCGCGATGATGTACGGCATGAAGCAGCCGGTGGTCCGGGTGGGGCGCATGGCCGGGCAGTACGCGAAGCCGCGCTCGGCGGATACCGAGACGCGCGAGGGTGTGACTCTCCCAAGCTATCGGGGGGATCTGGTCAATCGGGCGCCCTTCACCGAAGCGGCTCGCATTCCGGACCCGACGTTGCTGCTGCGCGGATACGAACGCGCCGCACTGACGCTGAACTTCGTGCGCTCACTGGTTGACGGCGGATTCGCCGATTTGCACCACCCGGAACAGTGGGACCTCGATTTCGTTCGTCACTCGCCGCAGGCCAAGCAATTCCGGCAGATTGCAGCCGACATTTCCGACTCGCTGCAGTTCTTTGAGTCCATTTCCGGTAACCGGGTCCACAAGACCAGCCGCGTGAACTTCTATACGGGGCATGAAGGGCTGCATCTTCCGTATGAGCAGGCGCAGACGCGCTATCTGGAGCGCCGCGGTGGCTGGTATTCGTTGTCTGCCCATTTCCCTTGGATCGGCATGCGGACAGCCAATGTGGACGGAGCCCACGTCGAATTTTTCCGCGGCGTTCGTAATCCGCTTGGGATCAAGATCGGGCCGGCCATGACGGCGGAGTGGTTGCAGGAGCTAATCAATATCCTCAACCCGAACAATGATCCGGGGCGTCTGGTTCTGATCCACCGCTTCGGCGCGCGCGGCATCGCTGAGCATCTGCCGCCGTTAATCAAGGCTGTCCGCTCGACCGGGGCGACCGTTCTGTGGATTTGCGATCCGATGCACGGCAACACGGAGTCGAGCGCAAGTGGTGTGAAAACACGTCGATTCGACAAGGTCCTGAGCGAGGTGGAGCAGTCTTTCCGGATTCACTCCGAAATGGGGAGCCGGTTGGGTGGGGTCCATATCGAACTGACCGGCGAGGACGTGACGGAATGCACCGGAGGGGCGCGTGGCCTGACCGATGCCGATCTGGCGCGCGCCTACCGATCGCAGGTTGATCCGCGCCTTAACTACGAGCAGGCGATGGAACTGGCCATGCGGATCGCGCTTCCGGCTGATCCGTCGCCGTGACAGTCTGGCTCTTTTATTAAGATTTATGCGAGAAATAGTCGCGTAAGCATTGATTTAACACGTAATATAACCCCCAATTAGAAGGCGCTCGCCGCACTGCAGCATTTATGCTAGGGTGCGCCGCAAGCGCGCGTGCTGCAAAGCGGGAACCACGTCCGTTTTCGGATTCCGATTTCCCGGCACCATTGCGGCCCGCAACAGACTTCAACATCTGCGGAGCCATCCGCACCTGCCAGGGGAACCATCCATGTCCGAATCCACCAACAAAGCAGCCGAGGCGCTGCAGAAAGAGTGGGATACACATCCGCGTTGGAAAAACGTCACACGCTCCTACAGTGCCGAGGACGTGATCCGTCTGCGCGGCAGCGTCCAGATCGAGCACACGCTCGCCCGTCGTGGCGCCGAGAAGCTGTGGGACCTGATCCACGATCGCCCCTTCGTCAACGCCCTGGGCGCTCTGACGGGCAACCAGGCGATGCAGCAGGTCAAAGCCGGGCTTGAGGCCATTTATTTGTCGGGCTGGCAGGTTGCCGGCGATGCCAACTTGTCGGGGGAAATGTACCCCGACCAATCGCTGTACCCGGCCAACTCGGTGCCGTCGGTGGTGCAGAGGATCAATCGGACGCTTCAGCGGGCTGACCAGATCGCTCAATCCGAAGGCGATCACAGCACGGATTGGTTCGCGCCGATCGTCGCCGATGCCGAGGCCGGTTTTGGTGGCGTGCTCAACGCCTTTGAATTGACGAAGCAGATGATCGAAGCTGGCGCTGCGGGCGTGCACTTCGAAGACCAGCTGTCGTCCGCGAAAAAATGCGGCCACATGGGCGGCAAGGTCCTTGTCCCCACGCAGGAAGCCGTCGCCAAACTGAACGCCGCGCGCCTTGCCTCGGACGTATCGGGTGTCCCCACGATCATCGTGGCGCGCACGGACGCCAACGCCGCTCGTCTTTTAACCTCGGACATCGACGAGCGCGACCATCCGTTCATCAAACAGGGCGAACGCACCGTTGAGGGCTTCTTCAACGTCAACGCGGGTCTTGACCAGGCGATTGCCCGCGGTCTGGCCTACGCGCCCTACGCGGATCTGGTCTGGTGCGAAACCGCCGTTCCGGACCTGGACGAAGCGAAGCGCTTTGCCGAAGTCATGCACGACGCCTACCCGGATCAGCTGCTGGCCTACAACTGCTCGCCATCGTTCAACTGGCGCAAGCACCTGGATGACGCCACCATCGCCAAGTTCCAGCGCGAGCTGGGTGCGATGGGCTACAAGTTCCAGTTCATCACTCTGGCCGGTTTCCACGCGCTGAACTACAGCATGTTCTCGCTGGCTCGCGACTACCGCGCACGCCAGATGTCCGCGTACGTGGAACTGCAGGAGGCGGAATTCGCCTCGGAAGTGCACGGTTACACCGCGACCAAGCACCAGCGCGAGGTGGGTGCGGGTTACTTCGATGATGTGACTCAGACGCTGGCCGCCGGCCAATCGTCACTGGCCGCGATGGCCGGATCGACGGAAGAAGAGCAGTTCGACGAGAAGAAGGCGGGCTAGAGGGCGCTTTTCTGATGAACACGAAGCCCCCGGCCTGCGCGGTCGGGGGCTTTTTTTTATGCGTGAAACGGGTGGTAAACTCGTGGAACACAGGGGCCAGACCCGAACCGGGTGGCCTCGATCGCGCCGGCGGCGCGCACGGCGGGGCCGCTGGCCTGACGCTGTTTGGTGACCCTCTATGAGCATCCGACCCATTGAACTGGTCCTCGTGGACGACCATGCCCTGGTCCGCAGTGGCCTGAGGCAGATTCTGGAAGGCGTGCGCGATATTAATGTCGTGGGCGAGGCGCAGTCCGGGGAGGAGGGCGTCGAGCTGTGCCGTGAGCTCGCACCGGACATCGTCGTCATGGACAAACACATGCCCGGTATCGGCGGCCTGGAAGCCTCGCGACGCGTGATCGCGCAGCGGCACACCAAGGTCATCTGTCTGACGGTCGATACTGTCGGGCCGCTCCCGAGACGAATGCTTGAAATGGGCGCGTGCGGGTTCCTGACCAAATCATGCGGACCAGACGAGCTCATCGATGCGGTCAGACGGGTGCATGCCGGAGAGCGTTACCTGAGTCACAAGGTGGCGCGGCAAATGGCCGAACAGTCTCTGGACGGCCGAAGCGCGTCGCCCTTCGACACGCTGTCGACACGAGAACTGCAGGTTTGCGTGTTGCTCGCGACCGGGCAGTCGTCGACGGAAATTTCCAAGAACCTGAATCTCAGCCCCAAGACCATCAGCACGTACCGCACCCGTATCTTCCAGAAAGCGGACTGCGCGTCGATTGTGGATCTGGTCCGCAAGGCACTGGATTTCGGTCTGCTTGAGGCGGACGCGCGGGTGCGGTCGGACGGATGACCGAGCACGACGCCGCGCCCGCGGCCTCCAGCGAGGCCGTTGGGTCACACTTCGATGCCCGGCTGTTCCTGCGGAACCTGACCGAGCGCCCGGGCGTGTACCGGATGCTCGATGACAAAGGCGATATCCTGTACGTGGGCAAGGCGCGGAATCTCAAAAAACGCGTCAGCAGCTATTTCCGCAGCGAACTCGATCTGCCCAAGACGCGCGTCCTGATGAAGCAGGTGCGCAGCGTCGAAACCACGATCACGCACACCGAAGCCGAGGCGCTGATCCTCGAAGACACGCTGATCAAGAAGCACCGGCCGCGCTACAACGTGCTGTTGCGCGACGACAAAAGTTTTCCGTTCGTCCGCGTGACGACGGAGCACGCGTTTCCCCGCGTGTCGTTCTACCGCGGGTCGACCAAGGGCAAGGACCGGTTTTTTGGCCCGTTCCCGAGCGCGGGCGCCGTGCGCGAAAGCGTGAATCAACTGCAGAAGCTGTTTCGACTGCGCTCGTGCGAAGACACGTTTTTCGAACGCCGTTCGCGCCCCTGCCTGCAATATCAGATTAAACGGTGCACCGCGCCGTGCGTGGGGCTGATCTCGAAAGAGGACTACGCGAGCGACATGGCCAACGCCGTACGCTTTCTGGAGGGGAAAAGCCACGAGATTGTGGCCGATCTTGGTCAGCGCATGGAGCGCGCGGCGGAGACACTGGACTTTGAGAGCGCCGCGCTCTACCGCGACCAGATCACCAAGTTGAACAAGGTACAGGCGTCGCAGCACGTCGCCGACAACCGCTTCGGCGACCTCGACGCCCTCGCGCTGGTCAGCGAGTGTGGTTTGCACTGTGTTGCGGTGGTCTACATCCGCGGCGGTCGGAACATCGGGAGTCGCAGTTATTTCCCGAGGGCGCCCGCCGCAACGCCCCCGCAGGAGGTCATGAGTGCGTTCATCGCCCAGTACTATCTTGCGCGCGGCGCGCCGGCCGAGATTCTGCTCAATCTCGCGTTGGACGACGGTGACTGGCTCAGCGGTGCGCTGTCGGAGAAAGCAGGGCGCCGCGTCCAGATCAAATCGCGCGTGCGCGGCGACCGCTCGGCGTGGGTTGACATGGCGCGGACCAATGCCGACCACGCGTTGACGCTGCGTCGAAACAGCAACCGGACCATCATCGCGCAGCTGGAATCCCTGCAGGAATCGCTCGGGTTGCCTGACGCGCCCGACCGCATCGAGTGTTTTGACATCAGTCATACGCGGGGTGAGCAGACGGTCGCCTCCTGCGTGGTGTTTACCCGGGAGGGTATGCGCTCGTCGGACTACCGTCGTTTCAACATCAGTGACATTACGCCGGGCGATGATTACGCGGCCATGGCGCAGGTGTTGCGCAGGCGGTACACGCGTGTGAAGCGCGGCGAGTCTCCGGTGCCTGATCTGGTGCTGATCGATGGCGGGAAAGGTCAGTTGTCGCAGGCCGCAGAGATCATGCAGGAGGTGCAATTGCCGCAGATTCAGCTGCTCGGAATTGCCAAGGGGCCAGAGCGACGCGTTGGCCATGAGCAACTGTTCTTGTACCCCCAAAAAGCGCCTTTTATACTGCCGCCCGACTCGCCGGCGATGCATCTTCTGACGCACATTCGCGACGAGGCGCACCGGTTCGCTATCGCTGGCCACCGGGCGCGTCGAACAAAGCGTCAGACCCGTTCAACGCTGGAGGACATTGCCGGCCTTGGACCGAAACGACGCCGCGTCTTGCTGCGACACTTCGGTGGCCTGAAGGGTGTGCAGGGTGCGGCAGTGGAAGATCTTGAGACGGTCGATGGCATCGGCCCGCAATTGGCCCAGTCCATCTATGACCACTTTCACTGATCAATTTCGCATGAGGCTGGCGGTTTGAGACGTCTGCCCAACGCGTTGACCTGGCTGCGCATCGCGCTGATCCCCATTTTCGTCGTGCTGTTTTACCTGCCCGTTTACTGGGGGCGACCGGCGGCCGCCCTTGTGTTCGGCATAGCCGGGATCACCGACTGGCTTGACGGTTATCTGGCGCGGCGGTGGCAGGTTACATCGAATTTCGGGGCGTTTCTGGACCCGGTCGCCGACAAGCTGATGGTCGTGGCCGCGCTGGTGTTGCTTGTGTCCGATGCGCGTGGTTGGAGCGGTCCGCTGGTGACGATGGCGTCGGTGGTGATCATCGGACGGGAAATCACCATCTCGGCATTGCGCGAATGGATGGCGGGGCTGGGCGCGCGCGGACAGGTGGCGGTGTCGAGTATTGGCAAATACAAGACGACGGCCCAGATTATTGCGCTGCTGTTTATGCTGTTTCGTGACCCGTTTTACGGGCTGCCTGTCTACGCCACAGGGGTTGGATTTTTGTTGGTCGCCGCGGTGCTGACGTTGTGGTCCATGGTGGTCTATTTGCGGTCGGCATGGCCGTATCTCAGCGGTCGCGAGAACGGACGTTAGCATCTTGACTCCGAGGCATTCTGGACTACAATACGCGGCTCGATGCGGGAATAGCTCAGTTGGTAGAGCGCAACCTTGCCAAGGTTGAGGTCGCCAGTTCGAACCTGGTTTCCCGCTCCAGACAAAAAAAGCCGCAGTGCCACGCACTGCGGCTTTTTTCTTTGGGCTCAACCTTTTACTTCAGGTATCCGAGCTTCTCCAGAGTGATCAGGATCCGATGCGCGGCAAGACCGGGTGTCAGTTCCTTCGTGTCGATGACCACCTCCGGGTTGACCGGCACCTCGTACGGATCATCGATTCCCGTGAAGCCCTTGATCTGACCGGCCCGCGCCTTGGCGTAGAGCCCTTTGCGATCGCGCGCTTCGCACACGTCGATCGGGGTCGACACAAACGTCTCGATAAACCCGCCCAGCGGCGTGATCATCTCACGGACGCCCTTCCGGGCCGCCGCGTACGGCGCGATGGGTGCGCAGATCGCAATGCCGCCGTTCTTGGTCACTTCGCTCGCGACATAACCGATGCGCTGGATATTCAGATCGCGGTGCTCTTTCGAGAATGTGAGCTCACTCGACAGGTGCTTGCGAACCACATCGCCGTCAAGCAGCGTCACCGGGCGCGAGCCTTCTTCCAGCAGTTTGACCATCAGCGCGTTCGCGACGGTGGATTTGCCGGAGCCAGAGAGCCCGGTAAAGAAGACCGTAAAGCCCTGCTGGTGCTTGGGCGGGTGGGAGCGCCGCAGTTCCTTCACGACCTTCGGATAGGAGAACCACTCCGGTATATCGAGGCCTTCGCGCAGACGCCGCCGGAATTCGGTTCCCGACAGGTTCAGGACCTTGTCATTGGGTCCGGTCTGGTCAGTGGGGAGGTACTCCGCCTTGTTTTCCACGTACACCATCATCTTGAACGGCACCATGGTGATGTCCAGTTCTTCTTCGTGCTTGCGGAACAGCTCCTGCGCGTCATACGGACCGTAAAACGGTTTGCCTTTGGCGTCGTTACCCGGGCCGGCGTGGTCGCGGCCGACGATAAAGTGGGTGCACCCGTAGTTCTTGCGAATGATGGCATGCCAGAGCGCTTCGCGCGGACCGCCCATCCGCATGGCCAGATTGAGAAGACTGAGCTGCGTGGTCTGCTCGGGGTACTGTTCGAGCACGTGCTCGTAACAGCGCACGCGCGTGAAATGGTCAATGTCACCGGGCTTGGTCATGCCCACCACAGGCTGAATCAGGAGATTGGCCTCGGCCTCGCGCGCCGCGCGAAACGTCAGTTCCTGGTGTGCGCGATGCAGCGGGTTGCGCGTCTGGAATGCCACAACCTTGCGCCACCCCAGCTTGCGGAAGCGGCCACGCAGTTCAGACGGCGTGTCGCGCAGCAGCTTGAAGTCGAAGTAGGTGGGGGGCTCGATGCCATGGATGCGGCCGCCCAGATAGACCCGCCCGGCCGTCTGCATAAGATAGGCCACCGCCGGATGCGTCTCGTCCGTCGTGCCGTAGACCCGTTCGGCCTCTTTTTTCTTGTTTGGCGTCCAGATGTCCGAGACGTCCATGGTTGCCAGCAGCACACCTTCGGGGTCTCGAAGCGCAATTTTCTGGCCCGGTTCGAGGTTCTCGGCGAACGCTTCGGACACATCCAGATTGATCGGCATGGTCCAGAGCACGCCGCTGGTGAGCCGCATGTCTTCGCAGACACTTTCGTAGTCCGCCTGCCCGAGGAAGCCTGTCAGCGGCGAGAACGCACCGTTCATGAGCAGATCAAGGTCGCAGATCTGGCGTGGTGTCAGGTCCCACGACGGATAATCGCGGGCCTTGGCCTTTTCATCTTCCGCGCGGCTTTCCGCCAGATACAAGTCAACGAGTTTGCCGCCGTGCGGCTCTTTAAACGCGCCCATGGGAGTTCTCCTCTTATTCTATAACTTAATTGAAATCATGGCTCGACAGAAAAGCCGTCGAGTCCCTGGCTCTGCACTGGTGTCAGCCCGTGCAGCAGAAGGTTTGTGCACTTATGGATCAGATCGAACAGATCGAGGTCGTGGTCGCGCACGATCAGCTCGCCGAAGGCGTTGCACAGGCCGATCACGGACTGTGCCGCAAAGTGGCAGTCGATGCGTTTGCTTACCTCACGTTTGTCGACCGCAGTCTGAATCATCTGCTCGAGCTGCTGGCGGTAGCGACTGCCGATCTCTTTAAGTGGCGCGCGCTTCTCTTCCGGAAGGTAGAGTCTCTCATCATTGTAGACTTTAAGCGCCTCATTTTTCTCGCGATAACTTGAGAGATGGGACGTCACGGTGGCGAGAAGCTGGGCGGCGAAGGGTTGCCCGTTCTCGATGATCGCGCTCATGTGATCGGCGTAGTCTGATAGCCCGTAGAGGCAGACTTCGCTCAGAGCGTCCTCTTTCGATTTGAAGTAGTAGTAGAGGCTGCCCTGCTTGATGCCCATGCGGTCCGCGATCATGGTGGTGCTCGCGCCGTGGAACCCGTGCTCTGCAAAGACGCTGGCCGCCGCGCGAATGGCGGCGAGGCGCTGCTGGTCGTAGCGGGTCTGGTTCATCTGGCGGTCCGGTAGTCTGCTGAGATCATGTATTCTATAGACCTATAGAAAAAATTCAAGTGGAGCGAAATGGGGTAACCGGTTGCGAGCAGAGAATCGGATGAGGCGGTTGAATGCCGCGGCGTGTGTGCTAGCATCCGGGCGCTTCATCCGACGCGTCGGCTCTGGCTAGGTGGCAGAGTGGTTATGCAGCGGCCTGCAAAGCCGTGTACGCCGGTTCGATTCCGACCCTAGCCTCCATTTCCCGTTGCGCGGCCAACGGCGTCGGCACCCGCTGCCCGGGTGGCGGAATTGGTAGACGCAGCGGACTTAAAATCCGCCGGCCGCGAGGCCGTGCCGGTTCAAGTCCGGCCCCGGGCACCACGTCACGCGCCATCGCGCGCTGTTTCACAGATTTCTTGTTCGCATTGCGCTATATATTTAACGTGCAAGTCTCTGTTTTGAAATGAATCTTAAGAGTTTGAAGAATCGGTGTGTGCCGCGGCCTGCAATCCGCGCCTCGGCAATCACCGCGCTGAGTCTCGTGGCCGCCGCCGCGCCGGCC
>JBCCMA010000077.1:0-16546 GCA_039026595.1 Pseudomonadota bacterium
GCCCCGCAGTTTTCGCAGTTATCACCGTACTGATCTTCGGCACCACAGCGCGGGCAGGTGCCGCGAACGTAGCGGTCGGGAAGGAACAGGCCCTTCTGCTCATCATAAGCCTGCGTAATAGTCCGGCGCTCGATGTGTCCGTTGTCGCGCAGTGCCGTGTAAATTCGCTCGACCAGCGCCTTGTTCTCGTCAGAGTGCGTCGAATGAAAACGATCGAAGCGTACCTGGAAGTCTTCGAAATCCCGGGCTTGCTCACCGTGCATGCGTTCTACAAGCGCTTCGGGCGTGATGCCCTCCGCCTCGGCCCGTAGCATGACGGGCGTGCCGTGCGCATCGATCGCACAGACGTAGTGGCACTCGTGGCCACGCAGTCGCTGATAACGGACCCAGATGTCCGTTTGTGTGTAGCCCACCATATGGCCGAGGTGAATCGAGCCGTTGGCGTAGGGCAGGGCGTAGGAAACAAAGATTTTGCGGGGCATGGCGGGTTATTCGGGCGAGGTCGCCCGATTATGCCCGATTTTGTGTCAAAGCGAGGTGTTCAGGCCTCCTCGCCGACCGGTGCAAACTCCTTGAAGTTGTCTTTCTGGATGGCCTTCAGGTAGGCCTGCTCGCCTGTGATTTCGCGCTTGCGCACGAGCGATCGAAGCGCGGTGTCCATCGTTTGCATTCCGGCCTGCGCCGAGCTTTGCATCGCGTTTTCAACCTGATCAATTTTGCCCTGGCGAATGAGGTTCCCGATCGCGTTGTTATTAACCATGATCTCCATGGCGGCGACGCGCCCGGAGCCGTCCGCCTTTTTGACGAGCTGCTGGGCGACGACACCGCGCAGCGACGTGGACAGCATGGTGCGGATATGCGGCTGCTTGTCCGCCGGAAAGGTGTTGATAATGCGGTCCACCGTTGAGGCGGCACTGTTGGTGTGCAGCGTGCCCATGACCAGGATGCCGGTTTCGGCTGCCGTCACGGCGATACTCACCGTCTCCAGGTCCCGCATTTCACCGACCAGAATCACGTCGGGGTCTTCGCGCAGCGCGGATTTGAGCGAGGCGGCGAACGAGGGCGTGTGCTCGCCGACCTGCCGCTGGCTGATCAGACAGCCCTTGCGTTCGTGCGTGAATTCAATCGGGTCTTCGATCGTGAGGATGTGGCCTTTGGTGTTCGCGTTGATGTAATCGACCATCGCGGCGAGCGTGGTGGATTTGCCCGAGCCGGTCTTGCCGGTGACAAGGACCAGCCCCTGCTTCTCGCGGCACATGTCGTACAGGGCGCGCGGCGCATTGAGTTGCTCGAGCGTCAGGGCGCCCGCCGGGATGGCGCGAAGAATGGCGCCATGCCCGCTCAGGTGGCGAAAGGCATTGACACGGAATCGGCCGCGGTCGCCAAACGAGTAGGCGAAATCAGCCTGATGATTGGCGTTGAAATCACTGCGCGCTTTTGGCGTCATGATCTCGCTCATCATCGCCTCGACAAACGCCGCCTCCAGCGTGTCGTCCTCAATCTTGACCAGATCGCCATATTGGCGGATGCGCGGCGGATCGCCGGCGATCAGGTGCAAGTCAGATCCATCCTTGTCGAGTAACGCGGTCAGAAAGCGATCGATTTTGTTCATAGTCAGGGGGCGGCTACGGGCTTAGGCGAGATCGGCCAGTTCGTTACCGGGCAGCATGCTGCGATCGGTGACGAACCGTTCAAAGTTCTTCTTTTCTTCGGCGTACAGGTAGGCATGATCCGGGTCCACCTCTTTGGCCTTGATCAAATCGAGCAGGGCCTGATCCATGAGCTGCATGCCGAGGTGCTTGCTGGTCTGCACCTGTGACGGAATCAGATGCGTCTGGTCCTGACTGATCAATTTACCAATGGCACGTGTCATGACCATTATTTCGAGGGCCGCTTTACGCCCCTTGCCATCCGGCGTCTTCACGAGAACCTGCGACACGACGGCCTGCAGACTCTGCGCGAGAAAGCTCTTGGCCTGTTCGCGTTCCTCTGAAGGAAGAGCGTCAAGAATTCGGTCGATCGACTTGACGGCGCCGGTGGTGTGCATCGTGCCCAGTACGAGATGACCGGTCTCGGCTGCCGTCATGGCGAGTGAGATTGTCTCGGCGTCGCGCATTTCGCCAACCAGAATCACGTCCGGGTCCTCACGCAAGGCCGCCCGCAGCCCGGCGGCGAAACTCTCGAGATGCGTCCCGACCTCACGCTGAATGACCTGCGCTCGCTTACTCGGGTGCACAAATTCGATCGGATCTTCGAGACTCAGGATGTTCAGGGGGCGATGCGTATTGAGGTAATCGATCATCGACGCGAGTGTGGTCGACTTGCCGGTGCCGGTCGCGCCGGTGACCAGGACGAGTCCCTGGTGCAGATCGGTCAGCGATCGAATTACAGGCGGGAGACCGAGTTGCTCAAGTTCCGGGATGTCGTTCGGGATATATCGGAAGACGGCGCCGGGTCCGGTGTCTTTGTGGAACAAATTGGCGCGGAATCGGACGCCTTCGCCGGTCACGTATGAAAAGTCGAGATCGTGCCCGCCAGCGAACTCCGCCCGCTGTGGTTCGTTCATGATCTCCTCAACGTAGCCGGTTAGTTCGGCGTGCCCCAGATCGCGAAATTTGATCGGCATGAGATCGCCGCGCAGACGGAGCATGGGCGGCACGCCCACCGCGAGGTGGATGTCCGAGCACCCCTGTGCGAGTGCGAGCTTCAGAAAGGCGTCAATCCGAGAGGCCATGGCCGACTCCGCGTTTCAGTCGCCGATGAGTCTACACGAAGTGCAAAAAGCGACTTTGTGAGCCAGTTCTCGGTTGTCCGGCGCCACGACGGGCGCGAACGCGGAGGAACCCTTAGGCGACGTCCAGCTGGTTTTCCAGATCGATGCGCAGTTCGTCCATGCTCTGGTAACGCTCCGATTTGTCGACCAGAAGCGTTCGCTTGACGATATCGACAACGGCCTGCGGCACGTCCGGGTTGGCCTGATCGAGCGGCACCGCCTCACCTTGAACATGTTGATACATCACAGACATGTGATCGCCTTTGGTGTAGGGCGGTGTGCCGTTCAGCAGTTCATACAAGATCACGCCGAGGCTGTAGATGTCGGCGCGCTGGTCCACTTTCTTGCCGAGGATCTGCTCAGGCGCCATGTACTTGGGGGATCCAATCACATACCCGGTCTTGGTGAGTTGAGTGTCACCACTGCTGTGCGCTGAGGCGACGCCGAAATCCACCACCTTCACAAGCCCGTCGTTGTTGATCAGGACGTTGGCGGGCTTCAGGTCCCGGTGCACGATGCCAACCTGATGGGCCACGGACATGCCAAGCGCGACATCGCGCCCGATGGCGACTGCGCGCCGAACATCAAGCGGCTTCTCGTCCTTGATCTCGCCACGCAACGTATGCGACGGAAAGTACTCCATGGAAATGGCGTACAGTCCGTCGAGATTCAGAAAGTCGTAGATGCGAATGACGTTCTTGTGCGTGATCTTCCGCGAGTAGCGCAGCTCGTGTACGAACCGCTGCATCATTTCCTCATCCGCGGAAATGTTCTTGTTCAGGAACTTCAGAACCAGGCGTTCCTCAACAATGCTGTCTTCGACCAGAATGACCGTGCCAAATGCGCCTTTACCAATGTGCTGGATAAATTTGTACCGCTCATTGATCATGTCTCCGGGCGACAACTTCGCCAGATCAAGCGTAGGCGCCTTGCGTGCCGCGTCGGCAATTTTCTCCTCGGAGTCATCGCGCAGCATCGTGCGCTGCGGCTCGGCCATTTTCTCCGCTCGCTCGTTTTCGGCGATCTGAACCGCAGAAAACTGCTCGTCGATCGCGTGCCGCGCCATAGTGAGTGCCTTGGCGATCTGAGAGCCATCCTCTGGATTGACCTCGGCCAGCGCCTCGGTGATTTCGGGTGCGTAGCGCTCGGTGGCAAGTTTGCGCAGCGCCGCCGCGGCTTCGAACTTGATTTCCTTGTCGTTGTGACGCAGCGCGTTCAGGACATCGGGAATCACATCTGTGCTCCCGATGGCACCCAGTCCACGCAGGGCGGCGGGAATCGACTTTGCGGGTCCGTTCAACATGGCGCGCATCGCCGGGACAGCCTGCTTCGCGCCCATGTCGGCGAGCGCATCGACCGCACGCTCGCGCACCCACCAGTCGTCATCGCGAGTGGCGTTGATCAGATAGTCGATGGCGCGCTCGTTGTTCGTACTGTTCAGAATTTCGATGGCGGAACGGCGTATGTGCTCGTCGTCGTCATTGATCAGCTCGAGCACAGCGTCGACCACCTTGTCACCGCCGATTTTGGCGAGCGCGTCGGTGGCCCGTGAGCGGACCCACCAATCGCTGTCTTTGAGCGCGTTGAGAAGGTCCTTGATCGAGTCGGTATTGGCGACCTCATTCAGAACCTCGACCGCAGACCGTCGCGCGTATTCGTTTTCGTCCTGCAGCGCCTTGATCAGGTGCCGTGGAGTGTCCGGGTGGGCAAGCCGAACGAGCACGTCGACGGCTTTGTACTGGACCTCTATATCCGGATCAGCGACCAGCGCGCAAAGCATGGAGATATCGAGGTTCTTGCCCATTTTGGCGAGCGACGACAGCGCGGCCTTGCGCACGAGTTTGCTTTTGTCCCGTAGTTGTTTTTGCACGATGTGCTGCACGTCGGGTTGGCCGAAGCGAGCCAGCGTGGTGATGATGTGACTACGGATGACGGGATCCTTGCCGTCAACGCGCGTGACCAGTTCTGGCACGAGCGATTCATCCGCGAGCTCGTGAATGATCTTCATCGCCTGCTCTTTTTCACTCGGCGCGAGTTCGTAGGCGTTGCGCAACAGTTGACGGGGGTCGATGCGATCCTTGTTTGCCGCGATGATCTCGAAAATCTTGGCTTTGGGCATGTCGGCCCGATCAAGGAGATCGATCAACCGATTGGGGTCATAGGATTTGCTGGAGCCCAACGCCCAGGCGACGCCCGCCACCACGCGGGATTCCTCGGACGCGAGCGCCTCCAGATAGGTATCGAGAATGTCGGGATTCAGAAGTTTGGCCAGAATTTCAACGAAGGTGACAAGCTGGCGTTTGTCTGCGAGCGCCAGCGCCTCCAGCACCTTGGGCACCGCCGGGTCGCCGATTTCACACAATCCGGCGATGGCCTTGCGCGCGTCCTCTGTATCATGCTCGCGCAGGGTCAGGAGCTGCTTGGCCAGCTTGTCGGCTTTGAGGTTCCGGAAAAGTTTCATGTGGACCGTGAGGTCAACGAGCGGAGGCGCATTTTACACTTTGTTTCAAGGGTTTGCAGTGATATTTATGACACTGTTCGGTGCTGTCACGGCGGCCGAGTCTACCGAGACTCTTTTGGCCAAGTCTGTGCACAGGTGGCGTTTTCGCCCCGTGGCGCCCGTCGTCGGTTGCGGTACCATTCCTTTTCTTTTTAGTTACCCAGAGTCTGTCGATGGCCGATCGCGTCAGCGCGTTTGTGCACCCACAGCTGCACATGCGGCTCGATCAGTGCGCGGATGTTGTGGAATCGCCCGCCGGGGTCTCCGTGGCGCTGCCATTTCCCGCCCGTCGGTTTGGTCCAAGGCTTGCTTCCGACATCGCAGCGTGGTCCGGGCGCGCTCGCCAGACGGTCTCGGTGACGTGGGACGTCCACGCGCGCGCCGTGCGCCGCGGTCTCAGGCCTCTCGACGGCATAGCGAATACAATCGCGGTGGCGTCGGCGAAAGGGGGAGTCGGAAAGTCTACCACCGCCGCCAATCTCGCGCTGGCATTGTCCGAGGAGGGCGCACGGTGCGGTTTGCTCGATGCGGACATTTATGGCCCCAGCCTGCCGGTGCTGATGGGGCTGCGCGACCAGCAACCTGAGAGCGCCGATGGCCAGCATGTCAAGCCGCTGCGTGCCCACGGCGTTATCTGCATGTCAATCGGGTTTCTCGTGGATTCCGAGCAACCAATGGTATGGCGCGGGCCGATGGTGACACAGGCGCTGCGCCAGTTGATCGGCAACACGCAGTGGGGGGAGCTTGACTATCTCGTGATCGACCTGCCGCCGGGCACGGGTGACATCCAGCTTACGCTGGCTCAGAAAGTGCCGTTGACCGGCGCGGTCATTGTGACCACCCCTCAGGACATGGCGCTGCAGGACGCGCGACGCGGCGTCATGATGTTTGAAAAAGTGGGCGTGCCTGTTCTGGGCGTGGTGGAGAATATGGCGACGCACGTCTGCGCGCAGTGCGGTCATGAGGACGCGATATTCGGGCAAGGGGGCGCTGAGGCCCTCGCGGCGCGGTTTGACGTTCCCGTATTGGCGAGCCTGCCGCTTCACCGCCGACTGCGGGAGCAAGCCGACGGCGGCCGCCCGACGGTAGCAAGCGAACCCGACGGCGAGTTGGCCTCGCGCTACCTTGGTCTTGCGTGCGGCGTCGGCGCGCGCATGGCCATGCTGACCCGCGAAACCCGCCTGCCGTACCCCGAGATTGTCGTGGAGGATTGATGTCCTCCATGTGTAGCCACCGATATGACTGACCACGAGCACGCTGAACCATGAGCATCAAATCCGACCGCTGGATCCGCCGGATGGCCGAGAGCGCCAAAATGATAGAACCTTTTGAACCGGGGCAGGTTCGTGCCCACGGCGACCGGCGCACCATCTCCTACGGCACATCGAGTTATGGCTACGACGTGCGGTGTTCCACCGACTTCAAGATTTTCACGAATATCAACTCGGCGGTGGTCGATCCCAAGGCCTTTGACGAAAGCAGCTTTGTCGATATGCAGGGTGACGTGTGCATCATTCCACCGAACTCTTTTGCGCTCGCCCGGACGGTGGAGTACTTTCGTATACCGCGCAATGTACTGACCATCTGTCTTGGCAAGTCGACGTATGCCCGATGCGGCATCATCGTGAACGTCACGCCGCTCGAGCCGGAATGGGAAGGCCACGTCACGCTGGAGTTTTCCAATACAACGCCTCTGCCGGCCCGGATTTACGCTAACGAAGGCGTGGCACAGATGCTGTTCTTCGAATCCGACGAGGTCTGCGAAACCTCCTATGCCGACCGGGCCGGGAAGTATCAGGGTCAGACGGGTGTCACGCTGCCCAAAACGTAGCCTCGTTCGGTTGTTTTATTCCGGTGGCGCGCCGTCCCAACGGATCTGCGTCACCTGCAGCACGATATTCGGCTTGTCGTCCACCGTTTGAATCATTTTGACGGGCAGATACCCGCGGTCGACCGCCGCCCAGATCAGCGTGGCGCGCGACGACCCGTCGCGCTGTCGTTTCAGTCGCATTGTCTGGAAGGTTCCGGCCGCGGTCGACAGCAATTCATCGCCTTCGTGGGTGAGTTCGTAAATCTTGCGTCCGTTCCGATCGATCACTGTGTACCGATCCGGGCGCTGTCCGTTTGCGAGGTCGTGGAGTGTCTGCCACTGCAGCATCAGCCGGTCTATTTCGCCGCCGTCGAGCGCGATACTGGCGTCCCGCCCTTTGTAAGTGGACTGCGCCGAGCCCTCGGTCCAGTCAAAATAAATGCTGCTGTTGCGTTTACCTTTGCGCGTGCCGTCAAGGAATCGGTAGTCGACCGGCAAGGGGGCCTCGTCGAGGATCCGAAAGTGTGATTCCTCGACCACGTCCCCGTAGCGAATCAGCGCGGCGAGGCCGCGTGGCTCGGTCACCGACCGTAGTTCATACATACCGGACTGCGATTGCTGTCGCAGACTGAAGGTGGTTTCCGCGATGCGCGCCCCGGAGTACTGGACGTCGTAGCGCACCTCGAATGTGGGCGGGCCTGATTCGGGCAATTGAGCCTCGGCAACGGCACATAAGAAAAACCCGTAAACGGCGGCTGCCGCGTAGCTGGTCAGACGGGACATATGGGGGCCTCGAGATTCGCCAGTGCGGCGGGATCAAGTGGCAAGTCCAGCGGCGCACCGTCGAGGGTCGCTCGGGCGTCGCCGGCGACACCAATGCGACCGCGTGACACCGCGGCCACGCACAGCGGGTACAGCCGATGCTCCTCGCGCTGGGTGCGCGCGCGGAGTGTGGTCTCGGTGTCGTCAGCATGGATCGGGATGCGGCTTTGACCGATGACCGGGCCGCCGTCGAGTTCTTCTGTCACGAAATGCACACTCGTACCGTGCCAGAGGTCCCCGTTTTCCAGCGCACGTCGATACGTATGGAGCCCGCGATAGCGGGGCAATAACGACGGATGGACGTTGAGCATTCGGCCATGGAAGGTTCGGACGAACTCCGCGCTCAAGATGCGCATGTAACCGGCGAGGACAACAAGGTCGACATCAAGCTCAAGCAAAACGGCTTGCACCGCCTGATCGTGTGCTGCGCGCGGCATATCGGCGAGGCTCGGAAGGGCAGTGGTCGCAATGCCACGCGCGGCGGCGCGCATGAGGCCGCCGGCGGCGGGATTATCGCTGATAACCTGCGTCACCCGGTAGGCGTCGGTGTGCTTTTGGTGCTCGACGATCGCGTCCAGATTGCTGCCAGTCCCTGACAGCAGCACGGCGATCCGTGCGGGATCAGCCACGGATAACGTGCTCCCCGTCGTCGATGACCACGCCATGGGGTCCCTCAGCCACATCACCAACGTGCCAGCAGGTCTCGCCCGCTGATCGCAATACATCCAGTGCGCGCGTCGTTTCATTGGCGGGCACGATCACGACCATGCCGATGCCGCAATTAAAGGTGCGCAGGCGTTCCCTTGCTGTGAGTTTGCCGGTCTTGCCCAGCCAGTCAAAGACCTCAGGCGTGTCGATGCGAGTCAGGTCGATGTGGGCGGCGACATTCTTCGGAAGACTCCGCGGCACATTCTCGAGCAAGCCGCCGCCGGTGATGTGCGCCAGCGCGTGCACTGGCAAAGCGTCGATGAGTTTGAGCAGCGGCTCGACGTAGATGCGCGTCGGGGCAAGCAGACTTTGGGCCAGCGCGCCGTCGAGCGGCTCTCCGGCGTGCTCGAGGAGTTTTCGGATAAGCGAGTAGCCGTTGGAATGGGGGCCACTGGATGCGAGGCCGATGATGGCGTCACCGTGCCCTACGCGCTCACCGGTGATCAGGCGCGGTTTGTCGACCATCCCCACGCAGAACCCGGCGAGATCATAGTCGTCGCCTTGGTATATTCCCGGCAGCTCCGCCGTCTCGCCGCCGATCAGCGCGGCGCCCGCCTGCTCGCAGCCCGCGGCGATGCCGTCGATGACGGCAGACGCGGTGTCGACACTGAGCTGACCGGTGGCGTAATAGTCGAGGAAGAACAGCGGCCGAGCGCCGCACACCACAAGATCGTTGACGCACATGGCCACAAGGTCGATGCCGATGGTGTCGTGTTTGCCCGTAGCGAGCGCGAGTTTCAGTTTGGTTCCGACGCCATCGGTGGCCGAGACCAGCACCGGGGTCTCGAGCCCGTGCGTGTCGAGTTCGAAAAGGGCCCCGAACCCGCCGAGACCTGTGAGGACACCGGGTGTGAACGTTCGGGCGACGCGCGGTTTGATGCGGTCGACGAGCGCGTTTCCAGCGTCGATATCAACGCCCGCGTCTTTGTATGAGATCGAGTCGCCCATGGCGGCGAATCCTGCTTGCGACAACGGGCGCAATTGTACGTGACTTCCAGTCGCTATGGGGCGGATTGTGTTCGCGCAGACGGAAAGTCCTGATTCGATCTACAATGCGCGTTCGAAACCAGTGGGTCTGGAGAGCCTTAGGTGACGCAGAAAAAAAAGGCGCCGCGCGCGAGACGATGGACGGTAGCAAGATTCGCCAGCCTCGCCGCGGTTGCGCTGACAGGAATCATCTCGGTTGCGGCTCTCACGCCGACCGAACTCTATGCCACTGCCGTGCCGCTGCCGGAGGTGGGCGAGGTGACCGATGAACAGGCCGTCGCTGACCGGGACAAGGCTGCGTACGGGCGCGCACTGGCGTTGGTGCTGGTACGGGTCACGGGCCAGCGTGATGTCGCCTCGCGGCCGGAAGCGGCAGACTTACTTGAGAATGCACAGCGCTACGTGCAGCAGTTTACGACCCGGACGTCGGAACTCGGAGAGCCGGAGCTCTGGGTGGCCTTTGACGGTGATGCGCTGGAACGCGCGGCCGCGCAGGCCGGACTGCCGATCTGGAATCGCGATCGCCCCGCAGTTCTGATCTGGCTGGCGGTTGACCGAGGCAACGGCGAGCGCGAACTGGTCGGCGCAGACAGCGACGAACCGGTCCGACTTGCGATTGAACAGATCGCACGGAATCGCGGGGTTCCGATTGTGTGGCCTCTGCTCGATTCTGCCGACATGGCCGCAACATCTGTGTCCGATGTTTGGGGCGGTTTTGGGGAGAACGTTCTGGCGGCCTCGGCACGCTACCGCGCGGACGTGGTCTTGCTATCGCGGTTGCGAGCGCCAACCGGGCAGGGCGCGTACGGTCAGTGGGAAGTCCGAACGGGCGCGGAGAACCAGCGCTTTCGAGGCGGCGTGAGTCAGGGGATTAACGGACTGGCTGACTATCTGGTCGCGCGGCTTGCGGCTTCGGCCGATGTGGCCAACGTTGTGTCAATCACGGTGAATAATGTGTACAGCGTGTCGGCCTACAGCGACGTTGTGAACTATCTGGAGCGGCTCACGCTCATCGATGACTTGCAGCTCAAGGCGGTACAGGATGATGTTCTGGTATTTGAGGCCTCTGTGCGCGGCGATTCGGCGCGACTGCAGCGCGCCATCGAACTGGGCCGATTGCTGACGCCTGATCCGACTGAGCCCGGTGCGCTCATCTTCCGTTTTGCGCGATGAAACCTCGTGATATTCCCAACACGCTCTGTGCGCTGCGCATTGCGCTCGTCGCGCCGTTGCTCTGGACCATTCTGAGTGGGCAATACGTCCTGGCAACGCTGCTGTTCGGTCTGGCGGGGTTTACGGATCTGCTGGACGGTTATCTTGCGCGACGCTTTGGCTGGCATACGCCGCTTGGCGCGCTGCTTGATCCCATCGCGGACAAGGTGCTCACGGTCGGCGTGTTCCTGTGCCTGATGGCGGTGGGTCTGATTCCGCGCTGGTTGGCAGCCCTTGTGATTGGACGTGATCTGTACATCGTGTCCGGAAGCGCGGTGTATCGACGTTTCGTCGGGCCGTTTAAAGCGGGTGCCCGGATGCCCGGCAAGCTGACGACGGCCGCGATGCTTCTTTTTGTATGGTTGCTGTTGGCACGCGCGGCGGTTGGCTGGCCCTCCGAGGGGGTGACCATGATTTTGGGGGCCACGCTGGCGGTGCTGGTGGTGGTGAGCGCGCTGGATTATACCCGTCACTGGGCGAGGCAGGCCCGGACGCCATCGCAGGACTTGAAAACGGAAAACGAACTGACATGACCGAAGAACGCTTGTTTCGCTTGCTGGCCATCGGCGGTCTTTTTTATCTGACGTATTTGCTGGCGCCCATCCTGACGCCGTTTATCGCGTCGGCGTTGCTCGCCTACGTCGGCGATCCGCTGGTGGATCGACTGGAGAAAGGGCGGCTCTCGCGCACGGTTGCGGTCATGGTGGCGTTTGTCATGATCTTCCTCGGCCTCGCTTCGCTAACGTTGCTGGTGGTCCCGCTTGTGCGCGATCAGGGGGCAGCGTTCGCGGACAAACTGCCGTCATACATACGCTGGATTGAGTCCAATATCCTGCCCCGCGTCATGCCGTATGTCGGGCTGGAAGGGGATGCGATGGATACCGGTCTCGCTCCGTTGATTCGAGAATACGGCGATCGAATCGGTACGTTCGCATCCAGTGCGCTGGGAACGCTCGGTCGTTCAGGTACGGCGCTACTGACCAGCGTGGTCAATCTTTTCCTTGTGCCGATACTGACGTTCTATCTGCTGCGCGACTGGGATCATATTGTCCATCGCGTCGGCGAGCTGGTGCCGGCGTCGCGTCGCGATGAGATCTTCTCCGTGGCGCGCGAGTCCGATGATGTGCTCGGCGGCTTCCTGCGCGGGCAGATTCTTGTGATGACCGGGCTCGCGACGATTTACGCGGTGGGCTTGTCGATTGTGGGACTTGATTACGCCATCGCGATTGGCGTGGTCGCCGGGCTCGTCAGTTTCGTCCCGTATCTGGGGCTGGTCGTTGGTATCGTGCTGGCTGGCCTGTCGGCGGTCGCCCAGCTGCAGTCGGTCGGCGCGCTCGCGGCCGTGGTGGCCGTGTTCGTGGTCGGTCAGCTGATTGAGGGCACGTTGTTGACGCCGAAGCTCGTCGGCGACCGGATCGGCTTGCACCCGGTGTTGGTGATCTTCGCCGTGATGGCCGGTGGGCAGCTATTTGGCTTTTTCGGAATACTTCTGGCCCTTCCGGGTGCCGCGGTCGTGTCCGTCATCGTGCGTCACATCTACGGACGGTTCGACGATCCGGTCGATGCGCCGGTTGAGAGCGGAGAGCCGCCGGGGTGAGCGCCGCGCATCCGCAGCTGCCGCTTCCCGTCACGCTCGACGCGGCCGCGACGTTCGATAATTTCCACACCGGTGCCAATGCCGCTGTCCTCGACGCACTTCAGTGCCCTGCGTCTGCGTGGAGCCTGTGGTTGCATGGCGCCCGTGGGACGGGCAAGAGTCACCTGTTGCAGGCTGCCTGCGCGGCGGTTGACAGTAGCGCCTATGCGACCGCTTCGGTCCTGAAGTCGTGGTCGTCGATGGGGGCGCTTTCAGGCTTTGAGCGCTTCAGGCTGGTGTGCCTTGATGATGTGCATCAATTGCTCGGAGACCGGGCCTGTGAGGAGGCGCTGTTCCATCTCTACAACCGGTTGATGGACGCGGGCGGTCAGCTCATATTTGCTGCGGAGCAGTCCCCGCAGCACCTGACCTTCTCCCTGGCCGATCTGGCATCGCGTTGCCGTGCCGCGCGAGTGTTGCGGGTGGCGCCGCTAGACGATGAAGGTGTGATCGCCGCGCTCCGCAAACGCGCCCGGCGGCGCGACCTCGATTTGCCTGTGGAGACGGCCCTGTATCTGATCCGGCACTGCCGCCGCGATATGCACACGCTGTGCGACGTACTCGATACGCTGGATCTCGCCTCGCTCGCGGCGCGCCGTCGTTTGACCGTACCGTTCGTCAAATCTCTTATCTGATGCGGATCTGATCCGGATCTGTCCGAGTCTGGCCGGACCGCGGGTGGTCGGACAGATCGACCCGCGAACTATTTGATATCCGAACGAATCTGGTGCTGTGCGGCGAGCTTGGCGTTTCGTGTGGCCGGCGCAAGCAGTGCGATAAAGATGGTGCCGCAGATCACCGCGGCGATCGGTTCGGGCCGCGATGCATTGGTTGCGACCACCTCCACGATCGCGAAGCACAAATATGGCAGGGCCAGTGCGCCTGCGACGACGAGCGGGCGCACGCGCGCGCGGAAAACGAACAGGCTCGAAATGAGCAAGGGTGCCACGATCAGGAGTTTGGCCGGGTCCTGAAACCCGGCGAGATTCCACCACGCGAAACACGCCGTCATGGCAACGAAGGACAGCGCCGTGGCAAGTTGCAGCAGCTTCATGTCGCCGTACTCCCAAGGCGTGCGGCAAGTGTCGCCAGCCGGGCTCCTGCGACCCGCGCAATCTCCCTCTCTTCCGGCAGAAGCGGCGCATCGCTGTGTGCGGCCACGAAGCCCGGACCGTAGGGCGAGCCACCACCGGGCGTGGAGTTTAGCTCGGGGGTGCTGTAGGGCACACCAGTGAGCAGCATCCCGTGGTGCAGCAGTGGGACCATCATCGTCAGAAGCGTACTTTCCTGGCCGCCGTGGGGGCTTGCGCTTGAGGTGAACACGGTCGCCGGTTTGTCGATCAGCGCGCCGTTCAGCCACAGCGAGGTTGTGCTGTCCCAGAAGGCCTTCATCGCGCCCGACATATTTCCGAATCGCGTGGGCGAGCCGACGGCCAGCGCATCGCACGCGCTCAGTTCATCCAGAGTGACGTGCGGTGAGCCGGCGACCGGCACTCGGTCCGAGGGTGGTTCGTTCGCGCTACGCAGATCTGGCACAGAACGCAGAAGCGCCTCGGCGTCGCCGGAACCTTCAACACCGCGCGCAACCTGCGCGGCCAGTCGGCCGGTCGCCCCACTGCGGGTGTCGTACAAAACCAGAACTGTCGTCACCAATCGGTCCTCCGCGGACGAAAAATTGCGCGAGCTCACCCGCCGAGCCCCCTGATTTTACAGTAGGAACCTCGAATAGGCAGTCGCCGATGTCTTGACCGATCCACGCGCATCGGGCTAGCGTAGAGTGTCGTGAATGCACACACCTGCCCCTTATATTACCGTGCGTCGAGCGCGTCATTGCCTGCGGCCGACCGGCCGGGCCGACGCCGCGGATGCCGGTCGCACTGGTCCGCGCTCGTCGTCGGGCTGTTTTTGGCGCTATCGCTGACGGCCTGCACAGCCACCCCGCCACCGGTGCAGGAAATGAGCGATGCGCGTCAGGCGATCGCCGCCGCGCGGGAAGCCGGTGCGGATACCTATGCACCGCAGATTTTCTCGCGTTCGCTTCGCTTGCTCGCGCTGGCCGAATCGACGCTGGCGAGGCGCCGGTACAAGCTTGCCGCTGACCAGGCAACGCTGGCTCGCCAACTGGCCATCGAGTCGATGGAAGAGGCGGCGACCGAAAGCAAGCGTCGTCCGCGTTAACGCAGCCGCGGTACCCGTGTGTCGTCTATTTCTCGTAGAGGGACACGTGCAAGGCGTGTTCACAACGGCTTAGCCTTTGTACCAGCGTTCCCGCAGGCGCCGAAGAACCTTGTCCGAGTAGGTTCGGCGTCCGTATGAACCGTTGTAGCGCGCCAGGCCCGTGGCCAGGTTGCCGTTTTCCATGTCGATGTAATACCGAAGGATCGTGCAGCCCATGCGCAGGTTGGTTGGTACGTGGAACAGATTGTCATCAGGTCGACCGATTTCATCGAGCCAGAACGGCATGATCTGCATCATGCCGAGAGCGCCCGCGCGTGATATGGCAAAGCGGTCAAAGTTACTTTCGATGTCGATGACGGCGAGGACAAGTTCAGGCGGAAGGTGCGCGCGGGTCGCTTCTCGGTGAATCAGCTTTAGCCACTCGAGGCGCGTCGCATCGTCCGGCACTTTGCGCCGGAGTCGATTCGACATGTCGGCGAGCCAGACCTCGGCATCAAACCGGTCGCCAAAACTGGCCGCATCAGCGGCCGCCGCGATCAGCAGGGATCGCAGCGCAGGGTCTGGGGCATCGGCATCGCGTGGGCCATCGGCGTACACGGCTGCAACAGCGATGCAGCACAGGAGTGCCGAGAAGACCCATGACAGACGACGCGCCATCAGAGGGCCATGCGCTCCTTGAGGAACGCCACAATGTCATCCTGCGCAACGTCTTCCGCCGCATCGCCCGTGCGCGACTTGTATTCGACCTGTCCACGGTCGAGTCCACGGTCGCCCAGCACCACGCGATGCGGGATCCCGAGCAGTTCCATGTCCGCGAACTTGAACCCCGGACGCGCGTCGCGATCGTCGAGCAGCACATCAAGTCCCGCGTCAGTCAACGTTTGGTACAGCGCGTTGGCCGCCTCGCGCACGCGCTCGGACTTATGCAGGTTCAACGGGACGATAGCCACTTGAAACGGCGCCATGGCCGCGGGCCAGACAATCCCCTTGTCATCGTGGTGCTGCTCGATCGCCGCGGCGACGGTCCGGCTGACGCCGATACCATAGCAACCCATCGTCATGGCCACGCTGCGACCGTTCCGGTCGAGTACGGTCGCCTCCATGGCCTTGGCGTAGGTTGTGCCGAGCTGGAAGATATGCCCCACTTCAATCCCGCGTGCGAGTTTGATGGTGCCGCAACCGTCCGGGCTCGGATCGCCGACCTCGATATTGCGCAGGTCGACGGCCTTCGGTTCGGGCAGGTCACGCCGCCAGTTCACGCCGGTGTGGTGTGCATCGTCGCGGTTGGCACCGCTTACAAAGTCGGCAAGATGCGCGGCACTGAAGTCCGCGTATACCGGGCAGCCGAGTCCCACCGGGCCGATGTAGCCGGGCGCGCAACCGGCCACTCGGCGCACGTCTTCTGCATCTGCCAGTGCCAATGGCTCTGCAACGTCGGGTAGCTTCGCTGCCTTGATCTCATTCAATGTGTGGTCTCCACGCAATACCAACGCCACCACGTCGTGGCCGGATGCTTCGTTGGCTTTGACCAGCAGCGTTTTTACGCAACGGCTAGCGGGGACGTCGAGGAAACGGGTCACATCATCGATGGTTCGGGCGCCCGGTGTGTCCACCGTTTGTATATCGCTTCCGGGTGCGGCTCGGTCACCGTCGGGAGGCAGCGTCACGGCTTGTTCGATGTTCGCGGCGTAGTCGCTCTGGTCGCTGAACGCAATCTGATCCTCGCCGGTCTGCGCAAGCACCTGAAACTCGTGTGAGACGGCGCCGCCGATCGCACCGCTGTCTGCCTCGACGGCGCGGAAGGTCAGACCGAGCCGTTCAAAAATCCGGCTGTAGGCCGTGTGCAATCGCTGATAGGTGTCATTCAGTGACTCGTCGTCGGCGTGGAACGAATACGCGTCCTTCATCAGGAACTCGCGC
>JBCCMA010000078.1:0-16529 GCA_039026595.1 Pseudomonadota bacterium
CGATTTTTCACTCAGGAACGACCGCGACAAGAAAGCACTGGCGTTCCGGCTGCGAGCCATGGTGCGCGATGGTCAGATTATTCGGAATCGTCAAAAGGAATTTTGCCTGGTCAACGAGATTCCCGTTCTGGTCGGCCAGGTGTCGGCGCATCGGGACGGCTACGGGTTTGTGGCACTCGATCAGGGTGGCGACGATGTGTTTCTGGGCGCGCGCGAAATGCGACAGCTGTTCCACGGTGATCGCCTTGCTGTGCGCATAACCGGTCACGACCGGCGCGGTCGCCCCGAAGGTCGGGTCGTCGACATTCTGGACCGACGCACGAACGAGCTTGCCGGGCGCTACGTCACCGAGGCAGGCGTCGGCTTTGTGATCCCCGAAAACCCGAGGATGACGCACCAGATTGTGATTCCGCCGGGGCAGGATGCGAATGCCACACCAGGTCGGGTTGTCACCGTCGAAATCGTTGAGTGGCCCACCAAATCGAGCCCACCGATCGGGAAGGTGACCGACGTTCTCGGGGATGTGTCCGAACCGGGCATGGAAACGGAGGTCGCCATACGCTCTCACGGCCTTCGGCATCGCTTCAGCAAAGCGGTGACGCGTGAGGCGACGGCGTTCGGCGATTCGGTTCCGTCGGGCGCACACCGCGGACGGATTGACTTGCGTCGTCTGCCGCTCGTCACAATCGACGGGGCCGACGCGCGGGATTTCGATGACGCGGTTTACTGCGAGGCCTCCGGTCGTAATTTCAGGTTGTTCGTGGCCATCGCCGATGTGTCTCACTATGTGACTCCGGGATCGGCGCTCGATGACGAGGCACAGACCAGAGGAACCTCGGTCTATTTCCCGAACCGCGTGATTCCGATGCTGCCGGAGGCGCTGTCGAACGGCCTGTGTTCACTCAATCCCGACGTTGATCGGTACTGCATGGTCTGCGAGATGATCGTCACGCCCGGCGGGCGGGTCAAAGACGCCACGTTCTACCGGGGCGTGATGCGATCACAGGCCCGCCTGACGTACCAGAAGGCGTTCCGCATCCTGTGGCGAAATGATGGCGCTCTGCAGAAGCGATATGAGCACGCGATGCCGAGCCTCCTTGCCCTCAAGGCGGTTTACGAGGCTTTGGCCAAGGCGCGAAATAAACGCGGCGCGGTCGATCTTGATATTCCATCGTCCAGATTTGAATTCCGGCACGATGGCCACCCGCAAGGTGTGGTGCGGTACACGCGTAACGACGCACACCGGTTGATCGAAGAGTGCATGATCGCGGCAAACGTGGCGGCCGCCGGCTTTCTGAAAGACAACCGCATTCCGGCGCTGTACCGAAATCACGCGCCGCCGGACGACGAGAAGGTGGATGTGCTGCGCCAGTTTCTCGGCACAGTGAATATCCGGCTGCCGAGGGCAGCCAGCGTCCTTCCCAAACATTATCAGGCCGTCGGCGATCAGCTTGCCGAACGTGCGGATGCGTCGGTGCTCTATTTTCAATTGCTGCGTTCGATGAGCCAGGCGGAGTACGCGCCCGGTTGTGATGGGCACTTCGGGCTGGCGCTCGAACAATACGCGCATTTCACATCGCCGATACGCCGTTACCCCGATCTGCTGGTGCATCGGGCCATTGGACATCTGCTCGATGGTCGGCCCGTGCGTCGGTATGCCTACAAGCCAGAGGATATGGAACGTCTCGGCAGAGAGTGTTCTGTCGCCGAGCGCCGCGCGGAGGATGCTGTGCGCGATGTGGAGAGCTGGCTCAAATGCGAAGTCATGCTCGACCATGTGGGCGACACCTTCGACGGCACCGTCGTCGGCGTGACCGAATTTGGTCTGTTCGTCGAGATCACATCGATGAATATCGAAGGGTTGGTCCACGTGACGTCACTGGGGCACGACTACTACAAACTCGACGCCACGCGCACGCGGTTGGTTGGGCGCCAGACCGGACAGCGTTTTGAGTTGGCGCAGTCGCTGCGGGTGCGGGTGGCCGGTGTGAGTATCGAAGACCGCAAGATCGACTTCGAGTTGGCGGACAGCAAGGCGCGCCCGGCCCGCGACAGCAAGGGGCGGCGTCGCCGAAGCCGCCGCAAGCGCTGATGCCCGCGTCCAGACAGTGCGTGTACGGCTGGCACAGCGTGCTGCATTTCCTCTCGCGTGCACCCGAGCGTGTTCTGGAAATCCACCGGCAATCCGATCGGCGCGATGCGCGTGCGCAGGCGCTGGACGATCATATTGAACTGCTCGGCTTGCATGTGCAGACGGCTGGACGTCAACAGCTGGATCGTCTTGCGGGCACCGATGGCCATCAGGGCGTCGTTGCCGTCATTCGCCCCCAATCGGAGATGAACGAGGACAATCTGTCTGAACGGATAAGCGAAGAGGGTGCGTCGTTGTTCCTTCTGGTACTCGATGAAGTGCAGGACCCCCACAATCTCGGCGCCTGTTTGCGCAGCGCCGACGGCGCCGGGTGCCACGGTGTTGTGGTGCCCAAACGTCGGGCCGCCGGCCTGACCGACACGGTGCGCAAAGTGGCTTGCGGTGCAGCGGAGGTGGTTCCGCTCTACCGTGTGACCAATCTCGCGCGGGCGTTGCGACATCTGGGGGAAGCGGGCGTCCTGCGCGTCGCAACGGCCGATGCCGCCGGACCATCACTTTTTAACACCGCACTGCCCCGGCCTCTGGCGCTCGTGATGGGCGGGGAGGCGCGGGGTGTCAGGCGTCTGACCGCCGAGTCCTGCGACGTGAGCGTGTCGCTCCCCATGCACGGCGCCGTCAGCAGCCTGAACGTCTCGGTGGCCACGGGGATCGCGCTTTACGAGGCGGTGCGCCAGAACGTTGTGATCGGTGACCCGCCCGGTTAGACTTGCGGGCTAGCTGGCGGATGGTGTTCGTCAGCCTCCTTGCTGCACCGGTGCGCTGCCGGGTGGCACTAACCATAAGGAATCACAATGCGACATTACGAAATCGTGTTTCTGGTCCACCCGGATCAGAGCGAGCAGGTGCCGGCGATGGTGGAACGCTATCGCGGCATGATCGAGAAGGGCGACGGGCAGGTCCACCGTTACGAAGACTGGGGACGCCGTCAACTCGCCCACGCCATCAACAAAGTGCACAAGGCCCACTACGTTCTGATGAATGTGGAAGCGGAGCAGGCAACCATCGACGAACTTGAGTCTGCGTTCCGCTTCAACGACGCCGTCCTGCGCAACATGGTGATGCGCGTCGATCGCGCGATCACCGAGGCCTCGCCGATGGCGAAATCGCGCGAGGAAGAGAAGCGCGAGCGCGCGTCTCGCGACGAGGAGCGCGCCGCTCGCGCCGCTGCCAACAACCGGTCCCGTGAGGATTTGGAATCAAACTCCGCTGACGCCGAATCGGGCGACGGCGAATCCACCGCTGACGACGCGCCGGCTGCGGCCAGCGACGCCTGAGCTAAAGGAGATACGCTATGTCCCGTTTTTTCCGACGCCGCAAATTTTGCCGCTTCACCGCCGACGGTGTGACCGAGATCGACTACAAGGATCTCGCCATGCTCAAGCAGTACATCACCGAGACCGGCAAAATTGTGCCGAGCCGCATCACCGGAACCAAAGCGCACTATCAGCGCCAGCTTTCCGCCGCGGTAAAGCGCGCGCGCTTCCTGGCGCTGCTGCCGTACACCGACCAGCACTAGGAGAGAACGCATGAATGTCATCCTGCTGGAAAAGATCGACAACCTCGGCACCATCGGCGACACCGTCAAGGTTAAGCCGGGTTACGGTCGCAATTACCTGCTGCCACAGGGCAAGGCTACGCTGGCCACCAAAGAGAACATGGCCAGGTTCGAGAGCATGCGCGCTGAGCTGGAGCAGAAGTCCAAAGACGAGCTGGTCCGCGCCGAGGCACGTGCGAAGCAGCTCGAAGATCTGGACGTGACGGTATCGGCCAAGGCCGGCTCCGAGGGCAAGCTGTTCGGGTCGATCGGCACGTTCGACCTGGTGGAAGCCATCGGCGCCGCTGGCGTTGAAGTTGAGCGAAGCGAGATCCGTCTCCCGGAAGGCCCGCTGCGTTCCACTGGCGAGCATCAGGTGGAGCTACACCTGCACAGCGATGTCGACGTCACACTGAACGTGACGGTGGTCGGCCTCGAGTAACTCCGAACGACGCCGCCCGGTGATCCCGCCGGGCGGCGTCAACGGTGGCGTCCTGCTGCCATTCCCTGCTACGTTGTCGGCAAGCGCAAAGAAGTAGCCAAAGCCGTGAACGATCCCAGCCCCATCTCCTTCGCCGACGATATCGCGACGGCGTCCGTTCGTCGTCCGCCCCTCTCAAATGATGCCGAAGTGGCCGTGTTGGGCGGTCTTATGCTCGACAGTCAGGGCTTTGAGCAAGTGGCCGATGTTCTGACCGCCGACGACTTCTATCGGCAGGACCATCAGCTGATCTTCGATGCCATCGGCGCGCTGTCCAACACCGGCGAGACGGTCGACGCCATCACGGTGGCCGAGCGTCTGGAGAAAAACGGACAGCTCGGGGATGTGGGTGGACTTGCCTACGTGGCGTCGCTGGCTAACGACACCCCCAGCGCCGCCAATATTCGTGCGTATGCCGACATTGTCCGCGAGCGATCGCAGCTGCGCGCGCTTCTGCGCGTCGGCGGCGAGATCGCCACGCTGGCCACCACTAATGACGGGCGTACGGCGACCGAGCTGGTCGATGACGCGGAGCGCCGTGTTTTCGAAATTGCCGAGTCTGGCCAACGCCGTGGCAGCGGATTCCAACCGCTACGCAATATCCTGCCCGCGACACTTGAGCGGATCGACAAGTTGTACGAATCGGACGGTGACGTAACCGGCGTGTCCAGCGGCTTCAACGACTTCGACAAGCTGACGTCCGGTTTGCAGCCGGGCGACCTGATTATCATTGCGGGACGACCGTCGATGGGCAAGACGTCCCTGGCCATCAATATCGCCGAAAACGCGGCCGTCAAGCCGGTGATCCAGAATCGGAATGACGAGGCCGTACCCGTGGCGGTCTTCAGCATGGAAATGCCTGCAGAGCAGCTGACGTTCCGATTGATCTCGTCGCTCGGGCAGGTCAATCAGGGGCAGCTGCGCAACGGTTCGTTCGGCGAGGAATCGTGGCCGCGCATTACCAACGCGGTGAAGTGGATGTCGGCGGCGCCCATCTTCATCGACGATACGCCGGCACTGTCACCGACCGAGGTGCGCGCGCGTGCTCGGCGGGTCCTGCGCGAGCACGGTCTCGGGCTGATCGTGATCGATTACTTGCAGCTGATGCAGGTGGCCGGTTCAACGGAGAACCGTGCGACCGAGATCTCAGAGATCTCCCGCGGTCTGAAAGCGCTGGCCAAGGAGCTCAACGTCCCGGTCATCGCGCTGTCCCAGCTCAATCGCAGCGTGGAGCAGCGGCAGGACAAACGCCCCGTCATGTCAGACCTGCGCGAGTCCGGTGCCATCGAGCAGGACGCCGACGTCATTGCGTTTATCTACCGCGACGAGGTGTACAACAAGGAGACCCCCAAAAAGGGCATCGCCGAGGTCATCATCGCCAAGCAGCGTAATGGGCCGACTGGCGACATATCGCTCGTTTTTCAGGGGCAGTACACGCGGTTTCAAAATTACACGCCCGATCGGCTGGATGATGCGCTGTGACCGCGCAGGCTCAAGTGCGCGTCGACGGGGATGCGCTCCGTTCTAATCTCGCGCGCGTTCGATCCGTGGCGCCCGGCACTCGCGTCATGGCTGTGGTCAAGGCCAACGCCTACGGTCACGGCATCACCCAGGTCACGCGCGCTCTGAAAGACGCAGACGGGTTTGCGGTGGCGCGGATGAGCGAGGCGATCGCCGTACGGCAGGCGGGCATCCGCACGCCGATTCTGCTGCTCGAAGGCCTCATGTTGCCGCGCGAACTGGACCTGGCCGCTCGGGAGCGGATTGATCTGGTCGTGCATCGCGACGACCAGATCGACATGTTGCGTGCGTATCGAGGTGCCGGGCGGTTTCGGGTCTGGCTCAAGATCGACACCGGGATGAACCGACTCGGCTTTCGGCTTGAGTCGGCCGCACAGGCCCATCGCGCGTTGTGCTCAATTGATTGTGTCGATCAGCCCGTAACGCTGATGACCCATTTTGCGTGCGCCGATAATGCGGACAGTACGCACACCGAGCGGCAGCAGCGCGAGTTTGAAGCGGCGACGGCGGGCTGGGCGGGGCTGCGCAGTCTGGCAAACTCAGCGGCCGTGCTGGCGCATCCTGACAGCCACAGGGACTGGGTGCGTCCGGGTTTGATGCTCTACGGCGTCTCACCGGTGGCCGGTCTGTCAGCCGACTCGTATGGTCTGACGCCGGCGATGACTCTGTGGTCGCGGGTGATTGCCGTGAAATCGATCCAAGCGGGTGAAACAGTGGGGTATGGCGGCACGTGGCAAGCGCCCCGTGACTCGGTCATCGGAATTGTGGCGGCCGGCTACGGTGACGGTTATCCGTGGCGGTTACCCAGTGGCACGCCGGTGCTGATCCGGGGCAGGGCAGCGCCGACCGTCGGGCGTGTCTCTATGGATATGCTCGCCGTTGAGCTGGGCGATCGACCGGATGTGGCGGTTGGGGACCGTGCCGTGCTGTGGGGGCCCGGCCTCGGTGTCGACCGACTGGCAGCGCGTCTGGAGACGCTGCCTTATGAGCTCCTGTGCGGAATCTCACAACGGGTACGCATCGATATTACGCACCCGACCGCGGACACCGCTCTGGCCGGCTGATCTTAGCTGGCGAAGAAGCCCATTTTCACGCCGGCCAGTTCGATCACGTCATTGTCATTCAGACGACGCGCTTGAGGTCCGATGGGCTGACCATTGACCTGCGGATAATGCCCCGGCTTGCCGCTGTCGACGTGCACGATGTGATAGCCCTCGGCCCGGCGCGTAATGGCCGCGACCTGAACCCCCGGGCGACCCAGAGTGGTCAATGCCTTGGTGAGCGCCAGTTCCTTGCCGGCAAAGGCGCCACTCAAGACCTGCAGCTTGGCCTTCGGCATCGTCTGTGCCTTGCTTTGCGCCGTCGTGATGGCGGCGGCCACGTCGTTTTCATCAAGATTCTGCGTTGCCGTCGGCGGCGGGGCGGCCGGTGGCTGCACCACCTCGACTTCCGATCTGGCCACGGGTTGTTGACCGGCGCTCTCGAGCGCGTTATTGACCGTGTCCATGGACGGTGCGCCCGTTTGGCTACCCGGTCGGATAATCATGGTCTTTTCGAATTCGTCGCTGCCGCGATCTTCCTTGTCGTCGTCGACAAACCGCAGCTGATGGTGGCCGATCGTAATGACGTCCCCATGTTGCAGGGCATGTTTCTTGACCAGCTTGCCGTTGACGTACGTGCCGTTGGTGCTGTTTAAATCCTCGAGGAAGGAGTCATTCAGGATATTGATGACCAGCGAGTGGTGTCCGCTGACGGCAGGGTTGTCGATACGCACGTCATTGTCGGGCAGCCGACCAACCGTGTAGCGCTCTTTCTGCATGTTGTATTCGGCGAGCACCTGCCCGTCGAGATTCAAGATTAAGCGTGCCATGACAGGGGGTGTGTACCTCAGGAAAAAATGGCGCCCAGCTTGTGGAGCAAGCGGCGTTTTTCTGGGAAGGGCTTGAGGACCTTCGCGACGACAATGGACACGTTGTCCCGGCCGCCATTATCGTTGGTCAATCTTATTAGCTGCTGACCGATAAGATTAAGATTAGCACTAAACGTGCTGATCGTTAAGTGAATATCTTCATCATCAACCATGTCAGACAGGCCATCCGAGCACAGCACATACACGTCTTCGGGCGTGACCTCGGCCTCGGCGAGTTCCACCTCCACCTTCGGCTCGATACCCAGTGCCCGTGTAACGTAGTTGCGATTCAGCGAGCGTTTGGCCTCTTCCTGCGAATAGAAGCCGCGGTCAACCAGCTCGCGAAACAGGGAGTGGTCTTTGGTCACCTGATCGAACTCGCCGCTGCGCAGCCGATACAGTCTTGAATCGCCCACGTGGGCGATCGAGATCTTGTTGTCGAAAAACAGGCAGGCCACGATCGTGGTGCCCATGCCCTCACAGCCCGCCCGGCTTTGAGCGGTCTGGTGAATAATCTTGTTGGCGCGGTTGATGGCGTCTCTCAGAACGATGGTTTGCCGCATCAAACCGGTCTCGGCGTCCACGGCGCCACGATCAACGCGCTCCATGGCTTCGCGCACCATATCCATGGTGGTCTTCACGGCGATGCCGCTGGCCACTTCGCCGGCGTTATAGCCGCCCATCCCATCTGCCAGCACCAGCAGCCCGATGTCCATATCCGAGCCGATTGCATCCTCGTTGTGCTCGCGCACCAACCCGGTATCGGTCAGAGACACGTGCTCGATTTTGCCCTTGAAGCCCATCGATCAGGCCGCCTGACTCGGCGCGCACCGACGCAGGTCGTGGGCGAGTGTGGCGCCGGAGGCGTAACGCTCGGCGACGTCCTTGCACAGCGCGCGGTCCACCACGTCGCCCAAAGCCTCGGACAGGTCAGGGCGCACCGCGCGCAGCGGCGTGTGAGGCTCATTTGCGATTTTGTACATCAGAGTCGCCATAGAGTCCGCGCGGAAGGGCAATTGGCCGGTAAGTAGCTGATAGAGCGTAACGCCGACGGAGAATAAGTCCGAGTGCCCGTTCACGTTTTTACCGGCCAGTTGCTCCGGCGACATATACGACGGTGTCCCCAGCACAATGCCTGTTTTAGTCTTGGACGATGACGTGATCCGAGCGATTCCGAAGTCGGTGATCTTCAGCTCGTTTGACGCTGAATCGTACATGATATTCGCCGGCTTTATGTCACGGTGAACCACGTCTTCCTTGTGCGCGTAAGCCAGCGCATCGGCGACGCGCGCCATCAGTTCGATAGTGGATTCGGTTGGCAGCAGGTGGCCCGTTTTTGTGAACGAGCTCAGGTGGGTGCCTTTCAGGAACTCCATCGCGATGTAGGCGAGGTCGTGTTCCTCACCGGCGTCGTAGACCGTTACGATATCGGGGTGGTTGAGGCGCCCGGCCGTTTCGGCCTCGCGGAAGAAGCGCTCGCGCACCGAGGCAATCTCGTTTTCGTCGAATTCCTGCGACAGCGCGATGGTCTTGATGGCCACCACGCGATTGATCTTTGGGTCACGTCCGAGGTACACGGTGCCCATGGCGCCTTTGCCCAGTTCCTTCTCGATCACATATCGTCCGAGCATGGGGTTCTGCACACTGTCGTCGTCGTCCAGCAGCAGGCTGGCGCCGGTCCCGCCTTGCGTACCCATGATTAACGTCTCGTCGAGGCGCTCGTTGCGCCGTATGCGTGCGGCAACGTCGCGGTAGGCGGCGTCATGCTCGGTGATCCGGCGATAGACGGCCCCAGCCTTCCCAAACTGGCGCCGGCGCTCAAAGTCGAGGCCGAGGTTGTAAAGCGGTTCGAGCAGCGTGTCATCGAGCGGGCAGCGGCTGAATTTCTCAAACGCTATATCCAGCTGTCCCTGGCTCTGGAATGCGAGTCCGAGAAGCCGGTTGGATTCGGCACTGTCCGCTTCGCTTTGCAGTTTGAGACGTTCGGTCAATCCGTAACGACGGACGGTCACGAGCACAAATCCGCCGAGCAGGAACAGCACCGGTGTGATCAGGGGCAGCCACAGCGCGTAGCCGCTGATGAAGATAGCCTCGATGAGCAAGAACGCACCGGCCGCGCTTACGGTGATCACGGTGCCCGCCGCTGGTCCAAGGCGGGGCAGGGCAAACCACAGGAACAAAAGGATCACCGTGAATATGGCGGCCCGCACGGGCGTTGACTGCGGCATGGTTGTGAAGACCTCGCCGGTCGTCAGCGCACTGACCGTCTGCGCCAGAAATTCCACTGGCGCCATATTCACTTGGCCGGGCGTTGCCAGCGCATCGCCGATTCCTGCGGCAGTGGGTCCGATCAGCACGGTCTGCCCCCGGAACGATGCTGACGGCACCGCGCCGGTGAAGACGTCGTAAAACGACTCGATGCGCAATGACGTCGTCGGATAGAAGCGGGTCAGCATGACACCGTCGTCGCCGACAGGAAGTGTCATTCGTCCGGCTGCCAGCACATGATCGGCCGACTGGAACGTCAGGTCCGACGGGTCGAGGCCGCGCATGCGCAACGCCGTCACCAGCGCCAAGGATGGAACGGCATGATCACGGTAGGACAGGACGACCGGCACGCCGCGGGTGATGCCGTCGCGGTCCGGGCTGTGCGCCAGATGGCCAAGACCGGCGGCGGCACGGGCCAGAGTCGGGAGCGGCAACAGTGCGCTCTCGATCTCAGCCGCGATGCCGGTGTAGTCGCCTTCAAGACCATTCAGTTCGTTGTGCCCGCGCGCCAGCGGTGTTCCGACCGTCGCGACGCGCGGGTCTTCTGGCAACAGCGGCAGCAGAACATTGCCGGCGTTGGTCAGGCTGTCGGCAAGCCGGCGGTCGTAGTCAATTGCCTCGATGGCCCCTGTGACCTGCGCTTTAAGGTCGGCGAGCGACGCGGCGTCCGTCCCGAGGCGTGCGAGGGCCTCGTCCACGTCGCGCAGGTAGTCGGCGCCGGCGTCGACCTGCGGTTCCGGGAAGGCCAGTGTGCTGACGATGGTCTCGGCGCCCCCGGCACTAAGCGTGTCGATCACCGTTGCGACAATATCGCGTGAAAAGGGAAAGCGCCCGATGTTCCGTACGGACTGGTCGTCGATGGCCACAATCGTGAGCCGGTCGTCCGGCTCACCGGGTGCCTGCGTGGTCAGCCGGTCAAAGAAACGCGCCTCAAGACTGTAGAGCCAGACGCGCGCCGGGCCGAACGCGAGCGCAGCGAACAGCGCGGCGTACACCGCGCCGGCCAGAAGATCGGATCGACGTGTCTTTCGGTCACGGGCCAAGGCGGGTGCCTCCATTATGTTGCACAAAGTATAAATCAGCGCCACGGTGGGAATCTGCGTTCAGAGTGTGATCCAGTGCTCGTTTTGGTCTGCTGTTGGCGGCGATTCCGGCAACATATCAACTCGGAATTATCCTCGCTTCAGCCCTGTTTCCGCAGGGAGGGGAGCGCCGTGCCGTGCTAGGCTTTCGCGCCCATGGCCCGAGCAAAAAATGCGTACCGATGCACCGCCTGCGGCGCGGTCGCCCCCAAATGGCAGGGTCAGTGCGGCGACTGCGGTGAATGGAACACGTTAACCGAGCAGGGCGAGCTGCCACCGCCGGGCACCGGCGGTCGTCGCCGGGGCGGCTATACGGGCGGCGTGAGCGAGGTCCAGCGGCTCGATGGCGTCGACGCCGGGCCTGAGCCACGCGTACGCAGCGGCCTGACCGAGTTGGACCGGGTTCTCGGTGGCGGCCTTGTCCCGGGTTCAGTCAGTCTGATTGGCGGCGACCCTGGCATCGGCAAGTCCACCTTGCTGTTGCAGGCGGCCGCGCAATTGACCGGCGTGCTCCCGGTGCTCTATGTCAGCGGTGAGGAGTCACTGCGCCAGATCGGGCTGCGTGCACGCCGACTTGCGCTCGACACCGGCCAACTGGATGTGCTCGCCGAGACCCATATAGAGAAGATCGTGGCGACGGCGGCGGGCCGTCCGGCCGGCGTGCTGGTTGTCGACTCCATCCAGACCATGTATTCGGATGCGCTGCAGGCGGCGCCCGGTACCGTGAGTCAGTTGCGAGAGGCCGCATCGCAACTGGTTCGTCTGGCCAAACAGACGGGTACCGCGGTCTTTCTGGTGGGGCACGTTACAAAAGAAGGGGTGATCGCCGGGCCGCGTGTTTTGGAACACATGGTCGATACGGTGCTTTATTTCGAGAGCGACGCGGGCAGTCGGTATCGGATCGTGCGCGCCGCGAAGAACCGCTTTGGCGCCGCCAACGAAATCGGCTTGTTTGCAATGACCGACACTGGCCTCAGAGAGGTGAAAAACCCGTCGGCGATTTTTCTGTCCGAGCATCGGGATGAGGTTCCCGGCAGTACGGTTCTGGTCAGCCGCGAGGGAAGCCGGCCGCTGCTCGTGGAGGTGCAAGCGTTGGCCAGCGAGTCGGCGGGCACGCCGCGGCGTGTGGCGCTGGGACTGGAGCCCAACCGCCTTGTGATGCTCCTTGCCGTGCTCGCACGTCACGGGGGCGTGCCGGTCGGCGGTCAGGATGTGTTTGCGAATGTAGTGGGCGGTGTCCGCATCACCGAAACCGCCGCAGACCTCCCGCTCTTGCTGGCCGTGTTGTCGAGCTATCGGGACCGGCCGTGGACCGGTCAGCGCGTCGCGTTTGGCGAGGTGGGACTGGCGGGTGAAATCCGTCCGGTCCCCTACGGCGAGGAGCGCCTGCATGCGGCCGCCAAGCATGGATTCACCAGCGCGCTCGTGCCCCGGGCGAACGCACCGCGCCGCGCGATTGCCGGACTGGACGTGCTGCCGGTGTCGTCTCTGGCGGAGGCGATTGCGCTCGCCGACGGTTGATCAATCCTCGCCGGCCGGTGGTGGCTGGATGCGTGCGGTGCCCACGGCGTTACTCTGCATACGCAATACGGACACGGTATACCCGTCGATGTCGAGCGTTGCGCCCGCCTGCGGAATGGTTTGCAACGTCTCAGTGACCAGGCCGTTGACGGTCTTTGCGGTGTCCGTGGGCAGATTCCACGACATGGCGCGATTCAGTGCGCGGATATTGGCTGCGCCGGTCACGATGTACGTCCCATTGTCTTCGGACAGGATGCCTTCGCCCTCGGGTACCTCGCCCGGCGTGAACTCACCGACGATTTCCTGAAGAAGGTCGTCGAGTGTAACGAGGCCCTGCAGATCGCCGTATTCATCCACGACCAGGCCAAAGCGTTGCCGTGCAGCCTGAAATTGGACGAGTTGTTTATTCAATGGTGTGTTGTCAGGTACGAAATAGGGCGCCAGCGTGGCGCGCTCGAGTTTTTCGCGGGTCAATTCGCCGCGCGCCATGGTCTTGGCTACATTGCGCAAATGCAAGACGCCGACAACGTGGTCGAGGTTCTCGCGAAAAACCGGCAGACGTGTGTGTGAGGCGGTATTGATCTGGGCGATGATCGTGTCCCAATCCTCGTCAAGGTCGATGCCGAGTACGTCCGATCGCGGCACCATGATGTCTTCGACGGTGACGTCCTCAAGTTCGAGGATGCGCATCAACATGTTGCGGCGGCGGATCGGAATGGCGCTACCCGCCGCGGCGACCGTTGCGTGAAGTTCATCACGCGTGATGGTGTCCAGGCTCGACTCTTCCACGCGAACACCGATCAGGCGGAGCAGACCGTTGGCAATGGCGTTGACAAACCAGACCACCGGATAGCAGACAAAGAGCAACGGGTAATAGACCAGCGCCGACGGAAGCGCGACCTTCTCGGGGTGCACGGCGGCCAGCGTCTTGGGCGTCAGTTCGGAAAAAATCAGGATCACAAGGAGGAGGATGACACCGGCAAGCGCCTGCGCGCCTTCACCCCCGCCAAGGGCGACCGCGATGTAACCGGTCAACAGAGTGGCGGCCACGTTTACCGCGTTGTTGCACGCAAGGATGACGCCAATCAGACGATCCGGTCGCGCCAGAAGTTTCTCGGCCAGCCGTGCGCCAAGATGGCCCTGCCGCGCGAGCGCCCGCAGGCGGAACGGCGACACCCGCATCAAGGCCGTCTCGCTGCCGGAAAAGAAAGCGGACAATAAAAGCAGAACGCCGAGGAGAATAAAAAGCTGGGTGGTGGTCACGTCCGCTGGCTGCGATTAGCCCCACTGCTCATGGAGCAGCACTTCCAGGACAACACGCGATCCGAAATACGCGAGGATGAGCAGCAAGAAGCCGATCAGCGTGGTGCGCACAGCCGTCTGACCGCGCCAGCCAAAGCGCCAGCGACCAAGCAGCAGGACACCGAAAAATACCCATGAAGCGAATGTCAAAACCGTCTTGTGCGCCAGGTGCTGGGCGAACAGGTCTTCGACGTAGATCAGTCCGCTGAATATCGCAACAGATAAACAGCCGAAGCCGGTTCCGATGGCGCCAAACAACTCGTTTTCCAGCGCCTCAATTGAAAGCTTCGATCCGCTTTGCAGTGCCAGTGCGCCGCGCTTTAATGCGCGATGCTTGAAGTACAGCATGCCGGCGGTGACGGCGGCGATGCTTAGCAGCGCATAGGAGATGATGGAGAAGATCACATGCGCGAGGAGCGGCCAGGCCATCGTTCCAGTGCCCGTCTGGTGAGGTCCCAACGCCGTTGCGGCGCTCAACAGCGCCGCCAGCAACAGCGATGCGCCGGCCAGAATCTTGGAGTGGGCGCGCACGGTGCCGGCAATGGCCGCCAGCGCGACCGCAAAGCCAATCAGGGATAACAACTCACCGATGCTAAGGCTAATGGCCGTACGAACGGTAATGAGCGATCCCAGCAGAAGGGCGTGGGACAACAACACCGCGCCCATAGCTGCGAGCGTCCACGCGCGCCCGTGCGCGGGGTCTTTTTTAATCAGCCACCCACCGAGGGTTGCGTAGCAAATAGGGACTGTGAATTGAAGCACAGAAAAGCTTTAGTGATTTCGGCATGTTACGAAGACTGCAGGGGTTCCCCTGACAACCGTGCTGAATATAGACTGCCAGCGTCGCCCTGAAAAGGGCTCCAGCCCATTTGCACCGCCACTGTAACGTCTCCGAGGGGTCTCCCGAAGGTCACTATGCGCGTCAGGATACTGGGTTGCAGCGGAGGGATAGGCCTCGGGCTGCGAACCACCTCGATACTCGTTGATAACCACATCTTGATCGATGCCGGCACGGGCGTCGGCGACCTGACTGTGGGCGAGCTCAAAGGCATCCGCCACGTGTTCCTGACGCACAGCCACATGGATCACATCGCGGGTCTGCCGCTGTTTCTCGACAGTGTCTTCGATGATCTGATGGAGCAGCCGATCACGGTGTACGCGCGGGCCGAGACCATCTCGGCGCTGCGCGAACATGTCTTCAATTGGGTCCTCTGGCCCGACTTTGAAACGTTGCCAAGCCCGGAGCAGCCGATGCTGCGCTTTCAGGTGTTGCAGCCTGGTGAGCGCGTTGCCCTCGACTGCTGCACATTGCGAGCGGTGGATGTGCATCACTCGGTGCCGTCGTTGGGATATTGCATTGAACACGGAGGTGGTGTGTTTGCATTCAGCGGTGACACGACGACCAATGCGTCGCTCTGGGCTATCCTGAACGCTTACGAGAATGTGCAGACCCTCGTAATGGAAGTGTCGTTTCCCGATTCACAGGCGGCGCTCGCGGACAAGACCGGTCATTACTGCCCAAGTACGTTGTCCCGAGATCTGGAGAAGCTGGTCCACACACCTGAAATCTGGGTCACCGCCATGAAGCCAGGCTCAGAGGACGAGATTTTTGCCGAGGTGCTCAACACGATGCCAGATCGTCGCATCAAGCGGTTGCGCAGAGGCGACGTATTCGATCTGTAGGTTGTTCGCGGGTCCATGCCGCTGCTGCCAGAACGTGGGCCTGCTAAACTTCAGACTCCGTCTTCCTGCGAGCAACGTCGATGTTCAACAACCTGAGCGAACGCCTTTCGAGTACGTTCGGCCTGCTTAAAGGCAAAGGCCGCCTGACCGAAGACAACATCAAGGATGCGTTGCGTCAGGTCCGCATGGCGCTTCTTGAGGCCGACGTGGCCTTGCCGGTCGTCAAGACCTTCGTTGGCCGGGTTCGCGAAAAAGCCGAAGGCCAGGCGTTCTCGAAGAGCCTGACTCCGGGGCAAGCCTTCGTGAAGATCGTGCATGACGAGCTCGTGCGCGTTATGGGTGAAAAAAATGAGCAGCTTGATCTCCGGGCCACGCCGCCCGCCGTTGTGCTGCTGGCCGGACTGCAGGGCGCTGGCAAGACGACCACCGTTGCCAAGCTCGCAAAACTGCTCACCGAGAAAGACAAGAAAAAAGTGATGGTGGTCAGCGCGGACGTCTATCGCCCGGCCGCCATCCTGCAGCTTGAGCGCCTTGCTGAACAGGTGGGCGCCGAATTCCATGGCAGCGATGCTGATGAGAAGGCGACGGCCATCGCGACGCGCGCGCTGGACGATGCGCGCAAAAAAGGTATGGACGTTCTGATTGTCGATACCGCCGGCCGCCTTCACGTCGACGATGACATGATGAACGAGGTTCAGGCGGTACACGCAGCCGTCACCCCGGTGGAAACGTTGTTCGTGGTCGATGCGATGGCCGGCCAGGACGCCGTGACGTCCGCCCGGGCGTTTGGCGACGCGCTCCCGCTCACGGGCGTAATCCTGACCAAAACTGACGGCGATGCGCGCGGTGGCGCGGCGCTGTCGATCCGTGACGTCACGGGCAAACCCATCAAGTTCCTCGGCAGTGGGGAGAAGGTTGACGCCCTCGAGCCGTTTTATCCCGAGCGTCTGGCGTCTCGCATTCTCGGCATGGGCGATGTGGTATCGCTGGCTGAACAGGTGCAGGAGCAGGTCGACCACGATGAGGCGGACAAGCTTGCGCGCAAGCTGAAGTCAGGCCGTGGCTTCGATCTGGCC
>JBCCMA010000079.1:0-16384 GCA_039026595.1 Pseudomonadota bacterium
CGTTCTGCCTCAGCCCGCTTTTTGGTCGACCACACCGAGCCCGGACTGCCGCATCAACGCAATTTCGTCCCGCACCTTGGCGGCCTCCTCAAACTCGAGATTGCGAGCATGCTCCAGCATCTGCTTCTCGGCTTTCGCAATCTTGCGGAAGATCTGCTCTGGCGTCATGCGGGCGTAGCGCGCCTTGGATTCGGCCACCTTGCGAGACGGGCCCTTGCGGCCCTCTGTCTGCCCCGCTTCCATCACGTCTGCGACTGCCTTCACGATCGTCTTGGGCACGATTCCGTGTTCGTCGTTAAACGCCTGCTGTTTCTCGCGACGCCTCTGGGTCTCGTCCATAGCTTCCCGCATTGAATCGGTGATGGAATCCGCATAGAGGATCGCCTTGCCCTTCACATTCCGCGCCGCACGGCCGATGGTCTGGATCAACGAGCCGCCGCTGCGCAGGAAACCCTCCTTGTCGGCGTCGAGAATGGCCACCAGACTCACCTCGGGCATGTCCAGGCCCTCACGCAGCAGGTTGATCCCCACCAACACATCAAACTCACCAAGCCTGAGATCGCGAATGATCTCGGCGCGCTCAACCGTATCGATGTCTGAGTGCAAATAGCGCACGCGCACGTCGTGTTCGTGCAGATAGTCCGTGAGATTCTCCGCCATACGCTTGGTCAGGGTCGTGATCAGCACCCGGTCGCCCTCAGCGACGCGCTCGCGGATTTCCCCGAGAACATCGTCCACCTGTGATGAAACGGGTCGCACCTCAACGACCGGATCGAGCAGTCCGGTTGGCCGGACCACTTGCTCAACCACCTGACCGGAGTGCTCAAATTCGTAGGGCCGCGGGGTAGCCGACACATAAATGGTCTGCGGCGCCAGTGCTTCAAATTCATCGAATCTGAGCGGCCGGTTATCGAGGGCGGACGGCAGTCGAAAGCCGTAGCCCACCAAGGTCTCCTTTCTGGATCGATCTCCGCGGTACATGGCGCCCAGTTGCGGCACGGTCACATGGCTTTCGTCGATCACGAGCAACGCATCATCCGGGAGGTAGTCGAACAAGGTAGGCGGTGGCTGGCCCTCGTCCCGGCCCGATAAGTAACGGGAGTAGTTTTCTATGCCGGAGCAAAACCCAAGCTCGCGGATCATCTCGAGGTCGAAATTAGTACGCTGTTCGAGCCGCTGCGCTTCCACAAGTTTGCCCTGCTCGCGAAACTCTGCAAGTCGAGTGACCAGCTCAGCGCGAATCTTGTCGACGGCGCCAAGCAGGGTCTCGCGCGGCGTCACATAGTGGGTCTTTGGAAAGACCGTCAGGCGTGGAACGCGACGGATAATTTCACCGGTGAGCGGGTCGAAATACATCAGCGAATCGACCTCATCGTCGAACAGCTCAATGCGAACGGCCTCTCGACTGGACTCGGCCGGGAACACATCGATGATCTCACCGCGCACTCTGTAGGTGCCCGGCACCAGGTCCATTTCATTACGCGTATATTGCATCTCGGCCAGCCGGGCGAGCACGTCACGCTGATCGACCTTTGCGCCGCGCGCCAGATGAAGAACCATGCGGAAATAGAGCTGCGGATCACCGAGTCCGTAGATCGCCGACACCGTGGCGATGATGATGGCGTCCGGGCGTTCGAGCAGCGATTTGGTCGCCGACAGCCGCATCTGTTCGATATGCTGGTTGATGGACGCGTCTTTCTCGATGAACGTGTCGGATGCCGGGACATAGGCCTCAGGCTGGTAATAGTCGTAGTACGACACGAAATACTCGACCGCATTATTCGGGAAGAACTCGCGCATCTCGCCGTAGAGCTGCGCGGCGAGCGTCTTGTTGTGGGCGAGGATCAGCGTGGGTCGCTGCACCGACTGAATCACATTTGCAACAGTGAAGGTTTTGCCCGAGCCGGTGACGCCCAGCAACGTCTGATGCGCAAGTCCGGCCTCCAGCCCGTCGACCAGCTCTTCGATCGCCGTGGGCTGATCGCCCGCGGGCGTATAGTCGCTCTTGATTTCGAAGGGTTGTGGCATGACGGCTCTCCGGGCGGACGCGCAGCGCGCCAGTATAGTCAATTTCGGCTCACCACCCGGGGCGGATGCCGTCCACGAATGCTACGAAGACGCTTGACTTGAAACAGCGCTGGCGACACACTTCCGCGCTCAGTGGCGACGCCACTATTCCCCAGTAGCTCAGTTGGTAGAGCGGGTGACTGTTAATCACTAGGTCCGTGGTTCGAGTCCGCGCTGGGGAGCCAAACAATAAAAGCCCGCTCATCACTGAGCGGGCTTTTTCCGTTAGCGAGGCTGGCGGTGGTCAGTCGCCGATGCTGATGCCCGCTGGTCCGGGCGGTGCGTAGAACAGCGAGCGCAGCAGACCCAGGTCCACGGCGTTGACGGCCCCGTCACCGCTCAGATCCAGCGTAGGATCATCGCCACCAAAGCCGGCACGGAACAGCCCCAGATCGATAAAGTTCGTAAAGCCGTCGTTGTTGAAGTCGGCGTCGCAAATGTTGCCAAACCCGTCGCCGTCTGTGTCGCGCTGATCGGTGTTGGGCCGGCCGAGACAGTTATCGATGTCATCACCGATGGCATCGTTGTCCCCGTCCTTGATGCCGGACAGTTCCAGCGTGACCAGATTTGGATCCGCCAGAATATCGGCCTCACGGAACGGCAGCGACACCCACTGTTTGTTCTGGTAAAGCTCGGTCTGGTCCGCAAAGTTCTCATCCTCGGGATCGCTCGACTGGGAGTAAGACAGCAGGGCCTCGGCCACGGCGCCATCCTCATCGAAGGTCACGGTTTGCATGTAGCTGTTGCCGGAATCGATCGGCGTGTAGCCACCCGGGCCCAATGACGCTGAGATAATGCTGAACATACCCATCACGTTGCTGCCGCCATGGATGGCCAGCCGAACACCGTTTCGGGTGTCATACTGAAGATCGCCCCACGGGGCCGATATATCGATGTTGTTCGCATTGAGACGTTGGATGCCCTCGCCAAGCCAACGCATGACCCGTGCTCGATCTTCGGGCGTGGCGGCCTTCAGACCGTTGGGTGTATTCACAGGATCGTTGACGTCAAACGGGTTGGCCCACAAGTCGGTCACAATCGGATCGTCGAGTTCATTGAAGACAGACTGCAGGAACTCGGCAAACACCGGCACACCGATGCTCTCCGGATTCTGACGCTTGTCCCACGAGCCCAGCAGATTGCAGGCCTGCATCAGGTCCACGGTGGTTCCGTCGATGTCGACGGATGCGCCCTCGTCCAGACACACGGTGACCAGCTCATCAACCAGCAGTTCGGCTGCATAGTTGCGGCTCCCGAAGAGGATTTCCTGAAGCGTATCAATGGTGAAGCCCGGCGCACCGAGCCCGTCGGTGCCAGCCAACCGCTCACGCGCAAAGACCAGACCCGAGCGCGTGCGCACGGTCCGCGCGGTTCGCTCCGGACGACCCGGCGGCTGGAAGCCCTCAAGCGGTTGCTCAGGATTGGTCAGCCAATGGTTGTCATTGGAGTTCGACACGTACGTGGTGTTCTCAAGTTTTGGCAAGGCTTCAAAGCCGATAATGCCCTCGGTCGGTGCATCTTCATCGTTGTCAAAGCGGCAGGCCGTGCTGCGGCCATCCAGAACGAACAAGCCGGCCTGATCCACGATGGATTGACCGAAGATGATCGGGGGGCAATCGACGAGTTTCTGTGCAGTGATGTTGGGCTGCACCGAAATATCACCGTAAAAGGCGCGACCGTCCGGGCTCGCGGCCACCGTGTGAACCCACGGCAGACCGACGTTGGTGCGCAACGCATCGATGAAACCGTCAAAGTCGGCCGCGACGTTCAGGTCGTAAAACTGATTGATGGCGCGCAAGCTGCCCGCGTTCGCGTCGCCCAGCGCAAAGACCGCCAAACGGGTATCCCAGAAACGGAATCCGAACAGCGGTTCGAAGTCGAGCACCCAACCGTGCACCGTCGAGTAAAACGTATGTGTGCGCGTCTCGAGCTCACCATCGACGAGCACCTGAATGCTGACAGGGTGTTGGCCCATTGCCAGCGTTTCCCCGTCATATATATAAGACGTGGGATCGCCCGGCGCGAGCTGAATCTCAAACAAACCGAATCGATCCGCTGGAGATACCGTGTGCGACCACGCGTACTCATCAGTGAACCCGATATTAATCAGCGGAACGCCCTGGAGCGATGCGCCCATGACGTTAAGCTCACCGGGAATGGTCAGGTGAGCTTGGTACCAGCGAAGCGGTCCTCTCCAAGGGAAGTGGGGGTTGCCGAGCAGCATGCCTTTGCCGCTCACCGTCGACTGGCTCCCGAGCGCATACATGTTGCTGCCCAGGTCTTCTGTGTTGATCATCTCACGCACCGCAGCGAGGCTGACCTGCGGCAGGTCATCCGCGCGCTTGAGTGTTGGCGAGCGCCCATCGGCGGGCGGACGGGCATCGACGATCAGTGAGGACAAGGGACCGCCACTGGCCCGCAGAATGAGCTTGTAGTACACGCGCGCCAGATCCGTTTCATCGATCGAACGAACCCACGCAGCTCCGCGACACTCCGCCGCGAGGTTATCAACGCCCGTGTCGGACAAGTAGCGATTGTATCCCGCTACAAAGCCTCGGATCCCGTCGCGCGCATTCGGATCGATGTCATCGAGTGCGCCAGCGATGAACTCGTCATTGCTCACCAGCGTGTAAAAGAGATCGTTTGTGATGTTGCCGCTGCTGCCGCCGAAGAAGCGGGACAATTCACCATTGGCGGCAACAACCTCACGGGCAAGCACACACAAATTGTCGCCCGCAAACGCATAGCCATAACCGAAGCCCATCGAACCCCAGTCATCGGCCAGAATATGCGGAATGCCGTAGGAGGTCGTGCGGATGTCGACGCTGTAGGACGTACTGTCATCGGCCAGCGTGCTGGCGGCGACCGACATAGAGATCGTCGCCGCGAGTAATCGAACGGTTTGCTTCATCTGAAAATCCCCCGGGTTATGTCGCGTCCGCGCAGGATGCGCGCAGACGCTCGTCGCATTCCCGCACGCGGATCGCCCGCGACGGTGTGCGCGTCATCGTTATCACATGACTATGCGACCGATTCACGAGACCTGTCAATTTGATGCACCCGAGCGGGCGTACGCTGGTGCTAATCGCCGTTAAAGTGCGGCTTGATGCGCGCGCGAAACTCAGGGCCAAAAACCGGGTGATTCATGCCCAGTACGACGGTGGCCTCCAGATAACCGACCTTGTCTCCACAATCAAAACGTTGCCCGTCGAATTGGTAGGCGTAGACCATATCCTTATTGAGCAACTGAGCGATCCCGTCGGTTAGTTGGATTTCGCCACCGGCGCCGCGGCCGGTTTCTCTGAGACGGTCAAAAATTTCGGGCCTGAGCGCGTAGCGCCCGACCACGGCAAGATTGGATGGCGCCGCAGTCGTTGCCGGCTTTTCAATGATATCCCGAACCTCGCCAAGCTGGTCGGTCATGCCCTCCACCGCCACGATACCGTAGCGGTCTGTATGTTCGGGCGGAACTTCCTGCACCGCGATCACCGACCCCTGTTCACGCTCGTAAACGGTTTGCATTTGCTTTAGGCAGCCTGGTGTAGCGGCAATCAGATCGTCCGCAAGGTGCACGAAGAACGGCCGTCTGCCCACAACGGGCTCCGCACACAGGACCGCGTGGCCCAAGCCAAGCGGTTCACCCTGTCGGATGTACACACAGTGCGCGTCCGACGGAACAATGTCACGGATCGTATCGCGCAGTGCTTCTTTACCAGCCGCTTCCAGCTCCTGCTCGAGTTGCACATCACGGTCAAAATGATCTTCGATTGCGCGCTTGGCACGCCCTGTCACAAAGACCAGCGTGCGCGCGCCCGCTTCAAGCGCCTCCTCAACGGCGTATTGGATAAGCGGTTTATCCACGACGGGCAACATCTCTTTTGGATTTGCCTTGGTCGCCGGAAGAAAACGGGTGCCTCGCCCGGCGACGGGAAAGACAGCGACGGTAATCGGATCCGCCACGGTGGACCTCAGTGCAGAAAAGGGCGTGAAGGATATCACGCCCCTGCGGGCACGCTAATCCGGATCCGACAGGCGAACGTCGTCGAGGTTTTTCTCAAGCAAACGGGCACCCACACCCTTGACGTTGGCCAGCTCAGCGATATCTGTGAACGGTCCATTGGCCGTGCGATAGGCAACGATCGCACGGGCTTTCGACAGCCCAATTCCAGTGAGCTCAGACGCGAGCGTCTCGGCATCAGCCGTGTTGACGTTCACCGGACCGGCATGGGCCCCCGAGCAAAACAGGACGAAAAAAACAGCGGAAACGACTTGGCGAAGCGACATCGGTCTTCCTCCTTGAAGACGGGAAAGGAACACGCACGAGAAATGCCGTGCACGTTAAGTAAAGCGCACACGCAACGCCCAATCACGATGGGATTCAGGCGGATAATCCGAATTTTGATGTCAGGTTGGGCCGCGTCTGATCCCACGACCGGCAACTTGGACACTGCCAGTACAGTCGATCAGCTCGATAGCCGCACTCGTTGCATAAATAATTCGCCCTGGCACGTAGCAACGCACCGAGCCCGTCCGCGAGGCGCGCAAGGACAGCATCATCCAAGGCATCAATGCCTTCCACTGTCTCTAATCTGAGCAGCCACTCTCGCAGTGTCCCGTCCTGTTCTATCCAGGCCCGTATGCCCTTGCGGACCGTCGCATGATCGGTGTCACCGTGAATCAACGCGATCTGTGTAATCGCCATCTCGCAGTTCGCTGAGCGCGCAGCAATCTCACCAAGAAAACGATCAACCGGATTGGCCCCACGCGTTCGGGCCACCGCCTCAGTGAGCTGGGGCCACACCTCAAGAAGCAAGCGTGCGTCGGTTTCGGCAATCCGTTTCAACAGTCGACGAGCCGTTTTGAGGTCGCCATCGAGTAGCGCTATGGAAAATCGCATCAGTGCACCACGCACCAGCCATGCACCGCCCGCCTGCGAACTCTTCAGAGCCTTGCGCACAGCGGTCATATCGCCGCGCGCTTGGTGCTGCTCGGCCAGTTCGCAGAAATAGTGCGCGATGATGCGTTCGCTCTCCTCCGTACTCGGCAGTCTCCTGCGGGCACTGATCGCCTGATTCCAGTCCTTCTGACGTTCATAAAGGTCTGCGAGCTTCCACAACGCGTCCGCTTTGCGCGAGGACTGATCTCCGAGCTTGACCAGAATGCTCTCGGCGCGGTCCAAAAGCCCCGCGCTCAGATAGTCCTCAGCCAACGCGAACAAGGCTTGCTCACGGTGCGCTCGCAACAACGTTGGGCGCGCGATCAGATTCTGATGAATACGGATCGCCCGGTCGACTTCGCCGCGGCGGCGGAAGAGACCGCCGAGCGCAAAATGCGTTTCGATGCTCTCGTCGTCCACGTCCATGAGCGCGATGAACGTATCGATTGCCTTGTCCGGTTTGTCCTCCAGCAGCAATTGGACGCCGCGCAGGAAAGCGGCATCTGTGGAGCCCTTTACGGTTGGATCAGACCGCCGCCGGAACGTCCACCGCCCAAGCCACCACCCGGCGGCCGCAGCGGTTACCAAAAGGAGAAATAAGAGGAGCGTGTCACCGGGCATCGTGCACGGGCAGAGCGCGCAGGGTGTTCAACTCGGTGGTGGCGACACGCACTTGCTTGCGAAGCGCACGCCGGTCCCGCATGAGTGCGAAAACAAAGGACAGCATACTCAGCATGCCCCAGAGCCAACCGGCTACCATCGTCACAGCGAAGGCAATCGAGATACGGGTTTCAATTTCCGCGAATGCCAGGTCGAGTGTGATGGAACCGGGGTTACTCAACGCGAAAACCACTACGGCGATAAAAACCACAACGGCCGACAGAAATAAGAGTACGTTTCGAATCATTGCCATCACCCGGTGCGTTAAACCTGAGCCGATGGTAGCAAAGAGCAACGCTGGCGCGCTGCAAACAAAGAGGGAGTTCGATCAGTTCTTGATCGCGAGGTGGCGGTTCTCATTGACCCGCTCACGCAGATCCTTCCCGGGCTTGAAATGCGGAACGTATTTGCCAGCCAGAGCGACGGCTTCGCCGGTCTTTGGGTTGCGCCCCAGCCGCGGCGGGCGATAATGGAGAGAAAAGCTGCCAAACCCCCTGATCTCAATGCGATTGCCCTGCGACAGGGAATCGCTCATGAGCTCCAGCAAGTGCTTGACGGCCAATTCGACGTCTTTCGCCGGAAGATGTTTTTGTTTTCGCGCGATCGCTTCGATGAGTTCGGACTTTGTCATGACCCGCCTTTACTGGTTCCGTTCACCCGCGCCGCTCGGCCGGCCGACGCCCTGTGCGCCGGCCGACCTTGCGAACATTACGTCAGGAATCCTGCCCCGACATCTTGTCTTTGAGCAAATCCCCAAGCGTTGTGCCCCCGGTGGACGTGTTGCCATATTCCTCAACAGCAACCTGCTCTTCATAGGCTTCTTTCGCCTTGATCGACAGTGACATGCGCCGGTTCTTACGGTCCACGCCCGTGAATCGCGCCTCCACCTCATCACCGGCCTTCAACACCGTACGGGCATCTTCAACGCGGTCCCGAGACAGCTCGCTCGCACGCAGATAGCCTTCGATGCCGTCCGCGAGGTCGACGACCGCGCCGCGGGCATCCACCTCACGCACCGTGCCGGTAACAAGCGTACCCTTCGGATTTTCCGCGAGGTAGGTCGCGAAAGGATCCCGGTCAAGCTGCTTGATGCCAAGCGAGATTCGCTCACGATCCGGGTCGATGGCGAGCACCACCGCTTCCACTTCCTGACCTTTGGTGTAGTTGCGCACCGCCTCCTCGCCCGGGAGATCCCAGGACAGATCGGACAGGTGAACCAGACCGTCAATCTCGCCGTTCAGGCCGACAAAAATACCGAAATCGGTGATTGACTTGATCTGGCCGTTGACACGGTCGCCCTTGTTGTAGACCGCTGCAAACTCAGCCCAGGGGTTGGACTTGCACTGTTTTATGCCAAGCGAAATGCGACGACGCTCCTCATCGATTTCGAGCACCATAACTTCAACTTCGTCACCGATCTGGACGACTTTGTGCGGGTTGACGTTCTTGTTGGTCCAGTCCATCTCGGACACGTGCACCAGACCCTCGACGCCCTCTTCCACTTCAACAAAGCAACCGTAGTCGGCGATATTGGTGACTTTGCCGAACAGCCGCGTGTTGGCAGGGTAGCGGCGGCCGAGTGCCTGCCAGGGATCCGCTCCGAGTTGTTTCATGCCGAGCGAGACGCGCGAGCGTTCGCGGTCAAATTTCAACACTTTCACTTCAACGTCGTCGCCGACGTTAACGACTTCGGACGGGTGCTTGACGCGCTTCCACGCCATATCCGTAATGTGCAACAGACCGTCGATACCACCAAGGTCAACGAACGCGCCGTAGTCGGTCAGGTTCTTGACGACGCCCTTGACCACATTGCCTTCCTGCAGTGAGTCCAGAAGCGCTTCGCGCTCGGCGCTGTATTCTTCTTCCACAACGGCACGGCGAGACACCACCACGTTGTTGCGACGCTGGTCCAGCTTGATGACCTTGAATTCAAGGTCCTTGCCTTCCAGGTAGCCCGGATCTCGCACGGGCCGTATATCAACGAGTGACCCTGGCAGGAACGCTCTGACGTTGTCGATCTCGACCGTAAAGCCACCCTTGACCCGGCCATTGATGACGCCGTTGACGATTTCGGCGTTCTCGAATGCCTTTTCCAGACGCGTCCAGGTCCGCGCGCGCTTCGCTTTCTCGCGCGACAGGCGCGTTTCCCCAAAGCCATCTTCAAATGAATCGAGCGCCACCTCGACGATATCGCCGACTTCGACCTCGATTTCTCCGTTGTCCGCCTGGAACTGCGACGCTGAAATGACCGCTTCGGATTTCAGCCCCGCGTTAACGATGACAACGTCGGAGTTCACCGCAACCACACTGGCACTCAAGATGGTGCCTGCCTTCATCTGGTTGCTGGCGATACTCTCTTCAAATAATTCCGCAAAACTCTCTGACATGGTGTTGTTGATCCCGGGCCGACGGCCCACCTTATTCATTGCGTCGCAGACGGTCAGCACGGCGCAAGCGTTGGTTAATGAGACCCCGTGACCGTCAGGGGCCGTTCGAAACTTAACTCACTAAGAAGGCGACGTTTCCACCATTTCGACGATGAAATCGACAACTTCGTCGATATTCAGCGATGTCGAGTCAACAATGACGGCGCCGCGCGCTGGCAAAAGCGGCGAGACGTCACGACCCGCGTCGCGTTCGTCACGGCGGCGGATGTCCTCGTAAAGGGCGGCAAAGGTACCACCAAAGCCCTTTGCACTCAACTGCTTATGGCGTCTTTTGGCACGCTCGCGAGCACTCGCCGTCAGGAACACTTTGTACGGCGCATCAGGGAAGATGACGGTCCCCATATCGCGTCCGTCGGCGACCAGACCGGGTAACCGGGCAAAGGCATGCTGCTTTGCAACAAGAGCCGAACGCACGGCCTGTAACCGCGCCACCTGCGACGCTCGGTCGCCGCATGCTTCAGTGCGCACATCCGCGGTGACCTCTATGCCATCAAGGGAGATGACCTCGGCGCCATCGGGTGCCGTCGCGAACGACATGTCCAGCTCGGAGACGAGCGCCGCCAGCGCAGGCTCATCATCCAGGGGGACCTTGTGTCGCCTGGCGCCGAGCGCGGTCAACCGGTACAGAGCCCCGCTGTCCAGCAGATGCCAGCCGAAGTGAGCCGACACGCGTCGGGCCACCGTGCCCTTGCCCGCTCCGCTTGGCCCGTCAATCGTCAGCACCGGAACGGTCACAGCGCGATGGTCAGACATCTTCAACGCGCCATCCCACGTCGCGTGCCAGGCGCGAGAAACCCGGGAAAGATGTGGCCACGTTTGCCGTATCGAGGACGGCAACCGGACCGCTCGCCACGGCCCCCGCCGCCGCGAAGGACATCGCGATTCGGTGGTCGCCTGCACTGGTCACCGTACCGGCACCGAACTCGCCGCCGTCGATGTCGATCCCATCGTCGTACAGTGCCGTCCGAATGCCGAGCGTTTTAAGTCCCGCGGCCATGGCCGCCAGCCGATCGGTTTCCTTCACCCGGAGCTCTCGCGCACCGCGCACCCGCGTCATCCCCGCCGCGCCTGCCGCAGCAATAAAAAGTATCGGGAATTCATCGATCGTTCGTGCGACCCATGTAGAGGGCACATCGATCCCTTTTAACGCCGCACAGCGAACGCGCAAATCACAGACGGGTTCATTGCCCACATGGGATAACGGGCCGCGAGCAATATCCGCGCCCATCGCTTCGAGCACGTCCAGAAAACCGATTCGGGTTGGGTTCATACCAACATTACGGATGGTCAGGTCGCTCCCCGGGCAAAGCGTCGCGGCCACGACAAAAAACGCCGCAGACGACGGGTCCGCCGGCACTCTGACGTCGCACGCCTTGAGACCCTGGGGGCCACGCAGGCGTATCGTCAGATTCTCTACCGTCAACGACACACCAAAGGCGGGGAGCAAACGTTCGGTATGGTCCCGCGAGCGCGCGGGCTCCGTCACCTTGGTCAGGCCCGACGTCCCAAGGGCGGCGAGCAAAAGGGCGGATTTGACCTGAGCGCTTGCCACCTCGAGTTGGTGTACGGTGGGGCGCAGCGTGGCGCCGGCCCCAATGACCAATGGCGGGCAACCGGTCTTTGCGGTCTGTACGTCGGCGCCCATGCGACCGAGGGGGTCGGCGATGCGGCGCATCGGGCGCTGCATCAGGGATTCATCGCCAACGAGCGTCGCATCAACGCCCTGCCCCGCCAACAGTCCGGCCAATAGGCGCATGCCGGTGCCCGCGTTCCCGCAGTCGATTGGCCGGCCGGGGGCCTGCAAGCTCGCGCCTGTCACCGCATAGTCGCCAGGGCCGATCCGCTCAACGGTGGCGCCCAATGCTGACACCGCATCGCGGGTGGCCTGGCAATCTTCGCTCTCCAGAAAATTCCAGATCCGGCTCGTGCCGTCCGCGACCGCACCGAACATCATTGCGCGGTGCGAGATCGATTTGTCCGGCGGTACGTCAATCGCGCCGCGCAGCGCGCCTCCCGGCGTTATCCGGTACATGGTGCCGATATCAGCAGCCGGCGGCATGCGCGCAGCCTCATAACACCGCCATGGGGTAGCTACCCAGAACGCGCAACAGATAACCGGACCGATCCAGCTCGCGCAGCGCATCCGCCACACCGCGATCGTCCGCGTGCCCCTCGACGTCAACAAAAAAAACGTATTCTCTGTCTTCCCGGCGCGCCTGCCGCGATTCGATACGCGTCATATTGATGTCGTGGCTGGCCAATGTGAGCAGAAGCGACTGGAGGCCGCCTGGTTGATGGCTCGACGACAGCAGCAACGAGGTTCGATCGCGCCCGCTGGCGGCGAACAGTTCGCGACCGATCACGAGGAAACGTGTGGTGTTGTCCGCGCGATCCTCGATGTTGTGGACCAGAATGTTCAGCCCGTATACCGCCGAAGCCGCCTCGCCGGCGATCGCCGCTGATTCGTTGTCATCCCGCGCACGGCGCGCCGCTCCCGCGTTGCTGCTGACACTAATGCACTCCACGCCCGGAAGATTGGACTTCAGCCAACCCCGGCACTGCGAGAGCGACGCGCTATCGGCGTAGATCCGTTTGACATCCTCAACCCGAGGCAGGCGCGTGACCAGATGCTGCTCAATACGCAGTGCCACCTCACCACAGATATGAAGGGATGAGGACACGAACAGGTCGAGGCTGTTCGTGACCGTGCCGGCGGACGTGTTTTCCACAGGAACCACGCCGAAGTCGGCCACGCCTGCTTCGATTTCAGCGAATACTTCCTCAAGCGTTGGCAAGGCCACCGCACGGACGCTGTGGCCGAAATGCTTGAGCACGGCCGCCTGACTGAAGGTTCCCTCGGGACCCAAAAAAGCGACCTTCAGAGGCTCCTGCTGGGCAAGGCACGCCGACATGATTTCACGGAACAGGCGGACGATTTCTTCATCCCGCAGCGGCCCGTCGTTGCGCTCGATGACGCCTCGCAGTACCTGCGCTTCGCGTTCGGGACGATAGTACTCACCCGGTTTCGCACCAGCCCGCTTCGTGAGCCCGACCGACTGTGCGATATGGGCGCGCTCGCTGATCAATGACTGGATCTGCTCGTCCAGCGCGTCGATGCGCCGGCGAATTTTCTTCAACTCACTCACGGCCCGAAGTGTACCTGTCATGCACGCAAATGCGATGCCAATGGCGCTCAGGCCCGCCGCTCGAATTCGCGCATGTACTCAACGAGTGCCTCGACCGCCGCCAGCGGCACGGCGTTGTAAAGGCTGGCGCGCATCCCGCCGACGGAGCGATGGCCCTTCAAATAACGCAGGCCCGCAGACTCGGCGCCCACGAGAAATTCGTTTTCCAGTTTGGGCGACGTGAGCAAAAACGGAACGTTCATGCGCGATCGATGCGCGGGCCAAACCGGGTTGTGATAAAGATCGCTGCGATCGATCGTGTTGTACAGCAAGGCAGCCTTTCGAGCGTTTTGCGCCCCGATTACGTCAAGTCCACCTTCGGCTTCAAGCCACTCGAACACAAGATCGGCTGCATACCACGCAAAAGTTGGCGGTGTGTTCGCCATGGACTTTGCACTGGCAAGCATCGTGTAGTTCATCACCGACGGGGTCTCCGCGCGCGCGCGACCCAAAAGCTCGTCAGAAACAATTACGACGGTCAGCCCGGCAGGCCCAATATTTTTCTGAGCGCCGGCATAGATCACGCCGAACCGACTAACGTCGACCGGCTCGGACAGCAAACTGGACGAATAATCGGCCACAAGCGGGACCCCGCCCACCTCCGGGACGTCCCTGTACTCCACACCACCAATGGTCTCATTCGGCGTGTAATGCACGTACGCCGCATCACCATCCACTGACTCTGGCGTGCACTCAGGCAGCCGTCGGTAGTCGTGCTCACGACCATCCGCAATAACGTTGGGATCGAGGTAGCAACGCGACTGCGCGACCGCCTTTTCACCCCAGTAGCCGGAAACTATAAAGTCAGCGATCTCACCAGGCTGACTGATGTTTAGTGGCACCGCCGCGAACTGACCCGTGGCGCCACCTTGCATGAACAGGACCGCGTACTTGTCGGGCACTTTCAGCAATCGCCTCAGACGCTTTTCGCTGCGGTCGGCAAGCTGGACAAATTCGCGACTGCGGTGGCTGACCTCCATGACCGAGACACCGCGCCCCTGCCAGTCGCCCAATTCCTCGCCGATGCGCGCCAGAACAGCGCCAGGCAGCGCCGCTGGCCCGGCACTGAAGTTATAGACCGGCACGCGCTAGTCCTCGGGCGACGCCCCGTCGTCTTCGATCGCTTGCAGGCGCGCCAGCCCGACAAGCGCATCGTCTTCCTGAGGCCGGATCAACCGCACACCCTGCGTGTTGCGCCCGATGACCGACACGTCGCTGACGGCGGTCCGCACAAGCACGCCTGCGCTGGTGATCAACATAATCTCATCATCGGCCGAGACGAGCAGCGCGCCGACCAGATCACCGTTGCGTTCTGACGTCTGAATGCCAATGACCCCCTGCCCACCGCGACCCTGCACGTTGAACTCGGATACCGACGTGCGTTTCCCGTAGCCATTCGCCGTGGCGGTCAGAATCAATGGCGCGTCGTCCAATCCGTGATCCGCCCCGGCCGGCACCACAATTTGGGCCACTACCCGACCCTCTTTCGGCAAGCGAATCCCCCGGACGCCGGACGCCGTTCGGCCCATGGGGCGGACGTCGGACTCGTGGAATCGAATGGCCTTGCCTGTGGTCGCGAACAGGAACACCTCATGGTCACCGTCGGTGACCTCCGCGCTGACCAGCACGTCATCCTCATTCAGACCCACCGCGATAATGCCGTTGGCCCGAGGGCGCGAAAATGCACTGAGCGGCGTCTTCTTTACGGTGCCACGGCTGGTCACCATAAACACATACTTGTCGTCGTCGTAATCGCGCACCGGCAATACGGCGTTGATGCGCTCCCCTTCTTCCAGGGGCAGCAGGTTCACGATCGGCTTGCCGCGCGCGCCACGGCCGGCCTGTGGAAGCTGATACACCTTCAGCCAGTACGCTTTGCCATGGCTTGAGAAGCACAACAGTGTGTCGTGGGTATTGGCCACGAACATCTGGTCGATGAAGTCCTCGTCCTTGATCTGCGCAGCGCTCTTGCCACGGCCACCCCGCTTCTGAGCGCTGTACGCGTCAAGCGGCTGGGTCTTGGCGTAACCCGCGTGGGAAAACGTCGCAATGACGTCCTCTTCGGGAATCAGGTCTTCATCCGTGAGGTCGGTGTGGTCGTGCGTAATTTCCGTGCGGCGCTCGTCGGCGTACTCATCCCGACAGCTCACCAGCTCATTCCGGATGACGCCGGTCAGTCGCTCGCGGCTCGAAAGAATGTCAATGAGATCCTCAATTTTATTGATTATCTCTTTGTATTCATTGCTTATTTTCTCTTGCTCAAGGCCGGTCAAGCGATGCAGCTGCATGTCCAGAATGGCTTTCGACTGAACGGCTGACAGCTGGTAGCCACCTTCGCCAAGACCCCACTCGCCCTCGACATCCTCGGGACGCGTGGCATCACTTCCAGCGCGCGAAAGAAGCTCGCTGACCAAACCCGGATCCCAACGCTTCGCCACCAGCGCCTCGCGCGCTTCTGCTGGCGTGCCGGACTTCTTGATCAGCTCGATCATTTCGTCAATGTTGGCGAGCGCTACGGCCAGGCCCTCGAGGACGTGCGCGCGCGCCCGCGCCTTGCCGAGATCATGGATGGTGCGCCGTGTGACCACCTCGCGCCGATGGCGCAAGAACGCGCTAAGCACGTCCTTCAGGTTCATCAACTGGGGCTGACCGTCATTCAACGCCACCATGTTGATGCCGAACACCGTCTGCATCATCGTCTGCTTGTACAGGTTGTTCAGCACGACATCGGTGTTCTCACCGCGTTTGAGCTCGATCACCATGCGCATGCCGTCCTTGTCCGACTCATCACGCAGATCAGCGATACCGTCAATGCGCTTGTCCCGAACCAATTCGGCAATTTTCTCCAGGAGCCGCGCCTTGTTCACCTGAAACGGCAGCTCGGTCACGATCAGCGCGTTCTTGTCTTTGGACACCTCTTCGACGTGGCTGCGCGCCCGCACATAAATGCGGCCTCGGCCCGTTTCGTACGCCTTGCGGATACCGGCGGCGCCGTTAATGGTGCCGGCCGTCGGGAAGTCCGGCCCCGGCAAGCGCTCCATCAGATCTCGAATGGTGCTCTGGGGCGCATCGAGCAGCATCAGACACGC
>JBCCMA010000080.1:0-16278 GCA_039026595.1 Pseudomonadota bacterium
CACCGATTCCCGATGCGACCCGATCCGCTCTGCTCTGCTCTGCTCTGCTCGGACACGGCCTAGCTCCGCCCGCGATTCACGCAGATCCGATCCGATCCGATGCGATCCGCTCGGCTCCAACCCGAATGCGAGCCTCCACCTGCTACCCGATTCCAGCCGGTTGAGGGGGACAGAACGGTTTTGAAAGTGTCGCCCGCCCTGGATGGCGGGCGCCAAGCGGGCCATGGACGGCGAAAGCGGCTTTCAAAACCGTTCTGTCCCCCTCAGCCGGCGACCAGACACCGCAGAGCGATCCATCAGCGCCCGAGCCGGCGCCGTCAGCCCTAGGTGCAGGAGCTCGGTTAGAGGATTACGCAGCGATCAGTCTTAACGGGCATCATCGAGTTACCCATCGCATCCGCGACATTCGAGAGCCGCCCGAAGCCGCCCCAGACTGTACCCGCTGACAATTTGCTCCCCGACGACCACGAGCGGTACGCCCTGACCTCCGAGTTGGACGAAGGTCGTCATCGCCTCGTCGGACGCTTCAATGTCGCGTTCAATAAACGGGATGCCATGCGTTTTCAGGAAATGCTTGGTTTTCTTGCAGTATCCGCACCAGGCCGTGGTAAACACGGTCACCGGACCCGCGACGCTGGCGTCGTACTGTGGGGCGCCGCGCAGGCGATCAATCAAGTCCGGGCCGCGCATGAACAGCACGAGCAGCGCAGTGAAGAACAGGCCCTGCCTGAGGATGCCGCCTTTTTTGAACATAACTGGTACACCGCATGTCGGATACTGTAGAGACCCGTCCGGGCGCTATTTTATCGCAGCCCAACGCACAAAGAGCCCACCGCGTCCTCATGGGGCCACACCTTGACCGATGTCCGCGGTGTGTAATCATTCAGCCCCCCCGGCCACAACCGGCCGCGTTTCCAAAGGAGAATCGCAATGCGCAACGCAACCTTCGCCTGGCTCGCCGCCACCGGACTGGCCCTGACGGCCTGCACCACCATCAACCCCTACACCGGCGAGCAACAGACAGCCAAGGCGACGAAGGGCGCAGCGATCGGTGCGGCGGTGGGTGCGTTGGCGGGGATCGTCTCTGGCAGCGACGCCACCGAGCGACGCCAGCGGGCGTTGATCGGCGCGGGCGTTGGGGCGTTGTCGGGTGGCGCCATCGGGTACTACATGGACGTGCAGGAGGCCAAGCTCCGTCAGGAACTGGCGAACACAGGCGTTCAGGTGCAGCGTCAGGGCAACAATATCGTGTTGGCGATGCCCGGCAAGCTGACGTTTGATGTCGGCAAATCGCAGGTCATGTCGCGGTCATATCCTGTACTCAATTCGGTTGCGCGGGTCATCTCCGAAAACGAGAAGACAATCGTCGAAGTAGTCGGTCATACCGACAGCACGGGCTCGCAGGCGGTCAACGTACCGTTGTCGAGCGCGCGCGCGGTGGCGGTTGCAGATTACCTGAGCGCGAACAACGTCATGGCGCAGCGCATTGCTACGCAGGGTGTGAGCGACCGCTACCCCATCGCCAGTAACGACACCGACGACGGTCGGGCCCTGAATCGACGCGTGGAAATCACGCTCGTGCCGCTCACCGCGCCTTAACGCCTGCTACGAGGTTCCCACAGTGCAAAAGCTGCTCCGAAATCTGATGGTTCTGGTGGTCGCGGTCGTCGCGCTGATTTTTCAGCAGATGGGCGGCTCAGATGCCGACACGAGCGGCGGTGCGAATGGCGGCGACGTTAATCGGGATGCCGCTCGCATTGTGGCCGCGTTTGAGGCACAGCAGTCGGATCTGTGGGTCGAGACCGAAGGTCGGGTTGAGCGAAAGCTGCGTGATGACAACGAAGGCTCGCGGCATCAGAAATTTATCGTGCGGCTGGACAACGGCCACTCCGTACTCATTGCTCACAACATTGATTTGGCGCCGCGCGTACCGCTTGAAGAAGGCGACCGCATTCGGTTCCGCGGTGAATACGAGTGGAATGATCGCGGTGGCGTGGTGCACTGGACACACCACGATCCGCAGGGCCGGCATGAGGGCGGCTGGATCCAGCTCGCCTCGAATATCTACAAGTAAACCCCGGCCGTGCGGCCGGGGCGTTCGCGTCGGCTAGTCCTTCAGTACGAAGGTCACGCGCAGGTTGACGCGGTACTCGGCAATCTTGCCGTCCTCAATAATGACTTTCTGGCTTTCGACCCAGGCGCCGGTGACACCGTCCAGGGTGTCGGTAGCGCGGGCGATGCCCTTTTTCACAGCATCGTCAAAGCTCTTGCTTGATGCTGAAATCAGTTCGGTAACGCGTGCGATGGACATGGTGTGTTCCTCTTGGTGGTGAGTCTTAGTGGGCCCATCACATCGGTGATCGGCGGCATCACCAGTCTAGCAGTCTGTCGGCCGCCGCCGCGCGAATCTGAAATGAAATTCGGCGACGTCGGGTCTTCATGGGAGTATGGGCCGCCTGCGACCGCGACCAGATAATCCGAAAGGGGAACCCGACATGTCTTTATTCAAACGCTTTCGAACCGGTGCGCTGGTTGTCGCATTGTTGCTGTCAACGTCGGCCAGTGCGCAGTCGCCTTTGGCCAGCGAACTACCTACGCCGGAGCTTGAGGGGTACAGCCCAGTGTCGTATTTCACCGTGGGTGAGGCGCAGCTCGGCAAGCCGGAGTTTGCCGTACGCCATCAGGACAAGATTTTTTATCTTACATCGCAAGCGCAGGTGGATCTGTTCAAGAAAGATCCGGAGAAATACCAGCCTCGCCACAGCGTCTGCGCGTTCAGTCTGGCGCACGGGCTGGTCAAGCCACTGGACCCGACGAGCTTCAAGATTGTTGATGACACACTTCTGCTTTTCCACGTCAACGACGACACCAATGCGCAGTTTGAGTGGAACAAGTCGGAGCTGAGCGAGAAGGAGCTTCTGCGTCGCGCCGACAACAACCTGTTTCTGGTTACGTTCTGATCGGTTGCGCCCCGCCGCCGGCCATCGCGGTACCCACTTCGGTGCCCAGAAAACCGCCGGACTGGCGAGACCAGAGGTCAGCATACAGGCCATCTGAAGCCACAAGGTCGGCGTGCGTGCCGACCTGCAGAATACGCCCCTCGTCCATCACGATCAGTCGATCGAGTGATGCGATGGTGGACAGTCGGTGCGCGATCGCGATCACGGTTTTACCCGTCATCAGTTCAAACAGGCTGTCTTGAATCGCCGCTTCCACTTCTGAATCGAGGGCGGAGGTAGCCTCGTCGAGAATGAGGATAGGGGCGTCTTTCAGAAACACGCGGGCAATGGCGATACGTTGCCTCTGGCCGCCCGACAGTTTGACGCCGCGCTCGCCCACGTAGGCATCCAGCCCGCGTCGACCTTCCTTGTCCTTGAGTGACTCGATAAAGTCCCACGCGCGGGCGCGTTTTGCCGCGCGTATCACTTCGTCGTCCCCTATACCGGGATGGGCATAGGCGATGTTCTCCCGGATGGATCGGTGCAGCAGCGACGTGTCCTGGGTCACCACGCCAATCCGGCTGCGCAAAGAATCCTGCGAGACAGACGCGATGTCGGTGCCGTCGATCAGGATGCGGCCGTGCTCAAGATCGTAGAACCTTAAGAGAAGATTGGTCAGCGTCGTTTTCCCGGCGCCGGAACGACCCACAAGACCGATTTTTTCGCCCGCCTTGATGTCCAGCGTGATCTTCTCGATCGCCATCTGATCGCTGTCGTAACGAAACAGCACATCCTGCAGCTCGATCCTGCCGGCGGGCACTTGCAGGTCGGTGGCGTCCGGCTGGTCAAGAACCGCCCGCTCCCTCGCCATCATGGCCGCCCCGTCGTGAACCACGCCGATGTTTTCAAACAGGGACGACATCTCCCACATGATCCACTGCGACATGCCGTTCATGCGCAGCGCCAGCGCAATGGCGATGGCGATCGCGCCGATGGAGACCGTCGCCGTCAGCCACAGCCAGATCGACAGGCTGGCGACAGCAAACACCAGAAGGGTGTTGTTGATGTACACGCAGCTTTGCATGGCGGTGACCAGCCGCATCTGGGCGTGGACCGTCTGCAAAAAGCCGTCCATGCCGTCGCGTGCGTAGGCCGCTTCCCGTCCGGCGTGGGAGAAGAGTTTCACGGTCATGATGTTGGTGTAGCTGTCCACGATGCGCCCGGTCATCAATGAACGCGCGTCGGCTTGTTTCTGACTGACGCGCGACAGACGGGGCACAAAGAAGGCGACCGCACTGACGTAGATGACGAACCAGACGAGGAGGGGAAGTGCGAGGCGCCAGTCGGATTGCCCGACCATGACGATCACGGACACGAAGTAGACGGTGACGTACATCAGGACGTCGGCCAGCTTCATGACGGTCTCGCGCACTGCCAGAGATGTTTGCATGACTTTTGTTGCCACGCGCCCCGCGAACTCGTCTGCGAAGAACGACAGACTTTGCCGCAGAAGGTAACGGTGCATCAGCCACCGCCCGATCATGGGGTAGTTGCCAAGCAACGTCTGGTGCACGATCAGCGAATGGGTGATGACCATCAGCGGCAGAGCGATCAGAACAAAGCCGCCCATCAGGAACAGGCGCCCGCCCTCGCGCGCCATGAAGTCCTGCCGCTCGGCATCGGACAGCCAGTCCACGAGCGAACCCAGAAATCCGAACAGCGTGACTTCGCCCACCGCAATGGCAGCGCTCAGCAGGGCAACGACCACAATCCAGCCCGCAACGGGTCGGGAATAAGCCCAACAGAATCCGGCGAGGGTACGCGGCGGCGTGACGGGCTCGTCCGCTGGAAACGGATCGATGCGGGACTCGAAAAAACGAAACATGCCTACGCGTCCTCGTCGGCAAAGAGGGTAGTGGACGCCTCGAGCACCTTACGCAGGAGCTCGTTCGGAAACTGGCGTTCCAGATGGAGAGCGGTGAAGGATTCTACGCAGCCGGGTAACTCGGCGATGACCAAAAGTTCACCTGATTCCAGTTCATCCGCGACGACGATGGGGGGCACCACAACAAGTCCCACGCCCTGACGCGCCATGAGTCGCAACAGCGCCATGTCGTCGACCTCCGCAAGGATACGGGGTTTAGCGCCGAGGCGGTTGACCAGCGCGTCAAAACTCACGCGCATATCGGTTTCGCGCGTGGGCACGATGATGGGGTATTCAGCGAGCAATCGATCAAGGCTCGCGTCCTGGTCCGCCGAGTCTGGGCGGCCGATCAGCCCAACCGCTTGGCGATCAATCGTGTGGGCGTGCCACGGTGTCGTTGCATCCGACGCCGGCACCACATTGGTCAGAATGACGTCGAGGCGATGTGCTTCCAGTTCGTGGATGAGGTAATTCAGTGTCCCGGTGCGCACCACCACCCGCGTCTGCTGTCGCGCGAACAACGGATCGAGAAATCGCATCTGAAAGTTACGCGACAGCGTGGACAACGCGCCCACGCGAAGCACCTTGCTGACCCCGACGCCATCGCGGAGGGCCGATTGCAGTTCCGCGCCGTTTGCGAAGATCACATTGGCGTGCGCCAGCGCGAGTCGGCCGGCCTCCGTCAGCACGAGTCGCTTGCCCTCACGATGGAACAGGGCATGACCGAGTTGCTGCTCCAGTTTCTTGATCTGGATGGAAAGCGCGGATTGCGAGACATGCAGCTCTTCGGCCGTTCGGGTCAGATTGCCATTCGTCGCGACCGCCCAGAAGTAGTGCAAGTGGTTGTAGTTGAGGCGCGCCAAATCGTTCTCAATTTTAAATAGATGATTTCATATCTTTGAAATTTATCAAACGATTCGAGGTGGGCATACTGGAAGCGGTCAACTGCACCAGAATGCGTCTCGCAGCGGACGACGGCCGCGTTCTAGCGTATCTTGGGCACGTTCGTGTTGCCCACGGCGGGTCGTCGAGTCATCGACGGGCCTGGCAGGGCTCGCAGTCGAAAATCCGCCGCAGAAGCGGGTACGGCAAGGACGCACCCTGCACGGAATTTCGGAGATCCCCATGCCCAATCGGAAAATTGTTGCCAGCGAACTTGGCGGTTTGCTGCGCGTCCTATCGCATCAGGATCGCATTCTGATCATCCAGTTGCTCGCCAAGCGCGGCGAGCACGATGTCAGCAGTATTGCTGAGGAACTGGATCTGCCTGACGCGCGCGTGTCTCAGCACCTGTCCGTATTAAGGACCTATCGAATCGTGCAGGAAGAACGCCAGGGTCGTCGGCGGATTTACTCGCTGGCGATGCCGGATATGGCGCCTTGGTTACTCGACGGTGTGGACTTTGTTGCGGGTCTGGTGACGGAAGTGACCCGTGAGCAGGTCGACGATGCTCGCGCCTTGTGGGCGCGGGCGTTTACGGAGCAGTGACTGCGCGTGGCCTTTATTGTTCGGCCGCGGGGATCGTCCTGATCCCCGCGGCATTGATGACCGGGTTGGCTTGCTCGAGTGGTTTCCCGTTTTGCGCCAGTTGACCCGAAGACCGATGGGGAGGGCTTCGCCCAGGGGAGTGGCGATAGCGTCGGTCCTCGGCTGGCGCGGTGAGGGGATCAAGCCACGGTCACCTTCGAACACTCTCTAAACGTTGAAATAGAATTCTAGTTCGAATCCACCATTTATAAAAATTCAATTAAAGGTAGGAAACCTTCTTTTTTATAAATGCTTGATACAAACGGAAAGTGCTCTTGAGAACCGTTGCGCGGCGGTTGATGCGGTTGTCTCGCGCTGCACCAGATGCACAAAAAAGCCGAGCCGTTATTTACGGCGCGGCTTTTCAGGATCGTTGAGCGCGCCCTCAGGCCGCCATGTGCTGGCGCAACTTCTTGATTGCGTTGGCTTCGACCTGCCGAATGCGCTCGGCGGACACCGAATATTCGTCCGCCAGTTCGGTCAGTGTGGTCTTGTTCTCACTGAGCCAGCGGCGCGTGATGATGTCCCGACTGCGGTCGTCCAGCGTTTCGATGGCCGCGGCGAGCCGCGATTCGTCGCGGGTCTGGGTCTGCACATCGCTGACGATCTGCTCAGGCGTGTCGTCATCAGCGGGCAGGTAGGTGGCCGGTCCGTAGTCGCTGTCTTCGTCGGCGCCCGGTACGGGGTCAAACGACAAATCGCGGCTTCCGAGGCGTTTTTCCATCTCGGTGACTTCCGATACGGACACGCCCAGGTCTTCGGCGACCGCTCGGGTTTCCTCATCGCTCAGCCACGACAGGCTCTTTTTCGCTTTTCGCAGGTTGAAGAACAGTTTGCGCTGCGCCTTGGTCGTCGCGACCTTAACTACGCGCCAGTTCTTCAATACGTATTCATGGATTTCAGCACGAATCCAGTGCACCGCGTAGGAGACCAGTCGCACGCCGACACTCGGGTCGAAACGCTTCACGGCCTTCATAAGGCCCACGTTGCCCTCCTGAATGAGGTCGCTGAAGGGCAGGCCGTACCCGTTGTAACCCCGGGCGATGTGCACGACAAAACGCAGGTGCGACACAACCAGTTCACGGGCTGCGTCGAGATCGCCGTCGTCCTTCAGGCGGGTGGCGAGCTCCAGCTCCTGTTCGCGTTCGAGCACCGGAATCTGGGTGACCGCATTGATGTATGCGCGCTCGCTGCCGATCGGGCCGGCGAGCAGGTCTCCCTGATAGGTGGTTGCGAGTGTTGTAGCCAAATCTCAATCTCCGTTTCGGTGTGCCATTTTAGTACTCTGGGTATTAGAGTGCTAAATACAAGGTCAGTTCCGTTGACCGTTCAATACCGTGTCCAATAAAAACAAGGACCTGGCCCCTGCCGCATATATTTCGCGTCATTTTATCGGCCGGATGTTGGCCGGATTGAGGGGTCAGGCGGGCTCGATTCGCCGCATATGCCGCGTTGCAGCAATCCAGGACCCAAGCAAACCCAGCGCGGCGCCGCCGCCGACCAGCAGCACCAGAGCGGGACCGCCGAGGCCGAGGAGTCGAAATGCGCTGCCGTAATGGCCGGCCAGCTGGTGAACGGGACCGGCCAGCAGCATCCCGATCACCACCGTGATCAGGCTTGCCATAATGCCGCCGCCCAGCCCGTACCACAGCCCGCTGTACAGGAACGGGCGGCGAATGAAGCCGTCGCTTGCCCCGACCAGCTTGACGATCTCGATCTCTTCTCGCCGATTCAGAATCTCCATGCGAATCGTGTTCCCGATGATCACCAGCACCGCCACCGCCAGCAGCACGCCGGCCAGCCACACGCCGCGCCGGATCATGTCCAGAATGGCGTGGAACCGTTTGACCCATGCGGTATCGAGTTGCACCAGATCCACACCATCGAATCCTCGGATTTCGTCGGCCAGCGCCGCGAGCGAAAGATCGTCGCGGTGGTCGTCCGCCGGTGTGACCACCAGCGTGACCGGCAGGGGATTGTCGGTTAGCGCATCCAGTGCGTTGCCGAACCCGGAGTACGTCCGGAAATCAGCAAGCGCCTGATCTGCCGCAATCACGTCGATCCGCGCGACGTCGTCCCGCTTGCGCAGCGTGCCCGCCAGCGCTTCGCCCTGCTGCGTGGTTTGCTCGATGGACAAGTAAACCGAAACGTCGAGTACGGAGTCCCACTGACCGGTCGCCGCTCTGGCGTTTTGCACAAGCAGATGCAGGACGGCGGGAAGGGCAAGCGCCACACCAATGACCAGAAGCGTCATGACGCTGGCGAACGGTTGACGCCAAAGTCGACCCAGCGAGCTGATCAGCACCTGAGCGTGGTGGCTGAAGTAGTTGCGCAAACGCGCTGGCAGGGGTGTCCCGGAGCGACGTGCGCCTCGTCTAGCCATGCACGCTGGCCTCCTGATCGCCCACAAGCTGACCGTCATGCAGTGTCAGGACACGCCTGCCCATTCGTTCGATCAATGGGATGTCGTGGCTCGCGATCAGCGTGGTGACGCCGACCGCGTTGAACCTTAGGAAAATGCCCATGATGTCGGCGGACAGTTCCGGGTCGAGGTTGCCGGTGGGCTCGTCCGCAATCAGCAGTTTGGGTTTGCGCACGACGGCGCGGGCGATGCCCACCCGCTGGCGTTCGCCGGTCGACAGCGCTTCGGGCATGGACTGATCGCGCTCGAGCAGCGCCACCTGATCGAGTGCGGCACGTACACGTTTCTCCCGCTCGCGCCGCGGCATGCCGGCGATCACCAGCGGCAGTGCCACGTTGTCGAACACGCTGCGGTCGCTGAGCAGTTTGTGGTCCTGAAACACCATGCCGATGTCCCGCCGATGGCGCGGAACGCCTCGCCGTGGCGTGCGCCCGACATTGGTGCCATCCACCAGCACCTGACCTCGAGTGGGACGTTCAATCAGTGTGATCAACTTGATCAGCGTGCTTTTTCCGGCACCGGAGCGACCGGTCAGGAAGACGAATTCACCGTCGTTGATGGTCAGCGTGATTTCGCGCAGCGCGTCGCGGCCACCGGCGTAACGTTTGGTGACGTTATCGAAGCGGATCACGTCAGTCGGCCGGTCCCTTGATCAACGCGTCCGCGTACTGCTCCGCGTCGAACGGCCCCAGATCCTCGGCCGCTTCGCCGATACCGATGTAGCGAATGGGAATGCCAAGGTCATTGGCAATGGCCAGCAGCGTGCCGCCGCGCGCGGTCCCGTCGAGCTTGGTGATGGTGATGCCGGTGAGGCCGACCGCTTTGTTGAACTCGCGCGCCTGACTGAGTGCGTTCTGCCCATTACCCCCGTCGACAACCAGCATCACCTCATGCGGTGCGGATGCATCCAGCCGACCGAGCACGCGCTTGATCTTGCTGAGTTCGTCCATCAGACCGTCCTGCGTTTGCAGGCGACCGGCGGTGTCGACGATCAGTACATCGGCGTTGCGGGCACGGGCGGCTTCGAAGGCGTCAAAAGCCACCGCCGCCGGGTCGGCGCCCGTGGCCTGCGCGATCACATCCACACGGTTACGCTCGCCCCAGGTCTGAAGCTGCTCGACCGCCGCTGCGCGGAACGTATCGGCGGCGGCCAGCATGACGTTTAACCCACTGTCGCGAAATCGCCGCGCCAGCTTGCCGATTGTGGTGGTCTTGCCGGCGCCGTTGACCCCGACCATCAAAAGGACGAAGGGCCGGGTGTCACCCAGACTGAGTGGTTGATGGCAGGGCTCCAGAATCTCCAGCACGCGTTCGCGCATGGCGCCCACGAGTGCATCCACATCCTTGAACTCATTGCGCGAGACGCGCCCCTGCAACGAGGAAATGATCGCATCGGTCGCATCCACGCCGGCGTCGGCCATCAAAAGGCGCGTTTCCAGTTCTTCAATCAGGTCGTCATCGATCTTGCCACCGCGTACGAGGTCGCCAAGGTCGGTGGTCAGGATCGAATTGCCTTTGTTCAGGCGTGCACGAAGCCGCGTAAAGAACCCTTTCTTTTCGCTGGCGGCGGCGCCCCGATCCACGGGTCCGCTGGCGTCACCGTCCTTGACGATGGGTTTGTCTTTTTTCGATCTGCCGAACATGGCCGCCACCGGTGCGAAATTCGGCTTATGCTAGCAGGACGCCGACGGTTGGCAACACGGACCCATAACCCATGGCACAGCGCATCGAGCGCAATCGTTTTCGGATCATCGGCGGTCGCTGGCGCGGCAAGAAACTGGATTTCGCCGACCGGGCTGGCCTGCGCCCGACGCCGGGCCGTGTGCGCGAAACGCTGTTCAACTGGTTGGCGCCCACGCTCCACGGAGCGAGGTGCCTCGATGCATTTGCGGGCACGGGGTCACTCGGCCTTGAAGCGTTGTCGCGGGGCGCGGGCTCGGTGGTGTTTGTCGAGCAGGACCGGGTCTCTGCATCGAGCGTGCAGGCACATCTGGCAGCGGTCGGCGCGGAGTCTGCCACCGTGGTCCACGCCGACACCAGCGCGTGGCTTGCTACGGCAACCGGCCCATTCGATCTTGTTTTCGCCGACCCGCCGTTCGGGTCGGACTTATTGCAGCGCTTGTGTACACTTTTGCAGGAGCGGGCGCTGCTGGCGCCGGGCGGACGGTTGTACGCGGAGTACGATCGGCGACTCGGTTTCGAGCCAGCAGGCTGGCAACCTGTTCGGCAGAAAGCGGCCGGGCAAGTCGGGTACGGGCTTTTCGTTCCGCGAGAAGCCTGACCCTGCGTACAGTGAGACGACAAACATCGGGCATTCATGGACGAGTGGCCGTGGTCCTCGGTCGGGGAGATGACCGCAGCGAGCAGTCAATACGATGAGTGAGTTCACGCCGCCGGGCGCGATGTATCCGGGTACGTTTGATCCCATTACCAACGGGCATCAGGATCTGATCCGCCGAGCGAGTGGGTTGTTCAGCCGCGTCGTGGTGGCGGTGGCCGGCAACCCCCGCAAGAACCCGCTGTTCAGCCTGCACGACCGCGTGCAGATGGCGGCGGAAGTTCTGGCGCCGCTGCCGAATGTGGAGGTGACCGGCTACACGGGACTGACCGTGGAGTTTGCGCGCAAACACAAACTGGGTGTCATGCTGCGCGGGCTGCGCGCGGTTTCGGACTTTGAATTCGAGTTCCAGCTCGCCACCATGTCGCGGCAGATCGCCGATGACATTGAAACGCTGTTTCTGACCCCCGACGAGTCGTACACCTATATTTCATCCACCCTCGTGCGCGAGGTGGCGTCGTTCGGTGGCGATGTGACCAAGTTTGTGCCCGATGTGGTTAATCGCCGGCTGGTGGAGCGTTTCCGCAAACGCGACAGCAGCGGCTGACTAGCGCTGGCATCGAGGGCAGAAAAAGCTCGACCGTTGCCCGATCACTTCCTGACGTATTGTTGACGTGCACTTATGGCACGGCTCACCAGCGCGTCCGTAGGCGCTCAATTTCTGCTGAAAATAGCCGGGTTGGCCGTCCTGACGGGTGAAATCCCGCAGTGACGTGCCGCCCTGTTCGATTGCCTCGCTCAGCACGTCTTTGATATCGCCGACAAGGCGGTCATACCGCGCGGCCGACACGCGACCTGCCGGACGGCGCGGATGAATGCCCGCTCGATGGAGCGCCTCGCTGGCGTAGATGTTGCCCACGCCCACAACGATCTTGCCGTCCATGATGAAGTTCTTGACCGCGCCGCGCCGGCCGCGCGAGCGTCGATACAGCAGCGCACCATCAAAGTCGCTTCCGAGCGGTTCAGGACCAAGATGGGACAGCAAACGGTGTGCTGCCGGATCGTCCTTGGTCCAGAGCATCAGGCCGAATCGACGCGGGTCCCGGTAGCGCAATGCCCGACCAGAATCCAGCACGATGTCGACATGGTCGTGCGCCATGGGCGGCTCGTCGGCATCGACAACCCTGAGACTGCCCGACATACCCAGGTGGGCGAGCAACGTGCCGCGGCAGGTCTCAAAAAGAAGGTACTTCGCCCGGCGCGCAAGCCCCTCCACGCGCAGCCCGGGCAGCGTGTCGGAGACCTCCGCCGATACGGGCCAGCGCAGCCGCGGGTCGCGCACGATGGTCCGCACCACCACCCGATCAACCACGTGGGGCGTCAGCCCGAGCCGGGATGTTTCAACTTCTGGAAGCTCGGGCATAGCGAGTGGGCGTGCAGGCGGCGATCTGTGACACAGTGCCCGATCTGTTTCCAGGCACGGCGTATAACCGAAACGTTACACATATTACATAGTTCGGCGCGCCGGTCGCGGCTATAGTCGAGCATCGCAGTTTCTGGCCACAGGAGTAGCCCATGCAGTACCTCAACGGTTTGGTTCAGATGCCCTGGTGGGGCTACGTCGTTTTTGTGCTGGTTGCCACGCATTTTACGACCATGGCCGTCACGTTGTTTCTGCACCGTGCCCAAGCCCACCGCAGCCTCGAACTGCATCCCGTTGTGTCGCACGCGTGCCGCTTCTACCTGTGGCTGACCACGGCGATTATCACCAAGGAATGGGTGGCCGTGCATCGCAAACACCACGCGCGGTGCGAAACGGAAGACGACCCACACAGCCCGCAGGTTCTGGGGCTGGGCAAGGTGTTGCTGGAGGGGGCCGAGCTGTATCAGGCCGAGGCGCGCACAGACGACACGCTTGAGAAATTCGGTCGCGGCACCCCTGATGACTGGGTGGAGCGGAACGTTTACGAGCGTTTTCCCAACGGTGGGGTCGCGCTCATGTTCTTGATTGACGTAGTGCTGTTCGGCGCCATCGGCATCACGATCTGGGCGCTTCAGATGATGGCCATGCCCGTGCTGTCGGCGGGCATTATCAATGGCCTTGGACACTTTGTCGGGTACCGCAACTTCGAGTGCGATGATGCCGCGACCAACCTGACGCCGGTCGGCATCCTGTGCGGGGGTGAGGAATTGCACAACAACCACCACGCGTTTCCGCAGTCGGCCAAACTTTCGGTACGGCGCTGGGAGTTTGATATCGGCTGGCTTTATATCTGTGTGTTCCGCGCGATTGGACTGGCGCGCGTACGAACCCGGGTGACCGAGCCGGAGATCGCCGAGCGCGCCGTCGAGGTGAATCGGGAGACGGTGCGGGCCATTGTTCAGAACCGCATGCACGTGTTGCGAGACTACACGCGCATGGTGACGCTGCCGGTGCTCAAGCTCGAGGCTCACAAGGCACGAACCCAATCCGCTGAGCGGGCGCGGGAGCTGCTGCGCAACGCCCGGCGTGCGCTGATTCGCAGGCCGGAGCTGCTGAACTCGCGCCAGCAGGAAAAACTGCAACAAATGCTGGACACCAACGCGGCGCTGCGCACGGTGCATGAGTTCCGTGAGCGACTGCGTCAGATCTGGTCCAACGCCACGCTCAGCAATGAGGCTCTGATCGCGCGTCTGAAGGCGTGGTGTCGCGAGGCCGAAGCAACAGGGATTCGGGCCTTGCAGGAGTTCGCGCGCCGACTGCAGCGCTACCAGATGCCGGCCATCGCCTGACGCGATTACGCGCTGGCCGAGCCCAAAACGAAAAAAGCCCGCGTCGAGCGGGCTTTTTTCATGAGTGCTACGAAGCGGATCTACTTGATCTTCGCTTCCTTGTACTCCACGTGCTTGCGAACGCGCGGGTCAAACTTCTTCACCACCATTTTCTCGGGGTGCAGCCGCTTGTTTTTGGTGGTGGTGTAAAAGTGGCCGGTGCCGGCGCTTGAGACGAGGCGAATTTTCTCACGCATGATGGGTCACTCCGATCAGACCTTGACGCCGCGCTTGCGCAGGTCGGCGAGCACGGACTCGATGCCGTCACGGTCGATCGTGCGCAGGCCTTTGGTGGACACCCGCAGCTTTACATAACGCTTCTCGCTCTCGACCCAGAACCTGTGGGTGTGCAGGTTCGGCAGAAAACGGCGACGCGTTTTGTTGTTCGCGTGCGAAACGTTGTTGCCCGTCGTCGGCGATTTGCCGGTCACTTGGCACACTCTGGACATGCTTCCAACCTCAAAAATGGTGTGTGGCCGGCGTAGCTGAAGGAGCACGCCTGCCCAAAAAGGCGCCAGAGAATAGCAGCGCCCCGCGGTTGGATCAACCGGCGCGGCGTCACAACAGGCCCCGTTCGGCCAAGCTTACACAGGCGGTATCGCCAACGATCATGTGGTCCAGGACCCGAATATCGACCAGCGCGAGCGCTTTGACCAGTCGTCGCGTGATGCGCTCGTCGGCGGTGCTGGGCTCGGCGACCCCGGACGGATGGTTGTGGGCGAAGATCACCGCGGCGGCATTGTAGGCGAGCGCGAGCTTGACGACCTCCCGAGGATAGACGCTCGCGCCGTCGATCGTCCCGCGGAACAACTCCTCGAACGCGATGACCCGGTTTCGATTATCGAGCAGCAGGCAGCAGAACACCTCGTGCTCAAGGTCGCGCAGCCGGGCGTGCAGGAATGCCCGGGTGCTGTTCGGGCTTTGCAGGGTGCCCAGGCGCATCACCTTTTGGCGCAGGGCCCGGCGCGACAGTTCGCCGGCGCCCAGCACGCGGGCAGCGAACGCCGGTCCAAAGCCCGGGCAGGCCATGATGGCCGCGGGCGGGGCCTTCAAAAGGCCGCGCAGCCCGTCGAAGTGCTCAAGGCAGCCGCGCGCCAGGTCCATCGCGGTGGCGCCGGCGGCGCCGCTGCCAATGATCAGGGCGAGCAGTTCGGCGTCGGACAGCGCGATGGCGCCCCGGGAGAGCAGCTTCTCCCGGGGGCGCTCATCGGCTGGCCAGTCGCGCATCCGCATATCCCCTCCTTAGGGTGTGCTCGCCGTCCGTGGCGAGGTGGGCGACGTGGCTACTTTCGCCGCCCCCGCCGGTGGCGACAACGCGCAAATCGGGCCAACCGGATCAAGTAAAGGTGCTTTACCTCGCCCGACTACCGGCGGCCGCGTTTTTCGGTAAGCTTCGCGCGTGAACGCGCTACGCCACACACGCATTTTACTCGGGGTGACCGGGGGCATCGCGGCCTACAAGGCGCCCGACCTCGTCCGGCGTCTGGCCGAACGCGGCGCCGAGGTGCAGGTGGTGATGACCCACGGTGCCCAACAGTTCGTCACGCCGCTGACCTTCCAAGCCGTGTCGGGTCGACCGGTACGCACCGATCTTTGGGATGAAGAGGCCGAGGCGGCCATGGGCCACATCGAGTTGGCCCGCTGGGCGGACCTGATTTTGGTGGCGCCGGCCACCGCCGAGTTTCTGGCCTCCGCCGCGGGCGGTCAGTCCGATTCGCTGCTGGCCACGCTGTGCCTGGCCACCGACCGGCCCATCGTGCTTGCGCCCGCCATGAACCGGCTGATGTGGGCGAACGCCGCCACGGTGAGCAATGTCGAGACGCTAAAGGCACGGGGGTTTGTCATTGCGGGGCCCGGTGAGGGCAGCCAGGCGTGCGGTGAAACCGGTGCGGGTCGCTTGCTCGAGCCGGTCGAGATCGTCGACCGGGTCGAGGTGCACCTAAGCGAGCGCGCGCGCCGCGGACCGCTCGCCGGCGCCCACGTCATGGTGACGGCCGGCCCGACGCGCGAGCCCCTCGATCCGGTCCGGTTTCTGACCAACCGAAGCTCCGGCAAGATGGGCTTTGCGATCGCCGCGGCCGCCGAGGCGCTGGGCGCGCGGGTCACACTGATCGCCGGTCCCGTGGCACTGGACACACCGCCCCGGATCGAACGGGTCAATGTGCAAACCGCCGAGCAGATGCACGCGGCGGTCCACCGCGACGTGGCCAACGTCGATGTTTTCGTGTCGTGCGCGGCGGTGTCCGACTACCGGGCGGCCGACGCCGCGCCGCAAAAGATCAAAAAATCGGCGGACACCATGACGCTCGAGCTCGTGCGCAATCCAGACATCCTAAGATCCGTGGCCGCGTTACCGGACCCGCCGTACACCGTCGGG
>JBCCMA010000081.1:0-16141 GCA_039026595.1 Pseudomonadota bacterium
GTTTGATCACCGTGTTGGCCACTCGGGCGCAGGCGGCCGATCTCGTGGCCGAACGTCTCGAACATCGCGCGCAATTATCCGGCGGTGCCGAGTTGGTACCCGACATCGTTATGGGCACCGCGCTGTCTGTTGGCGGCGCCTCCGCGAGCGCCCGTCTGGCGCATGCGAGCGACCTGAGCGTGATCGACGGCGATTTTGCCGTGGCCTTCTGGTTTCGACCGACCGCGGCGCCAACGGGTGCGTGGCGCAGCGTGTTGTACAAGGGCGATAGCGGCAGTGAGCGGAATTTCGCCATTTTCCTGCACCCTGGAAATAACCGTTTGCACTACCGCTTGAGCACGAGCGCCTCACCCAACGATGGGGGCAACTCCAGCGCCGTCCTGACGGGGGGCGAGTGGCATCATCTCGCGTACGTACGCCGCGGCAATCGATTGTCGATGTACATCAACGGTCGGCTGGATTCAGCCGACACGCTCGGCGGCGAGCCGGTCGCCAATACCGGGGTGTTTCATATCGGCGCCACGCCGTTCTTCGCCGCCGCCGAGGGCGATTTCGCGGATGTGTCTGTGTATCACCGCACGGTCAGCCAGCTGGAAGTGCGCAGTCTTTACAAGCAGCGATTCCCGGACGCCAATCTGGAAGAGCAAGGGGTCGCCTTCGGCTCACCACGATGGCACACCGAAGGTGGCGCGGACGGACGTGTGCTGACGATTGACAGCGCCGAGGATGGTGTCCGTCTGCCAAACTCCATTGTGACGCGGCCCGGCACGGCGAATTGGGGTATGGCGTTCTGGGTACGCCTCGATGAGGCGCCCAGCGGTCAGTGGGAAGCCATGATCCACAAGGGCACGTCCGCCTACGACCGCAACATTGCGCTGTTCCGCGAGCCGGTGCGCAACCGTCTGCACATCGCCGTGTCCCTCGATACCAATGCCAATCTGTCTCAGTCCACTCTGGCGGAACTTGAGGTGGGCGTGTGGAACCACGTGGCGTTGACAAAGGACGGCGGAACGCTGCGTGTGTTCATTAACGGCGCGCCGGATGTGAGCCTGCCATTTAACGGCGGGCAGCCGGTGTACACCGATAGCCCGCTCTACATTGGGTCCTCGCCGTGGTACGCCGGTGCGCGCGCCACCTATGACGACGTGACCATGTTCAACTACAAACTGGTGCAGTCGGATGTCGAGCGATTCATGGCCCGCGATCGGGATATGGCGCCGGCGCAGGGCGGGCGTTGGAGCGACATCCTGCCGTGGCCGCAGGTCCCCGTTTCGATGGCCAATCTGCCGGACGGACGCATCCTGACCTGGTCCGGTTCCGAGCGCACCACCTGGCCCCGCGATGAGCAGACGTTCAGCTCAGTCTGGGATCACCGTACCGGTCAGTTCGACGATTTGTTCCAGCCTGGCCACAACATGTTCTGCGCGCATCTGGCGATGGCCGAGGATGGTCAGGTGTTCGTCAACGGTGGACGCAACCAGACCAACAGTCCGTGGACCAGCCTGTTTGACTACCGGGATAACCGCTGGAATCAGGTCGAAAACATGGCTACGGGCGGCCGCTGGTATCCGGTGACAAACGCGCTGCCGAACGGCGAAATCATGACGTCCATGGGCACCGCGACGAATTTTCGAAATCCTGAAAAATGGTCGGCGTCCGACGGGTGGCAGGTGTTGAACGGGGTCGACTACGCCGAGATGCGTCAGGGTTTTGATGGCACCACCGGCGGCCGCCGGTGGTGGCCGATCCTGAGCGTGGCGCCCAATGGCAAGTTGTTCCATTACTGGAGCGAGGCGGAAAACCACTTTATCGACACATCGGGTGTGGGTGCAGTTGTGCATGCCAACGCCGACGTGGACGTCGATCAACCCACCGGCGTTGCGATCCAGTATCGAGCCGGCCGCATGATCATGAGCGGTCGTAATCAGGGCGCGCGCAGCGGCGGCAGCAACCGTCGCGCGTACACCATCGACCTGAACGGCTCGGCGCCCGTTGTGCGGCAAACGCAGGAAATGCAGGCCGGCCGCGCGTTTCACAACCTGGTCCCGCTGCCAAACGGTGAGGTCATTGCGCTTGGCGGTGCAACGTATTCCGGTGCCTTCAATAACCTCGGCGCGGTGTACCAGGCGGAAATCTGGAATCCACAAAGCGGACAGTGGCGGTTAACAGCCCGCGCCGCCGTGCCGCGAAATTACCACTCAACCGGCGCGTTGCTCGCAGACGGCCGCGTGCTGTCGGCGGGCGGGGGCTACGGCTCGGGCAACGAATGGCTCGACGGCGCATCGCATCAGAATGCCCAGGTGTTCAGCCCGCCCTATCTCTATAACGCCGACGGCACGCCGGCACAGCGGCCGTCGATCGAAAGCGCGCCCGGCGTCGTGCGCGCGGGGCAGTCCTTTGTTGTGCAAACCACAGCCGATGCCGTGCAATTTTCAATGGTGCGGATGGGCGCCAATACCCACGCGGTCAACACCGATTCCCGCTTCCTGTGGCTCGACGCCGTGGCCAACGCAGACGGGACCACCACGCTCACGCCCAATGCCAATCCAAATATTGTGCTGCCCGGTTACTGGATGGTCTTTGCGTTAAACCAACGCGGCGTGCCGTCCGAGGCCCACATTGTGCGCGTGGCCCGGTCGACGTCGGTCAGCACGCCGGGCGAAATTCGCTACGTGAAGCTTATTGCGGACTCTGAAGTGAATGGCAACAGCTGGACGACCGTGGCGGAACTCAATGTGCTGGATGCCAACGGCGCTGACATTGACCGCTCGCGCTGGCAGGTTTCGGTGGATAGCGCCGAACCCGGCTGGCCGGCGGCGAACGCCGTCGATGGCAACAACAATACGTTCTGGCACACGGTGTTCTCGCCCCCCGGACAGGCCAATGATCCGAACCCGCCGCACGAGCTCGTCGTGGACCTTGGCGGTGACTACGCGCTGACGGCGCTTCGCTACCTGCCCCGGCGCAATAACGCGAATGGGCGTATCGCGGACTACCGCGTGCAGATCAGCGCAGACGGTGTGCAGTGGCGCACCGTCGCGTCGGGTCGTTTTGAAAACGACAATCTTGAGAAGACGATCCCAATTGGCGCCGATCCTGACACGGTCATGGCCGCGTCGGAGGGGGCGGGAGCGTCCGGCGACAGCCAGACGTTCCAGATTGAGGGCGATGCCGGTCTTGAGTACCGCGTCAGTTTTGGTGACGGCACGCAGAGCGCCTGGAGCACGGCCACATCGGTCACGCACGCCTTTGCCACGCCGGGTCGCTATGTGGTTGTGGTGACGGCGCGTGATCCGGTGACCGGCCGCGAAACCCAGACGTCGTTTGCGCACATTGTGTACGACAGCACCATCGACCCAGGGCAGCCAAACCGCTGGCTGGCCTCCACCAGCGTCGCGTTTCATCCGTCGCTCGCGCAGGTCTGGAACGTGAATCCGGATAACGATTCGGTGACCGTCATCGACGCCCAAAGCTATGCGCGTCTTGCAGAAATACCGGTGGGCAATCACCCGACGACGCTGGCGTTCGACAACGCGGGTCAGGTTTGGGTGGTGAACCGCGACAGCGGGTCGATCAGCCTCATCGATCCCGTTTCGCGCGCGGTAACGGGGACGGTCAACCTGCCAAATGTGCGAGCGCAACCGTTCGGCATACTGATGCCGCGCGATGTCACCGGCGGCGCGGCGGGCTCGGCTCTGGTGTCTTTGGAGGGCACGGATGAGATCGTTCAGATCGACCTGGCGTCGCGCACGGTGGTGCGAACCGCTCAGACCGTGTCGCATCCGCGCCATCTCGCACAGAGCCCGGATGCGAGCCATGTGTTTGTGACCTCGTTCATCACCCCGCCGGTTCCGGGAGAGGCCACGTCTGAGCCCGATGTCAGCTCGGGCACGATGGCACTGCAGGTCATGCGCGCGGAGAATCTGGTTGTGCGCACAACCACCGCCCTTCGCCACAGTGATCGTCCGCGTTCCGAGAACAGCGGGCCGGGGCTGCCCAATTACATCGGGCCAATGGCGATGCATCCGGCCGGTCACACCGCGTACGCGCCCTCGAAGCAAGACAACATTCTGGGCGGCGGGTTGCGCAGCAACGGTGTACTGACCTTTGATCAAGCGGTGCGTGCCATCAGCTCACGCATTCGCATCAACGGTGCGCAAACGATCGAGCAACCTCTGGCCCGGATCGACCACGACAACGCGTCGGTGGCCAGTGCGGCGGTGTACGGGCCCTACGGAATCCATCTTTTTACTGCCCTCGAGGGCAATCGACAGATTGCCGTGAGCTTGCCCGAAAATAACGCCGAGGTGGTGCGCTTCGATGTTGGCTTCGCACCGCAGGGACTGGCGCTGTCACCCGACGGCAGAACGCTCGCGGTGCACAACTTCATGGGCCGCAGCGTTCATCTGGTCGATATCGAGCCCATCGTTGAGTTCGGCGCCCTCGACACCGCGGTTCTGGCCGAAGTGGCCACGGTGGGAAATGAAGCGCTCAATGCCGAAGTGTTCTACGGCAAGCAGCTGTTCTATGACGCCCGCGATGATCGCCTCGCGGCGCTGGACTACATGAGTTGCGCCAGTTGCCACGCTGACGGCGGCGACGACGGTCGCGTCTGGGACTTCACGCAGTTCGGCGAGGGGGTGCGCAACACCATTACGCTGCGGGGTCGTGGCGGGACGGCGCACGGCTTTGTCCACTGGTCGGCAAATTTTGACGAGATTCAGGATTTCGAGGACCAGATTCGTCGGTTCGCAGGCGGCGCGGGCCTGATGGACGATCAGGACTTTTTTGCGGGCACCCGCAGCGAACCGCTGGGTGCGCCGAAAACCGGTTTGAGTGGAGACCTTGATGCGTTGGCCGCGTATACCGAGTCGCTGACGCGCGGCGAACCCAGTCCGTACCGACCTGCTGCGCAGGCATTGAGCGCTGCAGGCGAACAGGGCCGACAGGTGTTCCGCCAACGCAACTGCGGGGTGTGCCACGCGGCGCCGCGCTTTACCGACAGCAGTGTCGCAACGTTGCACGATATAGGCACCATCACGCTCGCCAGCGGTGCGCGGCTCGGCGCCTCGCTTACCGGTATCGATACACCGTCGCTGGTAAGCGCGTGGCAGACCCCGCCGTATCTGCACGACGGGTCCGCCCGCACCCTCGGTGAAGCCATCGCGGCGCACAGCGGCGAGGCTATGACGCAGGGTGATCTCGACGCACTGGAAGCCTACCTGCTGGAACTGGATGAACAGACCGCCCTGATTGTTGACGAACCCGAGGCGGCCCTTTACCGCGCTGGCATCGAGACGGTCCTGCAGCCGGACATCACCACCTGGTTCCAGGTCACCTTCGACGTGCCGTTTGACGAGGCGCCCATCGTGGTGATGGGACCGTTGTCGTTCAACGGCGGGCATCCCGCCACGCTACGTGTGCGCAACGTGACGGCCGAAGGTTTTGAGTTTCAGGTGGATGAGTGGGATTACCTCGACGGTTGGCACATCACCGAAACGGTGAGCTGGCTCGCCGTCAAACCCGGGCGTCATGTCTTCGGGGGATTGAACGTGGAAGCAGGGTCGATCGTCGCGGACGGTGCGCGACGATCGTTTGGGTTCGGGGCAGACTTTGGCGGCACACCTGTGCTGTTCAGTCAGGTGGTCACGGCGAACGACGCGGCGGCGGTCACCACTCGGCAGGCCAATCTCACGCCCAACGGGTTCCGGCTTGAGGTGGAGGAAGAAGAGAACGCAAGCGGTGCTCATGCGGATGAAACGGTTCACTATCTCGCCTTCGATCTGGGCGCAGGCACGCTGCTTGACGGCGGTCGCGTCCTGACGGGGCGTACGCCGAATCAGGTCACAGACAGCTGGTATAACATCGACTTTGGCGAGGCCGTCGACGATGCGGTGTTCCTGTCTGCCATGCAGACGACTGACGGTGGGGACACCGCCAGTGTTCGGTTCCGCAGCCTCCAGGGGAGCCGCGTACAGGTGCACGTGGATGAGGAGCAGTCCCGCGATACGGAAGTGGCGCATACCACCGAGGTGGTGGGGTGGCTACGCATCAGCGTCCCCTTATCCGCCGGGAACAATGCCGTAGTCGCGACGCGCAAGACGGCAACGAACGCGCGCCCGAGGTAGTGACCTGCGGACGCACGACTCGTACACTTCCGTGCTCACCGGGCCCTGATGGTCGTCGCCGTATCGCCACCTATGTTCAGGTTGTTCAAAACAGCACGCGTGTTGCGCGCGCTCGTCCGGCTTGTTGGTTGCGGCCTGGCAGCGGGGGCACTCGCGGCGCCCTGCACGGAGTCGATTGCCGAGGCGGACGCGGCGGCGGGCCAGCTAACGTCGACGGCCGACCTTGTGGCCGTGGGGCGTTTTCTCGCTGAGGACGACCGCCGGGCAGACCTGCTCGAACTAACCGGCGTCTGGCTGGGCGAGCCGCGGCGCTATGTGCCCGCCAGCGTGGCGGTGCGGCTTGAAGACGGGCGCGGCGCGGTCTTTGGTCAAAAGAGCGAGCAGGGCCTGGCCTCGCTCTGGTCCGATTGCTTCGCCGTTACGCCCGACGAGGTGGTCGCGGCGGTACGGGCGCGCCTTGGTGAGGCGTCACCACCACCACGATTCAAGTGGAGCTTCCCGCTGGTGCTGGCGTTTGTGATCGCGCTGGTCTTTACGATCTTCGCGTTCTGGTTCATGGCGATGGCGTTCACAGGACGTGGACCCTAGCCGGGCGGTTTTCACGGCGCCTGCGCTACGCCGGGCGGTTTTGCTGATAAATCTCAAGCAGGAACTGCCGCACCATTTCCGTGGCCTCGTGCGGGTCGCCGCGGTTTTGGCGCGCCATGCGGCCTCCCAGTTTTCGGATGGACGTTTTGCCATCGATGTCGGCAGTCAAAGCGGCGTAGCTGCGATGCTGTTGCTCAAAGGCCTGGAAATAGCGTGTCCTCGGTATCGGCTGATCGATGTCAAGCAGCCAGCTCGGTAAGACCTGAACCTCCATTTTGCGCGCGATATCGCGTTCTTTTGTCGCCGACCATGACCACACACGCTCAACGCGGTACCCCGCGTTGTATGGAGACTTGAGATAGGGCATTTCAGTCTCGGTTGGCTCGCCCATGGCGAATCCGGCCGCCTCGGCGATGCCGGAGATTTCTTCAATGGCATAGCGATGCGCGTCGCGCGACTGATTGAATACGAGGCTTCCAAAGTTAATCCAGCGGCCGCCGACGGGCAGATAGCTGTTAAGTTGCCGCAGGAACAATGTGAGTTCGTGCGGCTGGATGTCGATCAGCCACGGGGTGACGGCCACATCAAATGCGTTCGAGGCAAACGGCGGGTTGGTCGCATCGGCGAAGGCGAGACTCAAGCCGGTGGGCCAATGGTCGAGTCCGGTGAACGTGTGTTCGATCGCCTGGTCTTCGGTGCATCTGGGCTGGGCGGGGAACTCGTGCAGACGGAAGCCTCGACCGTCAAACACGCGGTTGGCCGCCATCAGAAGAAGGGGATTTATGTCGGTGGCGACCGTCAGTTCTGGTCGATACGCGTCGTGCAGATCGTGGGCCAGCCGGCCACTGCCTGCGCCGAGCACGACCATCCGTTGCGGTGCCGTGGCGCCGATCGCATCGCGCACTATCTGGCAGCCCTGCGCATTTTCCTGATCGCCCCAGATCCAGTCTCGGTACAGGTTTGCTTCGTAGCTCAGCAGGTTCTGAATGGAGGGCGCACGATCGCGCAGGGCGTCGTAGAGCGCCGATGTGGCGACTTTGGTTGTGACCACCGGGCGCATCAGCGCGATGACCTCAGTCAGGAAAACCTGCTTGGCGTGCTGCAACGTGCTGAGCCGCTGGCGGGTAGGGCCGCTGCTGCGTTTGCTCTCGCGCTCCAGCTGCGCGACTTCGGACTGAATGACCTGCTGCAAATGATGGAGTTTGGCCCCCCAATCCAGCAGGGAGTTTCGAGGCGATGGCAAAAGCCACGGGACACCCTCGATCAAAGGGTAGCTGTGTGCGCCGTCTGCGGTTTCGAGCGAACCGTTCGCAAGACCCAGCGCGTTCCCCGTCGTCGGGCAACGCAGGACCTCTTGCAGTGCGTCGTGCATGTCCATGTGCGGCCACCGTACACATATTTTTGGCCAAGCCCAATCTTTTGGACCATCGGCATTATGCGAAATGCTCTACACTCGTTGGATAAGAAAAACACAATCGCGCCGGGGGCTCGAATGACAGCACTTAAGAAGATCGACGACGGGTTGTGGGTTGTGGACGCGCCCATGGTGTTTTGCGGTTTGCATATCGGCACGCGCATGACGGTCGTTCGATTACCCGACGGCGGGCTCTGGCTACATTCGCCAATCGACGCAGCGCCCGACCTGGTGGCGGAGATCACGGCGCTCGGACCGGTCCGGTTTATTGTGGCGCCCAATTTGTGGCATCACCTCTTTGTGGCGAGCTGGCAGGCGGTGGCGCCGGATGCGAAAACGTATGTGGCCAGTGGGTTGTTGAAAAAACGCCCCGCGCTGCACGCCGATGAGGTACTCGCAGATGTTGCGCCCGCCGAGTGGGCCGACACGCTGGATCAGGTGGTGATCAAAGGCATGCCCAAAATCGGCGAGGTGGTGTTTCACCATCGGCCGTCGCGAACGCTTCTGTTAACCGATCTGGCGTTCAATTTTCAGCACGAACGGCCGTGGTTCACTCGCACGATGACACGTTTGCTCGGTCAGGTTGGCACGCTGGCGCCGACGGTCTTCGAGCGCTTGCTGACGCGCGACCGCGACGCACTGGCCGCGTCGCTCGAGGCGGTATTGTCGTTGCCCTTTGAGCGTGTGGTCGTGACCCATGGGGATATTGTAGAGCGCGGCGGGCGTGAACAGTTGTCGGCCGGTTATCAGTGGGCGCTACGTTCGAGAGCGACAGCGTGACGCCAACCAGCCCAGCAGCGCGAACAGCACGAGGATGTAGGTTGCCGGCTCGGGTACGGCTTGCATGGCCATGCGAGCGGTCAGCACGATGTTATCGCTGAATGCGTACTGGTCTGAGCGACTCAGGCCAACGTAGCGCGAGAAGTCGAGACTGGCCTTATTAGCCGCGGTCGTGCCAAAAGACATCACGTCGCCCGTAAGTGACGATCCACCGAGGGCGTGTTCCACAAGTCGATTCCAGGACCCTGAACCGGTAACGCGCCACTGCGCAAACGTGGAGTCGTTGGCGGTGGTCCGACTCGACCCAGCCCAGTCATACGACAGCATGACGCCGGTGAGTTCGAGCGTGCCGTACTCATCGCGCACCGTGCGCTGACCGAAACGCGAGGTTCTGTCTTCGCTGTTTTTGCCAAGCGCGAGCAAGCGACCGTTGATGCGCGGGTCGTATCCGTTGCGCTCGATTTCAAGCCAGCCGTTGCCGACTGCACCGGTGCGCCCCTCGTTCGTTTGCGTCAGCGAGCCCGCGTTTGCGAGCGGCGCGCACAGAACGCTGGCAGCGACCAGACTCTGCATTATTTTTTTCATACTGTGCGTCGGCGCTTTGGGGGGCCGAACTTTCTTCGTTTGGGGCATTGCCCTTGGTTTTGTGACGCCGGCCTAAAGCCCGTGCGTCGGCGCGTCTAGCGGCGCCTTGCCGTACAAGCGGCAAGCTGCATGCCAACCCATGAATATCCTTTCGGAATAGGCAACTGGGAAGGCTATGACACTATTGTTTACTACGCGTTTTAGCGGCTTGTAAAGACTGTCGACGTGGCGCAGAGCTTATGTCGAACAGAGGTGACCGGTTTTCATTAAAGCTAGTTGATCAGATTACGCAAGGCTTGGGGCGTCGGGCCTGCTGACGAAGGATTCGTCAGACAGCAGTGCTTCATCGAGCAGATCCCGCGCTTGCAGCGGGCGTTGATTGTTGAAGAGCGCGGAGGCGAAATGGTAAGCGATCTCCGGATTCTTTTGCGCCGTGGTCGTTGCCATTGCCGCACGAAACACACCGATGGCGATTTCCTGTTCATTGTTCTGATGCAGCATCCAGCCATAGGTGTCAGCGATTTCGATGTTGCCCGGTTCGGCGCGGTACGCCTTGCGCGCGGCATCCAGCGCAAGCGCCCGATCGCCCGGACGGTCACGTCGCAAATACAGCCATGCAATGTTGTTGGCAGCAAGCTTGTGGCGCGGCCGTATTTTCAGTGCGCGCTCGTAGAATCCGATGGCATCGAGGAAGTCATCCTGTTCTTCGCGGAACTGGGCGAGCGTAATCAGCGCGTCTAGGTGGTCCGGCTCGCGTGCCAACCACTCAAGCAGCGATCGGTCCGGATTGGTGCGACCTTCTGCCTTGCGCAACCGGAAGAGCTCCAGCGAGATGGGCCAGTTCGGTTGTTCGGCCAGCGCGCGCTGATAGAGCGTTAGCGCCTCAGCGGTGTTTTTCTGGGCCGCGCGAATGTCTGCAACGGCCACCGTCGCCGCCCAGGAATCGCCATACGCTGTCCGAATGCGGTTGACGTATTGATTCGCCAACCCGTTCTTGAGTCGTCTTGCATCCATCACGGCGAGCGCGCGCAGGGCACCCATATGATTTTCATCCCGCGCGAGTGCGTCTTTGAAATGCGTACGTGCCTGACGGGCCCGTTGTATGGCGAGGTCGGCCTGACCCAGCAGATAGCGATACTCGGCGTCGGCGGGATCATGGAGGACAGCGCGGCGGAACTGCCCGGACGCTTCGTCGAAGCGCGACTGACGCATTCGAATCAGCCCAAGCAGGGCGTGCGCGCGCGCCGAGTCGTCGTAGCGTTCCACCGCGACGCGCGCCAGTTGCTCGGCGAGTTCCAACTCATCCGTACGCATTGCGTGGGCGCCCATGATGAGATTGGGCAGGAGTGCGGTCGGGTGCTTGTCGAGTGCCTGCCGGATGTAGGGAATGGCTGCGGCCTCGTCGCCGGACGCCGCTTCGATGCGCGCCAGAACCATCAGCGGTAGAAGATCGTCGGGTTCGGCAGCGTTGGCGGCGCGGAACAGCTCGCGCGAGCGGGAGAAGTCCCCGGTCTGTTCGTCCACTTCGAGCAAGCTCAGCATCGCCGACCGGTTGCCGGGAACCTGCTGCAAGACCTGATTGAAAAGCGATTTCGCGCGCCCGAGTTCGCCGATCGTCAGGTAGAAATTGCCGGCCAGACTCATGAGGAACGGTTCGTAGGGCGTATCCCGGAGCAGCGCGTCGATCTGCGCTTTGGCTGTCGCCACATCGGATCGGTCGATTTGCGCGACGCGGATCAGGAGCGCGCGTCGTTGGGCTGGAATCACATCGGTCGGAAGTGCCTGCAAAACGGCGACCGCGGCGTCGGTTTGGCCGTCCGCGAGATACTGCTGGGCCAGCGCGAGGTTGGCGCGCAGGTTGGTGGGATCTTCGGCCAGAGCTTGCCGAAGATAGCGCAGACCCTCTTTGCGCGCGCCGATGCGGAGTGACTCGCGACCGAGGAGCGTGATCATTGGCGCATCGACGCTGTTGTTGCGCACGCCGTCCTCAAGCGTTGAGATGGCGGCGCGGGACCGACCCATTCGCATTCGCGTTTCGGCGAGCAAACGGCGGATTCGTTTGTTTTTCGGGTCGCCGATCACCGCCTCGGACAGGACCATCTCGGCCTGTTCAATGTCATCAAGCTCAAGCAACGTGACGCCGAGAAGCGTCAATGCCGGCGCGAACGAGGGAAAGTCATCGAGGACCTGTTCAAACTCCTCCATCGCCTGCGGCAAATCGCCGGTTTCGAGCGCCACCCGGCCGCGCAGATACGCCGTCATGGGATGCGCCTCGCCGATCACTTCCAGCGTGCGCGTCGCCTCGCGGGCGCTCTCAAGATCGCCGACACCAATGTAGGCCTCGGCCAGCTGCGCTTCGATGAAAAACCAGTCTTTGCGCCGTGCCTTCATCTCGTTGTTGCGCGAATTGATCAGCACATCGATCGCGGCCTGGTAGCGCTCCTGGTCGAGATAGACGCGGCCCAGTGTCAGAAAGGTCTCGGCCGAGTCCGGGACCAGTTCGAGCGCCAGACGCAGTTTTTTCTCGGCCGTGTCCACATCGCCGCGGTTCTCGGCCATCGTGGCCTGCCCAATCAGAGCGATGCGCTTGGCCTCGAGAGGGCTGCGTCGATCCAGTAGTTCGTCAAAGATCTCGGACGCGCGCCGCGTATTTGACAGTGCCAGCAGCGAGCGTGCTCGCAGAGCGTTGATGATGTCGCCCTTGTCCGGCGTGGACATCAGGTCAGGCCGGGCTTCGGCCAGCACCTGGAAGTGGTTGCCACGGCTCTGCCACGCGTAAATGAGCGACTCGAGGAATTCGTCGGCGGGCGCGCCCATCAGACGTGACCGCTCCAGTTCTTTTTCTGCAGCATCCATATCGCCGATCGCAATCAGAGCGTGTCCGAGCGTCAGCCGGGCATCGAGTTCGTCGGGACGGTCGAGAAGCAGGTCGCGCAGATCAATGATGGCTTCGCGGTAGCGAGCCATCTCGATGTTCTTTTGAGCCTCGCTTACGCGCTCCGCCGCCGAACGCGTATCGATACCGCAACCGGACAGGAGACCGCCGGCCATCACGCCGACAACAAGCATGCATGCAGAAAATCTGTTCACAACATAAATCGGCGGTTATCCGGCATAACGCGGGCCTTTCAGGTGGAGTTTAGAAGGCCTCGAAGACGCAGACTGTGATGGTAGTCGGTATCGGGCCGGTATACTGCCCGGGTTTGACTAAAGACCGGCGAAACGATGACTGAATTTGAAAAGCTCGGGCAATTTTATCTTGGCGCGCGCGTGGACAATGACTCGCAGCAGGTTACCGATGACGCCGTGCTGTATGACGCACGTGACTTAACAACGCATGCGGTCATTATCGGCATGACGGGGAGCGGTAAAACCGGTCTTGGCATCGGTCTGCTCGAAGAGGCCGCCATGGATAACGTGCCAGTGATCGCCATCGACCCGAAGGGCGATCTCGGTAACATGATGCTGACGTTTCCCAAGCTGGATGCGCCGTCGTTTCGACCCTGGGTCGACGCGCAGGCCGCCACCACCGCAGGCCAGTCGGTGGACGACTACGCAAAGGCGCAGGCCGCGCTTTGGCGGAAGGGGCTGAAACAGTGGGGGCAGGATGGGAAGCGCATCGAGGCGCTGCGCAAAAAGGCCGACTTCTCGATTTACACACCTGGCAGTTCCGCCGGCGCGCCTGTCAGCGTGCTGCAGCGTTTCTCGGCCCCCGACCAAAAAGTGCTTGACGATGCCGATCTGTACCGCGACAACGTGTCGGCCACCGCCACCGGGCTTTTGAATCTGATCGGTATCGACGCTGACCCGATCACGAGCCGCGAGCATATTCTCATTGCGACGATTCTTGATCACGCGTGGCAAGCTGGTCGATCCCTTGAGCTCGGCGGTTTGATCGCGGCGATCCAGACACCACCGGTTGCGCGGATCGGTGTTCTGGACGTGGACAGCTTTTTCCCGGCCAAGGAGCGCTTTGCTCTGGCGATGCGGCTGAACAATCTCCTGGGCGCGCCGGGGTTTGACGCGTGGCTGGCGGGTGAACCGCTGGATACGGCCAACTTGCTTTACACCGATGCGGGCAGGCCGCGTGTTTCGATCATGTCGATCGCGCATCTGGACGATGCGCAGCGGATGTTCTTCGTCACCATGCTGCTTGCGGACATCATTCGCTGGATGCGGGCGCAACCAGGAACCGGGTCACTGCGGGCGGTGATCTATATGGACGAAATCTTCGGCTACATGCCGCCCACGGCCAACCCGCCTTCAAAGAAATTGCTGTTGACGCTGTTGAAGCAGGCGAGGGCGTATGGGGTGGGTCTGGTTCTGTCGACGCAAAATCCGGTCGACCTGGATTACAAGGGTTTGTCGAATACAGGTACCTGGTTTATCGGGCGCCTTCAGACCGAGCGTGACAAGCGACGTGTTATGGATGGCCTTGAGGGGGCAGCGGACGGCGCGGCATTTGACAAGGCGCGGATGGAGCGCGTGCTTGCCGGCCTCGGAAAGCGTCGGTTCCTGCTTCACAACGTGCACGAAAAAGAAGACGTGGTCTTCAACACGCGGTGGGTGATGTCCTACTTGCCCGGTCCGTTAACGCGGGCGCAGATTCGCACACTCATGGCCGATCGAGTTGCGGGTACGACATCAAGCGACAGCAAGCCTCAAACCCTTGCAAAGCCGCTCGGCGCGCCGGTGGTTGAACCTGGTGTTGCACAGTACTACGCGCCGGTGGTCAGTCCCGGGGATGGCGAACTGGTTTATGTTCCGCGCGGCTTCGGCGCCGCGCGATTGTCGTATTCGAACGCCCGGTACAACGTAGCGGCCATGCAGGACAAGCAAATGCAGGTGGTGTTTGGCGAGCCGCCCAACGTGCTGGACTGGGCTGAAGCCGGAAACGTCGATCTGTCTTTGGATGATCTGGGAACCGTTCCGGACGATCGGGCGGGTTTTGCCGAACTCCCCGGCAAAGCGACGCAGGCCAGGGTGTTCAAAGTCTGGGAGAAGCAATTCAAAACCTATCTGCGTGCGCAGCACCCGCTTGAGATTTTTCGCTCGCGTGAGTTCAAGCTGATGGCGGAGGTCGGCGAGTCAGAGCGCGACTTCCGCGCGCGTCTTCAGATAAAGGCGAGCGAGGCGCGAGATGTAAAGGTGAACGCACTGCGTGCCAAGTACGCGAAGAAGGTCGCGACGCTCGAGGAGCGCCTGCGGCGCGCCAATCAGACGCTGGAAAAAGAAGAGCAGCAGGCGAGCCAGAAGAAAATGGACTCGTTGATGGGCGCCGGCAGCGCCATCCTCGGTGTGTTGCTTGGCCGTAAGAAATTCAGTAGCACGTCGGCCAATCGTGTCCGCCGCGCGGTGTCTGGGTTCAGCAGTTCGCGCAAGGAGCAAGGCGATGTGGCGCGCGCAAAGGAAACCGTGGCCGCTGTGGCGGCGTCGATCGAGGCGGCGGCGAGCGAACTTCAATCAGAAATCGATGCGTTGGAGGGCAAGTTCGACGTGTCTGATGACGAACTTCAGGTGATTCGGATCAAGGCAAGCGCCAGTGAGTCGGTTGTGCATACGGTGGGCATCGTGTGGCTGCCGCACTACCGCTCGTCGGATGGGTCGTTATCCGCAGCCTTTTGACGCGATCTTCGCTGTCGGCCGAATTCGGTAGCCAGGTCATGCTTTCGCGCCAAATTCCGGAACTGGTGGTAGTTCAATCCCAGCAGTGCCGCAGCGTTCTTCTGGTGATGCTGGCTGCGATTCATCGCATCGCGTAGCCGCGCTTTCTCCAATTCGGCCACTTCTTCGCGCAGGTCGACCGGCCACTCAGTGTGTTCACGCGGTTTGCCGGGTGTCTCTTTTGCGGGTGAGCGATCGATGCTCGCCTGCTCTTCGATGGGGTGAGCGGTGTCGAACGGATTGATCACCAGGTCGATCAATTCGTCTTCGGGATCCTCCATGCGGTAGACCGACCGCTCGATGGCGTTCTTCAGCTCACGGACGTTGCCCGGCCACGCGTAGCGGCGCAGTTGAGCGAGGGCCTCGTCCGAGAAGCCGGCGAAGAAAGGTCGTGAGAGTTCGGCGGTCACGTTAACCGCGAAGTGCTGTGCGAGCAGCGCGATATCGGTTCGCCGCGCGCGCAAGGGCGGCACGTTTATAACGTCGAACGCGAGCCGGTCGAGCAGGTCCGCCCTGAACGATCCGCTTGCCGCCCGTGCCGGCAGATCAGCATTGGTCGATCCCACGAGGCGCACATCCACATGAATCGTCTCGCTGCCGCCGACGCGTTCAAATTCGCCGTACTCGACCACCCGCAGCAGTTTCTCCTGCATACGCGGTGGTAGCGTACCGAGTTCGTCGAGGATCAATGTGCCCTGATCCGCGCGCTCGAAACGTCCGATGTGCTGGCGTGTCGCACCGGTGAACGCCCCGGCTTCGTGACCGAACAGTTCGGACTCGAGAAGCGACTCCGTAAGGGTGGAGCAATTGAGCTTGACGAGCGGCTGGTCCCACCGGGGCGAGAGAAAATGCAGGCGCGCGGCGAACAGTTCCTTACCGGTCCCGCGCTCGCCGATCACCAACACAGGCTTGGCGATGCCCGCAACGCGAGAGACTCGCTCAAGTGCCGCCAGAAACTCCGGTGCCTCTCCGATGATCGGGA
>JBCCMA010000082.1:0-16070 GCA_039026595.1 Pseudomonadota bacterium
GCTCTTTGCGCAGCGGTTTCTTGGCGGTCCGTTTCTTAGCCATGTGTTGAGGGTAGCGGGCGTGGCCCGGTGTTGGTGTTCCCATAAGGCTGCCGGAGCTCACGGGCGGGGCGGGAGCTGCAAAGAGGCGGCCGCGGTTGGTCGATAGGGCCGGCATGAGAACGTGGTTGCTTCGGCCTTGGTTGGTGGTTGCTGCTGTTGTGTTGGTGCTTGCCGTCGTGCTTGGCGTTGATCAGGAATTGCAGCAGGTCGTATTTCACCTTGTTCGCCGCGTCCTGCAGCGCGGCGTAACGATCCGGATCGTCAAGACCGGCGTCGCGCTCCTCATTGAGGAGGTTGCGGACGCTGCTTCGAACGGCAATCGCTTCGTTTGTTTGTTGCTTTACGAAGATTCGCAACGATCCGCCGTGCGTTGGGATTTTCTCCACATCGTAGATTTCCATCTTGTGATGGCGAAAGACTTGGGTGAGCGTTAGTAGAGAGAAGTAGCAGTAGTGTTCCTGATAAATGGTGTCGAACTGATTGAGGGCCAGCAGGTTCTGCACATGGGGGAACTCGACGGTTAACGTGCCGTGGTCAGCGAGCAGAAGATGTAGCCCAGCCACGAAGTCGTTCAGGTCCGGCACGTGCGCCAAGACGTTCTTGGCGGCGATCAGGTCAGCCTTGCCGTATTCCGCCACCGTGTAGAGCGCCGTTTCCGTGCCGAAGAAACGGGTCAGGGAATTGACGCCATGCTGGCGGGCTGCGTCTGCCACATTTGCCGCCGGTTCGATGCCAAGACACGGGATGTTGCGCTCGACGAAATTACGCAGCATGTAGCCGTCGTTGCTCGCCACCTCCACGACAAATGACTCGGTTGTCAGCCCAAGACGGTCAATGACCCTATTTGCGTAATCGCGGCAATGGGCGAGCCACGATTCGGAGAACGATGAGAAGTATGCGTAGTGCGAGAAAATATCTTCGCCTGAAACGTGTTCGTGCACCTGCATAAGAAGGCAGGACTCGCAGACAAATGCGCGCAGCGGATAGAACGTCTCCGGTTGGTTCAACTCGCCGGGAGCCACCTGACTTTGGCACAGGGGCGACAGGCCGAGATCCACAACCAGTCTGCTGACCGGCTTCGCGCAGAAGCGGCACGGTCGCTCGTCGGTGCTCATGTCGGTTGAAGTGGGCAAAGCCATGGGCGTGTCTGGAAGCGGGTGCGGACTGCTCATTATTGTTTTCCGGAGCGTCTTGATCTGGTCAGCGCTCAACGGTAACGGCAAGAGCACGCGCGGGATGTGCCGTATTCAGCAAAACGCGAGATTGTCGGCGCGCGCCTGCGGATTACGTCAAATCGGCTAGCTACTTGAACCGGCGTGTTGACGGATTGAAGCAGTGTTCGAAATTGCCGAACCGGCTCACGACGTTGACATCGATGCACTCGGTGGCCGTATCCGCATTCAGTGCATTGAATCGCAGCAGTGCACGCGTTTCGGCTTTCTCGGGAAGCGGTTTGTAGAGGGTCATCCGCATGTGCAGTGGTTCGCCTGCCATCGCGTAGGTCATGGCAATGGTCGCGCGCTCTGCGGGGTCGTCCGGCAAATCGATCACGCCAAAGACCGGTGACAGTGGCTTCAACGCGGGCATTTGGTCTTGCGCCACGTCTGCCGCGCGGTACTCGTTGGCGGTGGCCACATAGAATCGGTCGTTCGCCCAGGTGACCGTGATGGGGCGCTGCTGATAGACGATAAACATCCCGGCGGCCAGAGCAGCGCACTGGATTACGCCGATCACGCTAAGGTCGCGGATGATCTCACCGCGCGGTTTGGTCCGGTTGTAGACGATCAGTGTCAGTAGCGGTCCAAGGACCAGATCGACGCCGGCGATTAACTTGATGCCTTCAGAGCCGCCGGTCGACCAGAACAGGGCGCCGGGGAAAAGCACGCCGGCAATGAGCGCGGCCAGGATCAGGAAAACCAGAATCGAAAGACCGAGGTGCACGCCCGCGGCTTGCCAGCGGCCGGAGGGCTGATGGTTCGGAGTCTCTGTCTCGGTGTTGTCCGTATTTGACATGGTTGGCCTTAGGGGTGGCGCTCGACCGAGTTTATGTACGTACTCTAAGCAGCGGCCGGATGGCGACGCAGCTGGCCGACTATTTTCTATTACTCCGCTTCTGACGATCCATCGTATACGTTCGGGAACGGGTAAATCGTCGCGGTGCTGTCCAGTCCTTGACGAGCTTTAGGAAGCGTCTGCGCGGCCTCCGGGCATTTTGAGACGGCGTTTGTCAGGTCCGCGTCGCCCATCTTCGAGAATGCGATGGCGCCCGGTGCCCCCGTGCGACGGCCGAGGAGTGTCTTGGTCGAGGTCACCGATACGTCAATGTGATCAAGGACGGACAGCTGACCCGCCTTTGCCGAGAACGGCACACTGAACTTCTCGCCAGCTTGTGGCGTGTAGCCGCTGCCTCCACCGTCGTAGTTGTAAAACCACGCGCCATAGAACTCGTAGTCGCCCGGCACCACGGCCTGGCAGAAAAAGTGTGTGACCTTGCCACCTTCAAAGTCCGTAACTACTTCCGTCGTGGCTTTACGTGTCCATTGGCTTCGCTCGATCGCAATGCGGTCTTCAAATTCTGGATCGGCGTTGTTTGTATAGCTTACGGCCACGAGACTGAAAGGCTGGGTGCACTCCGTTTTCTTTTTGTTCAAATCGCAGTCCGATGTGTACTTGCCAACGATGTAGGCGCGCTCCGCGACCGGGACGGATTCAATGAGTTGCGCACGCTGCGTTTCAGGAAGAGTGCAAGCGCTGAATAGCGCAATCAGCGAGGCGAACAGGGCAATGCGGTGAACTTTCATGGTGATGCTTCCATGTAAATTACCTGAAATATTGGGAGGCGAGGATAGCGCAATTGTCAGCGTGCGGGTTTCTGACGTCTGCGACGTCGACGCGAGCCGCTCGGGCTGGTCTTGCTGGCTGTGCCGCTTTTTTTGGTTTGGCGGCGCTTTGAACCGGGCGCCGGCTTGCCGCCGCGCTTCGTCCTTCGCGGCCGGCGGCCGGGCGTTTTTTCTGGCGCCGTATCTTCGACGGGCTCGGCATCGTAGCCGTCGATGACCACTCGCTTGATGCGGGTGCGCGTCACTTTCTCGACGGCCCTCAGCAACTTTTCATCCTGCGGGCTGACCAGCGACACCGCATGCCCGGCCTGTCCGGCACGCGCCGTGCGGCCGATGCGATGCACGTAGTCTTCCGGCACCTGCGGCAGATCGAAATTAACCACATGCGGCAGCTTTTCAATATCGAGACCTCGCGCCGCGATATCTGTGGCCACGAGTACGCGGACGTCGCCATTTTTGAAGTCCGCCAGCGCCCGTTTGCGCGCGCCCTGAGACTTGTTGCCATGGATCGCGGCGGCGTCGAGCCCGTCGCGATTGAGCTGCTTGGCCAGGCGGTCCGAGCCGTGTTTGGTTTTGGCAAACACCAGGACCTGCGTCCAGTTACCGTGGCCGATCAGGAACGACAGCAGTTCGCGCTTGCGCTTTTGCGCCACCGGGTGCACAACCTGACTGACGCGCTGCGCCGTGGTGTTGCGCGGAGCAACTTCCACACGTTCGGGATTGTTCAGGAACGTCTTGGCGAGTTTCAGAATGTCCTTGGAGAACGTGGCCGAGAACAGCAGCGTCTGACGTTCGGTGGGCAGCTTTTTAAAGATACGCCGGAGGTCGCGGATGAAGCCCATGTCCAGCATGCGGTCCGCCTCATCGAGCACCAGTGTTTCGACAGCCGACAAATCCACCGTGCCCTGCTCCATGTGGTCGAGCAGGCGCCCCGGCGTGGCGATGGCGATATCGACACCCCGTTTGAGTTTCGCGATCTGCGGCCTGATGCTGACGCCCCCGAAAATCTCGATGCTGCGGATGGGCAGATGGGCGCCGTAGGTGCGGACGCTCTCGGCCACCTGCGCCGCGAGTTCGCGCGTGGGTACAAGAATCAGAATGCGGATGTTGCGTTTACGCGGCGCGCCCTGCTGTTGCAGCCTGTGCAACAACGGCAGCGTGAAGCCGGCCGTTTTGCCCGTGCCGGTTTGGGCGCTGGCCAACAGGTCGCGGCCGTCCATCACGGGGGGGATCGCCTGCGCCTGGATTGGTGTGGGCTGCGTGTAGCCTTGTTTTTCGACTGCACGCAGAAGTTCGGCCGAAAGGCCGAGGTCGCTGAAATTCACTTGGAATACTCCGGGACGTCTGACGCGGCCAACGCGAGGGCGTGGCGCTTTCGGTCCAGACGATTGCCGTGTAAAGGAAGAAAGCTCGGTGTGAGCGATCCGGCGCCGACCGAACGGGCGCGCGGCGTCGGCACGATAACAGAAGCTGTGCCACCGTGCAGATAATCGGTGATTGCCAGGGTCCAGACGGCAAGTTCATTCGGGATTTTCTACGGGTCGTCGTGCTCGCGCATGCGTTTGGAATCGTCTACAAAGGACCGGGGTATCCAACTTCAGACAACGGACGATCAACATGCATGACAAGACATTCTTGATAACCGGCGCCACCAGCGGCATCGGTAAAGCCACGGCCGAAGCGGCGGCCGAAGATGGCTATCGGCTGATTCTCACCGGACGCCGCGAAGATGCATTGAACGATCTGGTGTCGGCCATTGGCGCGGACCGCTGCGTGGCCGTGTCGGCGGATGCGACCTCGTTGTCCGATCAGGCGCGGGTGGTGCAGGCCGGCATCGAGGCGTTTGGCGATCTGCACGCGGTGTTTGCCAACGCAGGCACCGGCGCGTCAACGCCCGGCACGGAGACGGGTGATCCGGCTGAGTGGGAATCGATGATCGGCATCAATGTGATGGGCTTGTTGTACACGGCCAAGCTGACGCTGCCGCACTTGCGCAAGACCAAAGGCCACTTTGTGGTCACGGCATCGGCGGCCGGGCGGCGCTGGCTGAAAGGGTCTGTATACGGTGCCACCAAGTGGTTTGCCTATGGACTGGGCCAGAACCTCGCCATGGAGATGGCGGAGTGGGGCGGGCGGTGCACCACCATCTGTCCCGGTATGGTGGACACGCCGTTTTTCGATGAGCCCAAGCCCGACAAGCTGAAGCCGGAAGATGTGGCCGATGCGGTGTTGTACGCATTGCGGGCGGATGCCAGGAATACCGTGCGTGAAGTATTTCTGATGCCGAGTTACTAGGGGCGGTCGGTATTGAAACGGCGCGACGACCGGCGTAGCGTCGCGCGATCATGAATTCCGAAACAGTGGAGCAAAGAATGAAAGCGATGTTGCTGAATGAATACGGACCGTCGTCGAGTTTTGAAGCGACGGATATCCCGACGCCGGAACCCGGCGCGGGCCATGTGCGTGTCCGAATTGCGGCATCGAGTGTGAACACCGTGGATACGATGATCCGCAACATGGGTTCGGACCTGCCATTGTCACCCGCACTTCCGGCGCTATTGGGTATGGACTTTGCCGGCACCGTCGATGCCGTGGGCGACGGCGTGACGGATCTGGCCGTTGGCGATGAGGTGTACGGATGCGCCGGCGGCCTGGCCGATCTCCCAGGCGCGCTGGCGGAGTACATGATCGCCGATGCGAATCTCGTGGCGCGCAAGCCGTCGTCGCTGTCGTTCAAAGCCGCGGCCGCGTTGCCGTTGGTGGGCATTACTGCTTACGAAGGTCTGCAGCGCGCGGGTGTGCGCGACGGTCAAAAGGTGCTGGTGCACGGCGGATCGGGGGGCGTCGGCCACATTGCCATTCAGCTTGCCAGGCACATGGGTGCCGACGTGTTTTCCACCGGCGGCGGGGACAAGCAGCTTGCGTTGATCGAGCGGCTCGGCGCCACCGGCATCAACTACAAAACCGAAGAGGTTGCCGACTACGTGCAGGCGCACACCGGCGGCGCCGGTTTCGATGTGGTCTACGATTCGGTTGGCGGCGAAAACATGCTGAAGTCGTTTGATGCGGCGGCGCTGAACGGGCAGGTGGTCACGACCGTGTCGCTTTGCGAGCTGGACCTGACTACAGCGCACTTCAAGGGGCTGTCCTTGCACGTGGTGTTCATGCTGATTCCGATGCTGCACAACGTGAAGCGCGCCGATCACCGCGAGATTCTTGCGGCGATGGCCGAGATTGCGGATGCCGGCAAACTGGTTCCGGTTGTTGATGACGTTGAGTTTTCGCTTGAGCAGATCGGTGATGCCCATGCGCGGCTTGAGAGCGGCGCGGCGATGGGGAAGGTGGTGGTGAGTGTTTGATGGCCAGCACGGTACCCATCGAACGCCGTCGAGACGTTTTCGACTAAGGAGGATCAGTTTTGTTTAGTCACATCATGATTGGCACCAACGACATTGAGAAAGCCGGCGCGTTCTATACGGCTGTGCTTGGCGTAGTCGGTGCGCCACCGCCGATGGAAAACATCAACGACACTGGACACAAGCGGCTGTTCTTTATGCACGCTGGTTCCATTTTTTGTCTGACGCAGCCCATCGACGGTGAGGCGGCTACCTGTGCAAATGGGGCGACGGTCGGTATCGCCTGCGACTCGCCTGAGCAGGTGCACAAGCTGCATGATGTGGCGGTGGAGCATGGCGCGAAGAGCATCGAAGAGGGGCCGGGCTTGCGGCAGGCGTCTATGGGACCGATGCATCTTTGTTATTTCCGTGATCTTGATGGGCACAAGATCTGTGGGTTGTATCGCGGCGGATAGGGCATTGCTCGCGCGGTGTTTCGTGTCCGCCCGATTGCGTTTGCACCGATTGCGGGTCGCAGTCCCTCGCACTGGACTGCTGGCGTCTGGCGTCATTTTTTTATTCGGCGCGATGGCGCCCTTTTCAACCGCCGCTGAGCGTGTCCATTTTCTGGTTCCCGGCGGTGCTGGAGGAGGCTGGGACACCACAGCGCGCGCGGTCGGAGAAACGCTGGCCCGAGAGGGCATCATTGACGGCGCATCCTATGAGAACTTGTCGGGGGGTGGCGGCAGCCGGGCCATGGCGCGGCTCATCGAAACCGCCGACCGGCAAACGAACACACTGATGGTCAGCTCCACGCCGATCATCCTGCGCTCGCTGCGCAAGGTCTATCCGCAAAGTTATCGGGACCTCGTGCCTGTTGCGAGTGTCATCGTGGACTATGGCGCTTTTGTCGTCCGCGCCGATTCGCCGTATCGCCAATGGCAGGACGTGATCGATCATTTCGAGCGGCAGCCGCGTCGAGTCAATATCGCCGGGGGCTCATCGCGGGGCAGCATGGACCACCTTGTGGCTGTGCTCGCTTTCAAGAAGTCCGGTGCGGACGCAAAAAGCGTCAAGTACATCCCTTACAACGCCGGGGCGCACGCGATGGTGGGCCTGCTGTCTGGTGAATGTCAGCTTCTAACGACCGGCTTGTCGGAGGCGATTGCGTTAGCAGAGCAAGGAGAGGTGCGTATTCTCGCCATGACGGCCGACGCGCGGCTCGATGCGCTACCGGATGTACCGACGCTGGTTGAACAAGGTGTTCCCGCCGTGTTCCGTAACTGGCGCGGTTTTTTCGCCGCGCCTGGGACGTCGCAAAAAAAACGGCTGGAATTTGCCAGCACTTTGGGCGCGCTGCGTGAGAGTGAGGGCTGGTCTGCGGTGCGCGACCGACGCGGCTGGACGGATTTTTTCGTGGCCGAGGATGCTTTTGACACTTTTCTGATGGCGCAGGAAAAGGAGATGGCCGAGTTACTCCGCGAGCTGGGGGTGCTCTCGCCCTGAAACCCAGATGAAAGGTTTTCACCGGTAAACTGTTGGCACACTGCGGGGGGTAGTGCCACGGACATGCGTCAGCTCGACGACAAAACTCGGATCGGTGCGCTGTTGCTTCTTGCCTTCACAGCGGTCTACGCACTTCTGGCCCGCCGCATACCGGTCGATGCCCTCGATGACGGTAGTGGAATGACCTCACAGAGTCTGCCGTTTGGGCTGGTCGCACTGTCGGTGGTGCTGGCGACGATTCAACTTGTCAAACCAAATGCGGACAGGCGTCCGTTTCTCGCGGACCATCGCGCCCTCGCGTGGCGCCCGGTTGCCTTTCTTGTTTTGCTGATGGTCATTTACGCCATCACGTTCCCGTGGCTCGGGTTTGTGGTGAGCAGTGTTCTGTTCCTGTGGTTGGCCTTCTTTGGGCTTGGCGCCGCAACGGTATGGCGCTGCGGCGTGGTGTCGTTGCTTTTTGTCGGCGCGCTGTGGGCGTTACTCACTCAAGTCTTCGGGCTCTATCTGGATCCCGGCGCACTTATGGCGTGGGCCGGCTCGGTTCGAACATGATCGAGGGGATTCAAACGGGCCTGGTGACCGCCTTCTCGCCTCTGAACCTCTTGATGGTTCTGCTCGGTTGCTTTGCGGGTACGTTAATCGGGATGTTGCCCGGACTCGGTCCCGTATCGGCGATCGCGTTGATGATTCCCATTACGTACAGTCTCGAGCCTTCGTCCGCGTTGATATTGATCGCTGGGGTCTACTACGGCGCGATTTTCGGCGGGTCGACGTCGGCGATTCTTATCAACGCACCCGGTGTGTCGGGTGCTGTCGCAACCGCATTTGACGGCTACCCGATGGCACGCACCGGCAAAGCGGGAAAAGCGCTCGCCATTGCCGCGTACAGTTCCTTTGCCGGCGGCACGATTGGGGCGATCTTGCTGTTTCTGTTCGTTCCCGTGCTCGCGAAGTGGAGTCTGAGTTTTCATTCTGCGGATTACTTTGCCCTGATGTTATTCGGGCTAACCGCTGTCGCCGCCTTCTCAGGGCGCGGACAGGTGCTCAAGGCGCTTTCCATGGCGGTGCTCGGTTTGATGCTGTCTACCGTCGGTGAAGATCCGTCCGGCATCCAGCGCTTTACGCTCGGGATCACCGATCTGTATGACGGCATCGGGTTTCTGCTGCTGTCCATGGCGACGTTCGCGCTGGCGGAGGCATTGATCAGCGTACTTCGACCGGCCGATGACTCTGCAGGTGGCCACCCAAACGCGTCCACAGGTTTGGGGTCCCTGAAACTCGGTCGATCCGACGTGCGTGAGGTGGTGCCGGCGGCCGGGCGCTCGTCCATTCTGGGTTTTCTGGTCGGCATCCTGCCCGGGGCAGGCGCGACCATCGCCTCGTTTCTGGCCTACGGGACAGAGCGCAATCTCGCCCCACAGGCGGCCAAGGATCAGTTCGGCCGCGGCAGCGTACGCGGGCTGGCGGCCCCCGAAGCGGCCAACAATGCCGCGTCCACAGGGTCTTTTGTGCCACTTTTGACGCTCGGAATCCCGGGGTCGGCGACGACAGCGGTGATGCTTGGCGCACTGGTCTCCTACGGCGTGCAACCGGGACCGAGACTCTACATCGACAGCCCCGCAATCTTCTGGTCCGTGATCATTTCAATGTACGTGGGCAACATTGTTCTGCTCATCCTGAATCTTCCCCTCATTCCCTACATTGCGCGCCTCTTACAGGTGCCACGGCCCTATTTGATTCCGCTGATTCTGTTCTTTTCCTTGATGGGCGTTTATCTGGTTTCGTTCAATACATTCGACTTGTCACTGATGGTTATTGTCGGTTGCATCGCGTTGATTGTCCGTTTGCTGGAATACCCGATGGCTCCGATGCTGCTCGGATTTATTCTGGGCGGCATGCTCGAAGATAATTTGCGACGCGCGCTTCTCATTTCAGACGGCTCTTTTGCCTTTCTCTGGGACAGACCGATTACGGCCACGATCATGGCGCTGACGGTCCTGTCGCTCCTTGTGCCTGTTTTTCACTCATTGTTTCGGGATTGAAGATGCAACGATTACGCCGCGCTTTTTTGAATGTCGCGAGCTTTATTTCTTTACTTGGGCTTAGCGGCTGCGCGGCTGTTTCGGTCGCTCCCGATCCGGAGCCCATGCCGCAGGTGCGGGTCATTACGTCCGGTGGATTTGCCGCGGCCTACAACATTCTTGCACCCCAGTTTGAGGCGGCGTACGGCATCCGACTGGTCACCGCCTACGGGTCTTCGTCCGGCGGTGCGGTGGACTCCATCCCTTCCCGCCTTGCGCGAGGCGAGCCGGCGGACATCATTATTTTGTCCAGACCGTCACTCGACAGGCTGACAGCGGCTGGCGAGGTGGTCGCGGAATCCCGCATTGATCTCGTGCGTTCCAAAATCGGGATGGCGGTGCGCGCAGGTGCGCCGAAACCAGAGATTGATACGGTCAGCGGATTCGTTGCGGCCTTGCGGGAGGCCTCGTCCATTGGTTACTCAGCCAGCGCCAGCGGCACCTATCTCTCAACGCGCTTGTGGCCTGAGATGGGACTGTGGGACGAACTGGCGCCGAAGAGTACGCGTATTCTGAGTGAGCGTGTGGCCAGCGTTGTCGCGCGCGGCGACGTTGAAATCGGCTTCCAGCAGATCAGCGAGATCCTTCCGATCGAGGGTGTTGAGTACGCCGGCCCCATTCCCGAAGCGCTCCAGAAGGTCACGACGTTCTCCACCGGTCTGCTGCACCGCGCGACTAACCGTGAAGACGCAAAGACGTTGATGACGTATCTCTCCTCTCGTGAGGTGGCGGAGACGATCGCGAAGACGGGGCTCGCGCCTGTTGTCCTTGAGGCGCCCTGATCGTGTTCCGTCAGGTTTTCAGGGTTTGTGTTCTCTCTGCTTTGGTCCTGACAGGCCCGCTTCCCGTTGCGGCGCAGTCTTATCCGGATCGACCGGTCACGATTGTCGTGGCGTTCGGCGTCGGTGGGAGCGCGGACCGGATGACACGAGCGGTATCGCCCACCCTTTCGCGCGAGCTTGGGCAGCCGGTCACTGTGATCAATAAAAAAGGCGCGGGGACACTTTTGGGAAATCGTTATCTTCTTGATCAGCCCGACGACGGCTACACCATTCTAGCGTCCGGCTTTTCGCCCTATCTGTCCAATACGATTCTGGAGGGTAACGCTGAATACGCCATCGATGACTTTGCGTACGTCAATTTTCAGTGGTTCGATGAGGACATCATTGCACTTAGCAAGCGGTCGCGGTACGCGAGCCTGCCCGAGTTAATTGAGGCGATTCGAGAGCAACCTAAAACGGTGAAGGCGGCGGTTGTGCGAGGCTCGGCCGGACATCTCATGGCCAAGTTGCTTCTTGAGATCAACGGTATACCGCAGCACCACCTGAATCTTGTCACTTACAACGGAGGCGGTCTTGCGCGCGCTGCGGTGGCCGGCGGCGTTGTGGACTTCATTGTCATCAGTGCCAAAGGGACCGAGACCATCCGCGACTACGTTCGACCCCTGGCAGTGGTCAGCCATCAGGCCAACGAAAAATGGGGCGTGCCGACGCTTAATCAAGCGCTGGCGCCATTGGGACTGCGCGCTCCCGTGTTGCCAGGCACGATTCGCGGTTTCGCCACCAGCCGCGCCTTCAAGGATCAATACCCGGAACGCTTCGCGGTGTTGGTCGAGGCGTTAAAGCGCGCCACCACCGATGCGCAGCTGCAAAGCGAGCTGCAGCGCGCCGAGATCGGCGGCAGATGGATCGGACCCGACGCGTCGACCGAAACGATGCGCGAGACCTTCGATATCTTCAAGAACTACTCCTATCTGCTCGCCCTGTGAGTAACGAACCGATCAGTGGCGCGCCGGTGACGCGCTCTCGTAAGGCCGATCTGGTGGTTCTGGTGGTGCTCGCGTCACTGTCAATTGCCTACCTGTTCGACGCCTATCGAGCATCGCCGAACATCATGAACCTTGTGTTGATCGTGCCGGTGACGATCATTGTATTTGTTTTATGTGCGGTTCAATTCGTCGTCACGCTTCGAAAATCGACTAACGACATTCCGGAGCGCGAACCTGTCCGCCCGGTCCTGCCGGTGATGATTCTGTTCGCTGTTTACGTTTTGTCGCTTCCGTGGTTGGGATTCGATTTGGGTACGGCGCTTTTTGTGGGTGTGTTCCTGTACGTGCACGGCGAACGCAGGTGGATCTGGGTTCTCGGCTATTCCGTCTCCTTTTCGTCGTGCGTGACGTTGTTTTTCTCGTACATGCTGCCCTATCCGATGCCGCTTAGAGTATTTGGTTGAGAACGCCCCATGGTTGATGCGGACGCAGCAAAAGCCGGGTTGGATCTGCTCTTTTCCAGCGCAACGCCGTGGCTGATTGTCGTGCCGGGGATTCTGATCGGGCTTGTTTTTGGGGCCATTCCCGGATTGCAGATTTCCATGGCCATGGCGATTTTTTTGCCCGTGTCGCTGTACATGGATTTCATGCAAGCGATGTTGTTCCTCACTGCGATCTTTACCGGCGGCGGTTTCGGCGGGAGCATTCCGGCGATCCTGATGAACATCCCCGGGACGTCGTCTTCCATCGCCACGGCGTTTGATGGCTACCCGATGGCAAGGGCGGGACGCCACAATCTCGCGCTGGGTGTCGCGCTGGGGGCGTCCTGTTTTGGCGTGCTGATTGGCTACAGTCTCCTGTTCCTTCTGATCGGACCGATTTCGGAGATGGTCCTTCGAATAGGACCGGCGGAAATGAGCGCGATCATTCTGTGGGGCATCACTCTGATCGGTACGCTGAGCGGAAACAGTCTTGCCAAAGGCGTGATTTCCGGTTTGGTGGGAATACTGATCGGGACGATCGGTTACAGCGAGGCCGGGGTTGCTCGCGGGACGATGGGAAGCGCGTACCTGCTCGACGGGGTGCCGGCGATACCCGCGATGATCGGCATGTTTGCGGCGTCCGAGCTGTTCAAGCTGGTGAATTCAAAATACCTGGTCGAAGACGTGAGCGCTCGGAGGGTGAGCGTCACTGAAGTCTGGTCCGGTTTCAGGATGTCAGTGAAACGACCGGTCATCGTGGTACGAGGTTCTCTGATCGGTGTCTTCGTTGGCGCGATTCCGGGCGTCGGTTCATCGATTGCCAATCTGCTTTCATACATGATCACGAAGCGTCGTGACGCGAAGCCGGCGACCTTTGGCACCGGCAATCCGGACGGCGTGATCGCCTCAGAATGCGCCAACAGCACATCAGAAGCCGGCTCGATGGCCACGCTTCTGGCGCTCGGTATTCCCGGCGGTGGCGCTACAGCCGTGATGCTCGCGGCATTCGCGATGCACAACATTACCGGCGGACCGCAGTTTATCCGCGAACAATCCGATGTGGTCTACGCCATAGTATTTGCCAACTTTGGGCAGGCGGCGCTGCTGATCGTCCTGGGTCTCGCGTTTATTCCGCTATTGGCCAATGTCGTCAAGGTGCCGATGCAGTACCTCATTCCATCGGTTCTCGCGATGGCTGTGTTCGGGGCGTTCGGTTTGACCGGCAACATGTCCGGGCCGATCACCGTGATGGTCTTTTCGATTCTTGGCTGGCTTTTCAAACGCTATGACTACTCCGTGCCCGCCGCGGTCGTCGGGATTCTTTTGGGCAGCATGGCTGAGGATTCGCTGATTTATTCGTATCAGATCAGCGGCGGACAGTTGGGTTACATTCTGGAGCGGCCGGTCACGATGCTGATTCTCGCGCTCCTGATCGTCGGCGTATTCAGCGGCAAACTGGTTGAAAGATTGAAGAAGCGTGCCGCCGGCGAACCCGCAAGCCAGTGATGCTTGATACTCCGGCTGGTCTTTCGCTGACGACGTTCTGGCTTCTTTTGGGTGCCGCCGTCATGACAGGCGCTCTGCACGGGGCGACAGGTATGGCCGGGGGCATCGTAATGGCGGTGATTCTGTCCCACTTCGTTGGGGTCAAGGTCGCAATACCGGTGATCACCTGTGCGTTGATCTTCAGTCATTCGAGTCGCGTTTATCTTTATCGGCGCGATACACAATGGGCGACCGTGGGACGTGTCCTTTTGTTCGGTTGTCCGAGTGTAGTTCTGGGTGCTGTGATTTTTTCCCTGATTGATGCCCGCACCGTCGCAGTGGTGTTCGCTGTATTTCTCGGGCTCTCGATTCCTGTCAAAAGATGGGCGCGCCGTCAAAAACTGCAGACCGGTCCCGCTATGCTCCGTGGCGCGAGCGTTATCTGGGGCGTGCTGGCCGGCAACGTGATTGGTCCCGGGTTTTTTCTGGCGCCTTTTCTGCAAGGGCTCGGCCTCAATCGGCTTGCGTTCGTCGGAACGCTGGCCAGCGTCACGCTGGTGATGAATATCGTAAAACTCAGCGTCTTCGGCGTGACCGACTTGATGAACGGTGAGTTGATTTTACTGGGCGTGTGTATCGGGCTTGCGACCGTGCCTGGAAATTGGTTGGGGCAACGCATCCTTCGCAAGATGGACGACGCCAGTCACGGGCGCATCGTGGACACGCTCACGGTTCTGATGATGTTGAATATGATCTATCTCGCAGGAACTACCAAATGAACAGACAAGTCATCGTCGTAGGGAGCGGCAATGCCGCGTTGTGTGCTGGACTGGCGGCGCTGGAGGGCGGTGCCGACGTTACGTTGCTGGAGAAGGCGTCGGCCGACGAAGCGGGTGGAAATACGCGTTATACGGCGGGGGCCATGCGGTTTGTCTACAACTCGGGCGAGGAGCTGATGCCGCTCCTCTTGAATCGTGAAGACGAGCGGCTGCCCTGGACCGATTTTGGTGACTACACCGCTGAGCAATTTTCCTCGGACCTACTCAATTTCAATGATGGGCAACCGCTAACACGGCAACAAGAAATACTCATTGATCGCAGTTACGACACACTGGCGTGGCTGGCTTCGCACAATGTCCGTTTCGAGCCGATCTATAGCCGACAGTCGTTTCAGAAAAAGGGTCGATTCGTCTTCTGGGGCGGCCTGACCTTGGCGGCACAAGGTGAGGGCGACGGTCTCTACCAGGCCGAAGTCAAGGCGTTTGAGGCGGCGGGTGGACGGATTGAGTTCGATTGTGCCGTGACCGACTTGATCATGGACGGTGGCAGGGTTGCCGGCGTGCGGGTCAAAGCGGACGACGGGCTCCAGGACCGGCCTGCTGACGCGGTGATTCTTGCGTGCGGTGGCTTTGAAGCGAACCCCGAGAAACGTGCCGCGCTTATGGGTGGGAAGTGGCGGGATGCGAAGGTCCGGGGCACCCGGCACAACACCGGCGATGGCTTTGATATGGCTCTGGCAGCAGGGGGCGTATTGTGCGGCCGACCCGATGGCTGTCATGCGGTGCCGATGGATCGCGCCATGCCGAATTACGGCAATCTTGATATCGAATTCTCAGAGCGCAAGCACTACCGAAAAATATGCTATTTCCTTGGCGTCATGCTTAACGCAGAGGGTAAGAGATTTGTGGATGAGGGCGAGAACTTTCGCAACTACACCTACGCTCAGTTTGGCCGCGCCATTCTGGAGCAGCCCGGAGCGGCTGCATGGCAGATCTTCGACGCAAAGGTCGAGTCCCTGTTGTACAGCGAATACCGTTTCTGGGACGCCAAGTTTCTAAAAGCAGACACCATCGAGGATTTGCTGGCCTCGATCGAGGGTATCGACCGTGACGCCGCTCTGAAAACGGTTGCCGAGTTTAATGCGGCGGTCGATCGCGAGCGTGAGTTCGATCCGACAATTCTGGACGGCAAGGGGACGCGCGGCCTTTCGCCCGACAAAACGAACTGGGCCTGTGCCCTCGATACGCCGCCTTTTCTGGCCTATCCCGTTACGTGCGGCATAACCTTCACCTACAGCGGGCTGCGTGTGGACGATGAGGCCCGCGTGCTGCGCGAGGACGGCGCCCCGATCGACGGCCTGCTCGCGTGCGGCGAAATGGTTGGGAACGTGTTTATCGCCGGCTACCCGGGAGGCTCGGGGCTAACCTCTGGCGCTGTTTTTGGGCGACAGGCTGGAAGCACAGCGGCTCAGGCCCAAGTCATGCCTAACGAAGCTTGACGTTGTAGCGGCGCAGCAGCCAGTTGCGAATCCAGCGCCGCGACTCGTCGGGCATGTTGGTCCCGATGGTATAGAGTCGCTGCGCGGTCTGCCCGCCCACCTGCTTGTAGGAACCGAGCGCACCGGTTTGGGCGGCCTGAAATTCCGGGTCGGCCAGCATGGCGTTCACTGCATTACGATAGGACTCGATGATTTCTGGACGTGTATCTTTGGGCAGAACCAGCAGCTTTTGCGCGCCGCTCGAGCCGGTGCC
>JBCCMA010000083.1:0-15739 GCA_039026595.1 Pseudomonadota bacterium
CGCACGTCCCAGCTGTTTCGAAGCGACCGCATGAACCCCGGCATTTTGTCTCCGGTCGCCGTGTAGGCGAGGTATCGGCGCTTGGGCTGATAGTCGACGAGGTTCTCTGAGAAAGGTCCAAGGCTCGTCATGCAGACCCGGCCCGTACACGGTGCGCTCTCCAGGGTCGGTTCCCCTGGCTTGGCGGCCGAACGATAGACACTGCTCGCCCATTCTCCGGCCTTGGCATAGTCGGGTCCGATGATCTGCCAGACCCGGTCGGCGGGCGCGTTAACCGTAAATCGCTTGATGATCTTCATCTCGTACTCCTCTCAAGCGATAACAACGCCACCGACGGCGTAGCCCCCCGGGGCGGTTTCTTCAATCTGAACCGTGACGTGGGGCGTGATGTCGCCTTTACCGGCATTTGCGCCAACGGTAACGAACGCATCCGTCAATCCCGAGACCATTTCGGCTTTTTCGTCGGTGCTCCAGGTTCCCTTCGGAACAGTGACTTTGATCGTGGGCATTGCATATCCTCTTTATGACTGAGTTTGACCGAACGCACTGGTTTTGCATCGGACGTTGCAATACGATAGCGAGCGAGCCCAAATAATGCAACAGTCGTTGCAAAATGGAGAGGCATGCCTAGACCACGACAATTTGACGAGCAAGACGTGCTGCTCAAAGCCATGACAACCTTTTGGAAACATGGATATGAGGCCACCACATTCAAGATGCTTGAGGAAGCAACGGGCGTCGGCGTCAGGGGCCTGTCGAACGTGTTTGGTGACAAGGAACAACTGTTCCAGCGTTCGCTGGAGGCGTATCACGCCATGGCAGAGACAATGATCAGCACCGCCTTCGCCACGCCGTCGGTCGATGCCATCATTTCGTTCTTCGAGGGCCTCACCGCCGCGACCACAGGTGCGGACGAAATTCGCAACGCCGGTTGTCTTATGGTGAATACCATCTTCGAGCTGGGCAAAACCGACTCGAGCTTTGGACCGACCATTGAGGCTTACCGCAACATGGTGCTGGGCCATTTCGAAAAAGCCCTGATCGCGAGCGAGGTCGACGACGCGCCGGCGAGAGCGGAATTTCTGCTGGGCGTACTATGGGGCGCGCTCAGTCAGATCCGACTGGCGGGGAGCACCAACGTCGCAGCCCCGACGATTGACGTTGCGGTGTGCACGATTCGCATGTGGTCGACTAACGACTGATCAAGCCGCCCGCCTCTCAGCTATCGTTGCGCCCCGTCCTCCCAATGGCTGCAAGCCACGCCAAGCCTGGCGCCATCATCCAGATCGCGGATGGTAAGGGATAAAACAATACGCCCGGTCCTTCCATCGTTAGCCGCCATTCGCCGAACGGATTCCCCGACGTCGTGGGCACCACCGCCGCGCTGGTCACCACAAAGAAATAAGAGACGCCGGCCGTGAGCGATATCCGTAATCCCGAGCAATTGGGACCAATACAGTCGCCGTCCAGTCCGTCCAGTGCCGGGATGGCGCCAGCCTCATAATCATCATTGAACCCGATTACGCCGGCCGAACAACAATCGCCTTCGAACAACAGAAAAAAGCCGTCAAGGTGGTCGGACGTCGCGGTATCGCCACTGTAATTGACCACAATGTTATAAAACCCATCAGCCGCAACGGTGGTTGAAAAAGCGTTGAAGGCGGTCGCACCACCTGCATCGGACTGCGGAAAAACCTGCAACGGCGACTCGGGTGTCAGCTCACCGAAAAACGAGACCGTATCCGCAAACGACGCGGGAATGCCGCAAAGAACCGCGACAAGACCACCGAGAAACGCTCGCATCGCCTGCTTCATCACTTTGAACTCGTCATCGACAGCCTCACGATCGCAGGGAAGTGCGCGCCCACCGGCCTTTACTTGGAACACGGCAGCGAGTCGCGTCGCCCTTCAGTGTATCGCCTTGCGGTGATCCGCTCCATTTGAGCGCGGCAATAAAAAGGCCGCGCAGTGCGCGGCCTCCGTGAGTCGGGCAGAAGCTGCCCGCGTGTCGGGGACGATCAGATGTTCGTGCCCTCAATCGCACACGCTTGCAGACTCTGTTCCGGTTGAAACTCACTAGACATGTGATCACCTCCTTAAATACGCCCGTGGAGTGCCGAACATGACACATTTTTTGCGCCGTGACCACGGGCAAAAAGCGGTATGTGTCACGTTTGTCCAGTGAACGCATTGCCTAGTGCGGAGACGGCATCGTAGCGGTAGCACCCCACGACATGGTCATTGACCAGCCCCGTGGCCTGCATGTGCGCGTACATAATGGTACTGCCCACAAATTTGAATCCCCGCTTCTTCAGATCTTTGCTGAGCGCGTCCGACTCCGGACTGGTCGCCGGAACCTCGCCCATGGTCTTGAAGCGATTTTGAATGGGCCGCCCATCCACAAACCGCCAGATGTAATCCGAGAAGCTGCCGAATTCTTCGGCAACGGCCAGGAAACACCGCGCGTTGTTTACGGTCGCGTTCACTTTCAACCGATTCCGAACGATACCGGGATCGGTAAGCACAGAGGCGATTTTCTCTTCGCTGTAGGTCGCGACGGTGGCCGCGTCGAAGTCGGCAAACAGCCGACGATAGCCGTCGCGTTTGTTCAGTACGGTGGCCCAGCTGAGACCGGCTTGCGCGCCCTCCAGAATCAGAAACTCGAACTGGGTGCGATCATCGGTCACCGGCACCCCCCACTCCTCATCGTGATAGGCGACGTAGGCATCATTACCCGATTCGCACCACGCGCAGCGCGTTTGACCGTCCAGCAAAGTGGATGACTGTTTCATAGATCTGACCTTTGAATCGCGACGGTGGAAGCGTAATTGGGAGATCCGCGCGACGCCAACCGAAAAACGGGGCATTGCACCGCGTTTGACTTAACACTTGCCACTTTGCATCCAGCGTGCTAACAATCCGGGTATGCTCGCGATTTCACGACCCCGCCCCAGCCGACGTCCGCGCCGCCGCGCAGGTCCGTTGCCGGGTAACTGAAACGTCGCTTCATCGCTTTCGATTTTGGAAACCTGGCTCACCGCCGGGTTTTTTCGTTTTGGACGCCCCTTTTTTCCGGAGACCATCGAGTGACCGTTCGCCACTTTCTGACCACCGCCGACTGGGACCGGTCGGAGCTGCAGTCGCTGATTGACCACGCCACACAGCTACAGGCAGGCGAGTCGTCCAGCGCTCTCGCGGGCAAGTCGATTGCGCTTCTTTTCTTCAATCCATCGCTGCGGACGCGCACCTCTTTTGAGCTCGGCGCACATCAACTTGGCGGCAAGGCGATCGTACTCGCGCCAGGCAAAGATGCCTGGCCGCTCGAGTTCCGTCCTGAGGTCACGATGGACCGCACGGCTGAGGAGCACGTGCAGGAGGCGGTGTCCGTCCTCTCCCGTTATTGCGATCTGATTGCCGTTCGCGCCTTTCCGAAATTCGAGGACTGGTCCGTTGATCGCGACGATGCGCTGATCCGGGCATGTGCGCGCTACGCCAGCGTGCCGGTGATCAACATGGAGACCATCGTGCATCCGTGCCAGGAGTTGGCGTTAATGAAGACCATTCAGTCGCACCTTGGCAAGCCGGACAAAAAGAAATTCCTTCTGACCTGGACCTATCACCCAAAGCCGCTGAACACGGCCGTGGCCAACTCGGCGCTTTTGATTGCGACCAAGTTCGGGATGGACGTCACGCTGCTTTGTCCTGACGACGAGTATCTGCTCGACGAGCGCTATATGACGCTTGGAGGTCAATACGCCCGCGACAGCGGGGGTTCGCTCTCCGTCAGCCACGACATCAACGACGCGTACGACGGAGCGGAGTTCGTCTACGCAAAGAGCTGGGGCGCGCTGCCCTACTTCGGCCGCTGGCAGGACGAGAAACCCAAGCGCGACACGCTTCGTCATTTCATTGTCGACGGCGCCAAGATGGCGCGCACTGACCACGCAAGGTTCAGCCACTGCCTCCCGCTGCGGCGTAACGTCAAGGCCACCGATGAGGTCATGGACGCGCCGTATTGCGTGGCCATCGACGAGGCCGAAAACCGGCTGCACGTACAAAAAGCGCTGATGGCGCACCTGACCGGCAACCCACTTTGACACATGGATTGATCAAGACATGACTGAACAGCGAACCCCGATCGTGCTGGCCTTTTCCGGCGGACTCGACACCAGCTTCTGCGTGCCATGGCTCACCGAACAGGGCTTTGACGTCACCACCCTGTTCGTCGACACCGGCGGCGTCTCGACCGATGAAAAGACCTACATCGCAGAGCGAGCCCGCGAATTGGGCGCGGTGGATCACCGCGTCGGCGACGTGGGGGACGCGGTGTGGCACGACGTGGTCCTGCCGATGCTCTGGGGCGGTCAGTGGTATCAGGCGCAGTATCCGCTGCTGTGTTCGGACCGTTATCTCATCGTGAAACACGCGCTGGCGCATTGCGACGAACTCGGCACCTCACAAATTGCGCACGGCTGCACCGGCATGGGCAACGACCAGGTGCGGTTTGACCTCACGGTGGCCACGCTCGGCGATTACACCATCCACGCGCCGGTGCGCGATCTCCAGCAGACCGTTACCAACGTGCGCGATCATGAAATGGCGTGGCTGGCCGAGCGCGGTTTTGGCGTGCGCAGCAAGACCTCCACGTACACCATCAACGAAAACCTGCTCGGAGTGACCATTTCCGGCGCGGAAATCGACGAGTTCAGGGAACCGGCCGAGGCGGCGTGGCAGATCACAGCCGGTCGTGATCAATGGCCGGACGACACGTTGCGAACCACGCTCACATTCAAGCACGGGGAGCCCACCGCGCTCGACGGCGAACCGTGTACCGGTCCGGCATTGCTCGCCACACTCAACGACCGCTTCGGGGCCTACGGCGCAGGTCGCGGGCTCTACACTGGCGACACCAGCATTGGCTTAAAGGGCCGAGTCGCCTTTGAGGCGCCGGCCCTGTGTGCGCTCAACACCGCGCACCGTGCGCTCGAAGAGGCCTGCAGTACCGCCGCACAGAACCGGTTCAAACCGCTCGCCGCCCGCGAGTGGGTGAAACTCGTTTATGAAGGCTTGTTCTACGAACCGCTGCGCATCGATATCGAACAGTATTTGCGATCGACGCAACGCACGGTCTCCGGCGACGTCACGCTGACCTGCTCCGGCGGACAAATCCAGGCCGCCGCGATCGACTCGCCGCACATTCTGCACAATCCCAACGCCACATACGCCCAGAGCGCGGACTGGAGCGTCGATGAAGCCAAGGGCTTTATCCGACTGTTCGGGCAGAGCGCATCCCTGTGGAGCAAGGTCAACCGGGAGCACATCGGATGACTCTGGGCGTGCTTGACGCGCTGTCTCGGCTGGTGGCGTTTGACACGCGCAACCCGCCGCGCGCGCTGCACGCCAATAGCAAGGTGTTCGATTTTTTGCGCGAGCACTTCGAGGGCAGCCACATCGAGATCATCGATGAGGGCGAGGGAAGCGTGTCGTTTCTTGCCGTGCGCGGGCAGCCTGAAACCCTTTTCAATTTCCATATCGACACGGTGCCCGTGGCCGAGGGGTGGACGCGCGACCCCTTCAAACTGCGTGTCGCCGACGGCCGGGCGACGGGACTGGGCGCGTGCGACATCAAAGGCGCGCTCGCCGCCATGCTGGCCGCCAGTTCGGCGACCAAGGGCGATCTCGCAGTGTTGGTCACAACCGATGAAGAAGCGGGCAACAGCCAGTGCATCAGGAAATTCGTGGCGCGACGGCCAGACTTCAAGCGCGTTATTGTTGCCGAACCGACCGGCTGCCGGGCGGTGCGTCAACATCGCGGTATCCTCTCTGGCCGCGTCACGTTCGGCGGTGTCGCCGGCCACGCTTCAGAAGCGCGCGCCATCCATGACAATGCAAACCACCGTCTGATGAACTGGGGCAGCGCGCTGCAAAGCGTCATTCAGGGCGCGGCGCAGGGCGATGCGCTCCATGACCTGCGTCTGAACATCGGACGCATCGAGGGCGGTATCAAACCCAACATGATTGCGGCGAGTGCAACAGCGGCGTTCAACCTGCGCACGCCACCGGGAGCCGACCATGACGCCATCATCGATGCGCTGGACCGCATCAGCGGCGCCGAGCACATCGACGACACGCAGTACACGTTTGTGGCGCCCGCCCTGCCGAGCGCAGCCGCCACGACACGTGCGGATGTGTCCGATCTGAATATCGAGGTGGCGGAGCCGGTCGATTTCTGGACCGAAGCGGCGCTTTTTGACGCCGCCGGATATCCGGCCGTCGTGATTGGCAGCGGCGATATTGCGCAGGCGCACACGGCCGACGAATGGGTTGCCACCGACGATCTTGAGAAGCTGAATCAGCTTTATACGCAATGGATCGACCATGGCTGAGCACAAGCAACTACGACGCGTCATCGTTCGTCTTCTGGGAAGCATGGGCTCGCCCAAAGAGGTCCAGCAGTACCTGAAGAAGTTCAGCGATCTCGATGGACTTCGTTTCGCGGTCGTGAAGGTGGGGGGCGCGATCATCGAAACCCAGCTGCGCGAGCTGGCGTCATCGCTCACCTTCCTGCAGCAGGTCGGGCTCACGCCGATCGTGATCCACGGCGGTGGTCCGCAGCTCAATCGCGTGCTCGCAGAGCGCAACATCGAAACCACCAAGCGCGACGGCCTGCGGGTGACCACACCCGAGATTCTGCACGCCGCACGTCAGGTGTTTCAGGCGGAGAACCTGCGCCTGACCGGCGCGCTGCGCGAGGCCGGTTCGCACGCCGCCTCACTGGTTAGCGGTGTTTTTGAGGCCGCCATTCTGGACCGCGAGCGCTTCGGACTGGTGGGTGAGGTTACGCGTGTGAACATCGAGCCCGTGCGCGCGATCACCGACGCGGGCCATATCCCGGTTATCTCCCCGTTGGCTGAAACCGTGGACGGGCAAATACTGAACATCAATGGCGACGTGGCGGCCAATGCGCTGGTGGCGGCCGTCCAACCATTCAAGATCATCTTCTTAACGGGCACCGGCGGCATCCTCGACGGCAACGACCGCATTATCCCGTCGATCAACCTGACCACCGACTTCGACCGACTGATGCAGCGCGACTGGCTGCACTCCGGCATGCGCCTGAAGCTCGAGCAAATTCACAGCGTGCTCAGCGGTCTGCCACCGCAGTCGTCGGTATCGATTACCCGACCCGACCTGCTGGCACGAGAGCTGTTCACACACCGCGGTTCCGGCACGCTCGTAAGGCTCGGCGAGAACGTCAACGCCAGTACCACATGGGACAACCTCGATCTTGAACGCCTTCGTGCCCTGCTGGAGTGCAGCTTTGGCAAGACACTGGCCCCCGACTATTTTGACGCCACGCCGCTGCATACCGCCTACGTGAGCGACAGCTACCGCGCTGCGGCCATCATCTGCCGTGGCCACAACGGCCTCGCGCGACTGGACAAGTTCGCCGTGACGGACGCCGCCCAGGGCGAAGGGATCGGCGGCGCGCTGTGGCACCGCATTCGCGAAGCCCATCCCGCCATTTACTGGCGCGCACGACCGGACAACCCCGTGAACGCATTTTATTTTCGCCACGCTGACGGATTCGTTCGTGGCGACGAGTGGCTGGTGTTCTGGTACGGCGTGGATCAGCTCACGGCACTCGATACCTTGGTGGAGCATACGCGCGCCCTGCCCGGCACCATGCTTGAGGCAGCGGCAACGTGAGTATAACGGTGGCTCTGGTGGGCGCGCGCGGTCACACCGGTGCCGAATTGATCGCGCTACTGGCCGACCACCCGACGTTCGATCTGGTCCTTGCGAGTTCGCGGGCGCTGGTTGGAGAGCGCGTCGCCGACCATATCGGCGGGTTTGTGGGCGACCTGCGTTTCTGCGAAGCACGCCCGGACGAAGTGGCCAGCTGCGGCGCTGACGCCGTTGTGCTGGCGCTGCCAAACGATTTGTCCGGACCGTTCGTCGCCGCGCTTCCCGACGCCGTTATTGTCGATTTGTCGGCTGATCACCGTTTTGATGACCGCTGGCACTACGGGCTGCCCGAACTCACACGGCAAGACGCGGGCGGCAGAAAACGCATCGCTAACCCGGGCTGCTACGCCACAGCGATGCAACTGGCGCTGGCGCCGTTTCGTGACGTCCTAAAGGGCACGCCCCAATGTTTCGGGGTCTCCGGCTACAGCGGCGCGGGCACCACGCCTTCGGACAAAAACGATCCCGAGAAACTGGCCGACAATGTGCAACCCTACGCCCCCTTCGATCATATCCACGAACGCGAAGTTTCCCGCCACATCAACCATCGGGTTCGCTTCCTGCCGCACGTCGGTGCGTATTTTCGCGGGATCAGCATGACGGTGAGCGCCACGCTGAGCGAGCGGGTCGATGCGAACCAGCGGCTTGACGACGCGTATGCGAACGAACCGTTGGTCCGGATCAGCGCGACGCCCCCATGGGTCTCCGACAATGCGGGCAAACACCACGCGAGCGTAGGTGGCGTCGCTCAGCGCGAAAACGAACTGACGATCTACGCCACGCTCGACAACCTGCTCAAGGGCGCGGCCACCCAAGCAGTGCAAAACCTGAATCTGGCCTTTGGCATCCGCGAACACGAGGGCATACCGCTTGGCTGATTTCATTTGGCAAAAAGGCCGCGCTAGCGTCGATGAACGCATCATGCGTTTCATGGCCGGTGAGGACGTCATCCTCGACCGCGAGCTGTTTGTGTATGACCTGACCGCCTCACGCGCGCACGCCGAGGGGTTGGTGCATATCGGCGTGCTGACGACCGACGAAGGGCAGCAGATCAGTAACGCGCTTGAGTCGCTTCGTGTGGCGTTTCTAAACGGCGAGTTTGAATTGACGGATCGCTTTGAAGATGGCCACTCGGCCATCGAGGCGTATCTGACCGACGTGCTGGGCGACACCGGCAAGAAAATCCACGCCGGCCGCAGTCGCAATGACCAGGTTTTGGTCGCCACGCGCCTGTTCCTGCGCGACCGGCTCGACGCCCTGCACCACGCATGCTGGACCTGCGCCGACACGCTGCTGACGCGCGCTGAAGCGGACCCCGACACGCCCATGCCGGGCTTCACCCACCTGCAACACGCCGTCGTATCGTCGACGGGACACTGGTTTGCCGGCTACGCGGAAGCGTTTATCGACAACGCTGCGCTCAGCGCCGACACCCGAGCGTGGATAGACGCCAACCCGCTGGGAACGGCAGCGGGCTTTGGCGTGAACCTGCCGCTCGACCGCACGCACACCACCAAGGCACTGGGTTTCAGCCGCACGCAGATCAACCCGATGTACGCGCAGAACAGTCGCGGGAAGTTTGAGCTTCAGACGTTGAATGCGCTGGGTCAGGCGCTGCTCGATGTCCGACGCATTGCATGGGATCTGAGCCTGTTCTGCACACCGGAGTTTGACTACATCACACTGCCGGACGAACACACGACCGGCTCTTCGATCATGCCCAACAAGCGCAATCCGGATCTGATCGAACTCCTCCGCGCCAGTTACGGCGTGGTCGCGGGCGCCCGCAACGAGCTGGAATCGCTCCTGTCCCTGCCGGCGGGTTACCACCGGGATCTCCAATTCACGAAGGCACCGCTTTTGCGCGCGCTGCGCCACGGTCTAGATGCCATGGCTCTTATGCCGGACGTGATTTCCGGCATTACTTTCAAGGCAGAGCACCTCCGCGCGCGGATAGAGCCGGAGATGTTCGCCACGGATCTGGCCGTGCAGCACGCTGCCGCCGGCACACCGTTCCGTGATGCCTATCGCTCGGCACTCGGCGCGGGAGACGCGCTTGCGGACGTCACTCCGGAGGACAGCATTGCAAAGCGGGTGTCGCCAGGCGCGCCCGGACAGCTACAGCTCGATCATCTCCGCCAACGCCTCAACGCGGTACGGCCGAACCTGTGATCCCAAACCTGTAATGATTGCGCCCGCGTGGACGCGCGCAGTAGTCTGGCGACGGGCACAAAGGAGTCTGCGGTCAGGATGGACGACGACAACGCCGAAACGAGAGGGGAACAGCCGCAGGAGTTCGTCGCGGGCGACCTGACGTTCTATCGGGATTTCTTCGACTCGGCCCCGGATATGTTTGCGTCCATCCGTGCGCAGGATGCCAAGATCAAGTTCTGCAATCTGACCCTTTGCAACCGCCTGGGCTGGTCCCGCGAGCAGTTGATCGGTGCAGATATTTACTCGATCTACCACCCGGACTGCCACGCCGAGGTGAAACGAGTGTTCCGGGAGTTTGTCAGCGAGGGGCACGCCGAAAGCCAGGCCATGCTGCTGCTGACCAAGGACGGCGAGTCCATTCCGGTGTCGCTTCGGGTGTCGAGTGAGAAAGACGCGTCGGGTCGCGTGGTCGCAAGCCGCTCGATCTGGCGGGATATTACGGCCGATCACGAGCTTGAGCGCCTGAAGCTCGACCTGCGCCTTCAGGCCGCGCAAAAAACCGAAAGCGTGGCGCTTTTGACCAACAGCGTGGCCCACGACTTCAATAACCTGCTCGTCACCATCATCGGCAACGCGGGCCTCGGTCGACGCGCGTTGCCAAGCAACTCGCCGGCGGTCAAGAAACTTACCGACATCGAGGTCGCTGCCAAACAGGCGGCCGATCTGACGCGACAGTTGATGACGTACTCAGGAACACGCCGGGGCGATAAGTCCATATTCGACTTGAGCGACACTGTGGCAGAAATCTCGCAACTGCTTGAAGTTGCGATCGCCAAAAAAGCCAAACTCGAATACGAGCTCGACGAGCAGGCCGTACCGATCTGGGGCGACGTTACGCAGCTTCGACAGGTGATCATGAACCTGCTGACCAACAGTGCCGATGCTGTATCGCGTGGGAGCGGCGTCATCACCGTCCGCACGGGTGTGGAGTCCGTCAGTCGCAATGCGCTTCTGGCCACGTTGCTCGGAAGCTGCCTGCGGCCCGGGGACTTCGGCTTTCTGGAGGTACGCGATAACGGCATTGGGCTGACCGAAGAACAACAGCGGCGCATGTTCGATCCGTTCTTCACGACCAAGAAAAGCGGCCACGGCCTCGGCCTCGCGGCGGTGCTCGGGATTGTGCGCGCGCACGCCGGGACTTTAAGCGTGTCCAGTCAGCGTGAGCAGGGCACAACGATCAAGCTGTTCTTCCCATTAAGCGCTCAGGCGTGCGAGGCACGTCCACGCCGACGCCGCGCCCACGAACTCGACAATCAACACTTCATGGTCGTCGACGACGAAAAACTGGTGCGCGCAGCCGTGCGGCGCATGCTTGAGGAGAAAGGCGTGGTGGTCACCGAATGCGAGGACGGACTGGAGGCCATCACGATGTTCGACGCAATTGGAGAGTCGGTCACCGGCGTTTTGATGGACATCAGCATGCCGCGGCGCGACGGTATCGCGGCCTACCAGACGCTGCGCGACCGCGAGCCCAAGTTACCCATCGTGTTAATGAGCGGCCTGTCATCACCGCCGGCCGATGCCATGAACAGTGATCCGGCACTGCGCTTTCTGGCCAAGCCGTTCGAGGGCCGCACGCTCATTGATACGCTGGTCGACGCGCTTGCTGAGCCCAGCGAAGAAGGCTGAGCATTGGCCGTCAGGCCACTTCTTGGAACGCGATCTCCAAATCGTCCCTGAACGCAAGGCACGCGTCGCGGCGACCTGCTCCTTTCGGTAACCGCAAAAGATATGAAGGGTGCACGGTGACAAGCACGCGTCGCCCGGCGTGTTCAATGAGGTGCCCGCGCTCTTGCATCACGCGCACGGGCCGGCCGAGCACGGCCGTCGCCGCCGTTCGGCCCAGCGCCACGATGATTTCAGGATCGACAATCGCCATCTCCTGACGCAGCCATTGCATGCACGCGTGCACCGTCTGAATGGTCGGCGTCTTGTGCAGCCGGCGTCGCCCTCGCTGCGTAAAGCCGAAGTGCTTGACCGCGTTGGTGACATAGAGCGCCTCGCGCGCGCCGCCGGCCGCGGCGATTGCCCGGTCGAGCAGTTGTCCCGCCGGGCCCACAAACGGGCGCCCCGCCAGGTCCTCAGCATCGCCGGGCTGCTCCCCCACGAGCATGATGCGCGCATCTTCCGGCCCTTCACCGAAGACGGTCTGGGTTGCCGCCGCCGCGAGTGGGCACGCGTTGCACGCGTCGGCAGCCAGACGCAGAGCGTGGATGGTCCCGACCGGGGCTTGCTGCTGTTCCGCCTCCAGGAGTTGCTGCGGAGAGGCCGGTCGCGGACCGCAGCGCAGCGTGTCCTTGTCCTTGACGTTGGCCCGCATCACCTCAACACGGCGATCCGCGTCGCGGATCAGTGACCCGATCTCATGGGCCTCGGGCAGGTTCTTCCAGTATTTCTGCGGCATCTCCGCGCGCATCGCGTTCACCTTCAAACGCGCCGGATTGAAGATGCTGCGGTAGTACACACGCCACGCGTCCTCAAAGGTGTCGGCCGTGGGCGCGCTGGATTTATCGACGCCTGGAGAAAACCAGACCTCCCCATCACCTTCCCAGTGCGCAGAGCCATCCGGCGTGAGAATTGACCAGCGCATCGCCGTGAAACGGCGTTTGAAAAACGGCGCGGACAATCGGAGGATCAGATGATCCGGTTCAAACCACGCCACATAGCGCGGCTCGTCGTGGCCATCGTTCACCTCGCGGAAACGCACAAACGCCCGCATCTTGTGCCGGTCCCGGCGCACCGCTTTGGCGTAACGATGCAGCCGCGCTACGTCGGGATCGGCGGCCAGGTCCAGCACGTGCGCCTCGCCCCGATGCAGTCGCCAGAACAGCTGGTACAGAAGGGACCAGCGATCATCGTGGCGGTAGCACTCCGCAAACTTGCCGTCGGCGGCGAGCGCTTGCTCGACCGCCGACAAACGTCCCGCTGATTCGAACGCGAGGTGCGACTGCGGTGTCCACCAAACCTCGGCGGGCGGGCGCTCGTCTGCCAGCGCACGCCGCGCCGCGACGAGCCAGCTCGAAAAGTCCGGCGCAAACGCGATGGACGCGCGCGCCACGCTAACCGAATCAAACAGGGACGACTGTTCCACGGGACCTACAGCGCGAGCGCGAGCTGCTGAGCCGGCGCCGCGAAACGCGCACGAAGCCGCTCGCTGGTGGTCTCACTCAGTCCTGGCGTGTGATCGACGCAGACGATGAACGGCATCGCGCGCTTCAGCGCCGCCCGCAGCGTCGCCAGATCGTCGAGGCGCAGGCGACGGTGTCGACGCATCTTCAGAATCCGCGCCACCGAGCGCGCGCCCAGTCCAGGCACGCGCAGCAGTCGCTCCCGGCTGTCCCGGTTCAGATCGACCGGGAAAAACTCACGGTGGCGCAGCGCCCAGGCCAGCTTCGGATCAATGTCGAGATCGAGCATACCCTCGCCATCATCATCAACGATCTCATCCGCCGTAAAGCCGTAAAAGCGCATCAGCCAGTCTGACTGATACAACCGATGTTCGCGCACGAGCGGCGCGCGCTGCGCGGGCAGTTTGGCCGACGCGTCCGGAATGGGACTGAACGCCGAGTAGTACACCCGGCTCAGCGAATACGACGCGTACAGGTTGGACGACATCGTCAGGATGCTGGCGTCGTTCGACGGCTCGGCCCCGATGATCATCTGCGTCGACTGACCGGCCGGCGCAAACGCCGAGGGCTTGCGCCGTTTGGGCGTAAGGCTCGACACCTTGCGCTGCGCCCGCGTCTCATCGCGGACCTCTTCGCGGCGCTTGCGAATGCGCGCCATCGACAGGCGGATTGTGCGGTGATCTTTTTCAGGCGCCAGGTCCGCCAGCGCCGAGCGCGTGGGCAATTCCACGTTGATGCTCAGCCGATCAGCAAAGCGCCCCGCGTCGGCCAGCAATTCGCCGTCCGCGTCGGGGATCGTTTTCAAATGGATGTAGCCGCGGAAGTCGTGAACCTCGCGCAGCGTGCGGGCCACATCAACCAGCTGAGCCATCGTGTAGTCCGGGCTCTGGATGACACCAGAGCTCAGAAACAGCCCTTCGATGTAGTTGCGCTTGTAGAAATCGAGCGTGAGGTTGACGACCTCGTCGACCGTGAAGCGCGCGCGCTGCACATTGGACGAGTTGCGGTTGATGCAATAGCTGCACTCATAGATGCAGAAATTCGTCAGCAGGATTTTCAGCAGCGAGATGCAGCGCCCGTCCGGCGCGTAGGCATGGCAGATGCCCATGCCCTCGGTGGACCCGATGCCGCGGCCGCCCAGAGACGTGCGGCCGCCCGCGCCGCTCGACGCGCAGGAGGCGTCGTATTTGGCCGCATCCGACAGAATTTCGAGTTTCTTGAGCAGTTCCATGCGGGAACTATATAAATTATCAGTAGTCCTGACCAGCGGTCGGATTCTGTCAATTTGCGCCGCTCAGGTGCCGCAAAAGGTCCGCGTTACGCGCTGAGCGGGCGCTGGCGGCTCGGCGAGGTCGGTGCCGTAGTGAAGCGGGTCGAATGGGCTCTGCAGCGCCTCGCGCAGGGCGTGGAAATGGGCGAAATCACCGTTCTGGGCGTCTGAGATGGCCCGGGCAATCTGGTGATTTCGGGGGATGATGACCGGGGCCTTCGCACGAATACGTTGCGCCGCAGCAATCGAGTCGCCGCCGCGAAGCTGATCCCCCCATTTCTGCAGAAAATCGCCCATGGCCGCCGAATCTGCCGGACGACCGGTCGTGCGATCGGGGTCGGCGGCCACCGCGTCCGCCAGGTCATGCCAGCTCCGGGTGTAGTCCAGCGCGTCAGCCTCCAGCGCGTCGTACCAGTCGCTGACCAGTTCGTTGCCGTCCGTCTCTTCTGGCGACAGTCCGAAGCGCTCGACCATGGCCGCGAGCGACGCACGCTGGACCGTCTGCAAAAACGCATCAAGCCGAGCTTCAAACGCCCCACGGTCGTCGTGCAGCAGCATCAGACAGCCGGCAAGACGCGACAGATTCCATGCGCCGATCACCGGCTGCTGCGAAAACGCATACCGCCCGTGGGCATCGATGGAACTGAAGACCTTGTCGCGCTGGAATTCATCGAGGAACGCGCAGGGTCCGTAATCGATGGTCTGGCCGGAAATCGCCATGTTGTCCGTGTTCATCACACCGTGAACAAAACCAAGCGCCATCCAGCGGGCAATCAACGACGCCTGCTTGTCGGCGACATGGTCAAAAAGAGCCAGCGCGACGTGCGGCTCGCGGTTCGCGTCGTCCGCTGCGTGGCGCCGCAGGGCATAGTGCGTGAGCTGCGCCAGGCCGTCGCGATCACCGCGAGCCGCGAGAAACTCAAAGGTCCCGATGCGCAGGTGACTGTCCGCAACACGGGTCAGCACGGCACCGGATTCCACCGTCTCTCGCACCACCCGATCGCCGGTGGTCACCGCGGCCAGCGAACGCGTTGTGGGTACACCCAGCGCAAACATGGCCTCGCTGACCAGGTACTCGCGGAGCACAGGTCCAAGCGGGGCCCGCCCGTCGCCGCCGCGCGAAAACGGCGTGCGTCCGGAGCCTTTGAGCTGAAGGTCCATACGTCGTCCGCTGGCGTCGATTCGCTCGCCGAGCAGGACCGCGCGCCCGTCGCCCAGAGCCGGCACGAAGTGGCCAAACTGGTGGCCGGCGTAACCGAGTGCGACGGGCGTGGACCAGCGCGGTACCTCGTTTCCGGACAGAACGGGCAACGCGGACTCACGCCAGTCCGCCAGTCCGAGGTCCTCTGCCAGCGAGTCGTTCCAGGCGATCAGCGCC
>JBCCMA010000084.1:0-15725 GCA_039026595.1 Pseudomonadota bacterium
AGGCACCGCCCACGGCATAGCCGACCAGCGAAACCTGAATGAGCTTGTTCAGATCGCTCATCCACGCAAGCTCGGGGACTTTCCGGCACACACGCGCATTGTGCCCGGCCGCAATGAGCGCCAGTCCGCCGAGCGCGAGGAAAATACCGAGGCCCACAAACCCGTGCTCGGCCAGCACTTCAAAATAAATGCTGTGCGCGTCGTGGAAATCGGTCGGATCGGGTGCATAGACCATAAACAAGCGCGGTGTGAAAGTATCGAAACCCCCACCGACCATTGGATGATCCAGCGCGAGATTCCACGCGAACATCCACGCGTTGATGCGCCCCATCGCCGATTCGTCCTGCTTGTAGTTCTGAATCGACTCCATTCGCTCGATCCAGTGCTCGGGCATGAACCACAAAATGGCCGGCAAAGCCGCGAGCAGGATGACCGCAGTGACCATCTTCTTCCGGCTCTTCGCCCACAGGAACACGACCATCGCCGCCATAGCAATGAACGCGCCGCGCGAGTGGGTAGTCAACGCCGCGAGCATCGACGACGCCATCATAATGAGCGCTCCGCGTCGAACCCAGACGTGTTTTTCGGTCTGGAACAGGTAGTACATCATCGGAATGGTCATCACGAGCGCCAGACCGAGTTCGTTATTGCCCTCGATGAAGCTGCCGGGCGGTCCCCATACCAGGTAGTTGCCGCCGGACAAAATGGAGAAGATGCCGCCCTTGACCCCGAAGAACCCGAGCGAGATCACGGTGACCCATACCAGCGCGCGCACCCGCTTCTCGTCGTTCATCAAAAGAACAGTCAGGAAGCCGAACAGCATGGTTTTAATCATGCGATCGTAGTTCTTGGCCCAGGTGTCATCGAGCGCAAAATAAGTGGTCACGTTCATCCACAAGACCCAGACCACCCACAGGCCCACAAGGGGCGTGAACTCGATGTATTTTTTCTCACGCGACAGGACGATCGAGGCCATTGTGGTCAGTGCGACGACCTGCGCAAACGGAAAATCAAACGCAAAACCCCACGCGAGGCGATGCGGGTTCATGTAACTCAGCCAGCACCACATGATGATGCCAAACCAAGGGCGCATCACGATCATCGGCAATGATCCGAGTACGAGCATGAATACAAGTACGTCACGCATGGCGGTCTATCTCGATGTCCCGGTCGATGCCAAACCCGTGGTTGGATTCGCGGTCGCACCCAGGGCGTTGTCGCAAATCTGCTCAAAGCGCCGGGCCACGATGGCGTTGGACGCGTTTTCTTCTACGTATTGTCGCGCCGCACCGGCAATTGACCGGGCCAGCGTGGGATCGTCGAGCACTCTGCACGTCGCCTCGGCGAACGCCTCTGGCGACTCAGCGTTAAGATAATGGACACCGTCCTCTAAACCAAGACCTTCGACGCCAATGGCGGTGGATACAACGGGGCAACCGCTCGCCATCGCCTCAAACACCTTGAGGCGCGTGCCGCCACCCACGCGCAGCGGGATAGCATAAACCCCGGCCCGGTGGATGTAATCACGGACGTCGTCCACAAACCCGGTAAACTCGAATCCGGGCACACCGTTCGCCCGCGCTTGCAGTCGCTCGGGCGGCGCGCGCCCAACCACGCTCATGGTGGCGTCATCGCGCCGCGCCCTTACCAGAGGCCAGATATCCGACAGGAAAAACTCGATGGCATCCTGATTGGCCATCCAGTCCATGGAACCGGTGAAGACCACGCGACCCGGCTCCGGCATTGGTTTGTACGGAAAAAATCCAAGATCGACGCCCGTCGGAATCGTCTCCACGTTGTCGGCGCCGTAGTGATCCACGAAGCCGTCGCGATCGAGATCGGAAACCGCCACCACCCGATCAAAGCGCTTCAGGGAGCGGCCCTCGAAGGCTTTCATCTTCCGCCACTGGGCAGACCAGATGCGGCGCATCACAGGGTGCGTATTCACCTTGGCGTGGCGTTCGAAGATCTGGGCCTCAACGTTGTGCGTGAACATCACGCTCGGCGTGCCGATCGGCTCCGGTGCCAACGCCGCCGCGTGAATAAAATCAAAGACGACCACGTCATGGCGCGGCAGCTCCCTGGCGATCAGCGCATCGGCCGACGCCGACAAATCGCTCGCCACCGGGAGCGGCAACGGATGAAAGAGATGCAGCGCGCGACGCATCCGACGCGCGATTCCGCGCACCGGCGTCCAGAACGCCCAACGGTCGGCAATCCCCTGCAGCGAGGACGTATGGTCGCGACCGTCCTCCGGCTCCGGCGACAGCAGTGTGATGTCATACCGGCCGCCTTTCATTTCGCGCAGGATACCTGTCGTGCGGATCTTCCCTCCCGAGTCGATCGGGAAGAGAAAGCGCGGCGAAACGAAAAGCAGCCGGGGACGACTCACCAGCAGACGCCGCGATAGGTACCCCGCAACGACTCGGCATCGCGCAGGCTGACAAGATCCAGTACGTAATGATCAGGACGACAGTGCGCGTGCAGCGCGTCGATGATCGGCGCATCGGACAGTCCAACCACCACCACGTCGGCGTGCTCGAGCACGGCCTCAGCGGACTGTTCCATCAGCGACGCGATGTGGGGGATCGATTCCTCAAGGTATTTGCGGTTTGCGCCAATCAGACGCGCCACGTTCACCTCGGGATCGTAAATCTTCAGTTCCATACCCTTGCCGATCAATTGTTCTGCCAGGGTCAGCAGCGGGCTTTCGCGGAGATCGTCGGTACCGCTTTTGAAACTCAGGCCCAGGAATCCGATCTTGCGCGTGCCCCGCGCCAGAATGTCGTCCAGAGCGTGCTCAATGTGCTGATTGTTGCTTGGAATCAGGCCCGCCAGCATCGGCAGTTCGACATCACGGCTCCGGGCGACGTACAGCAAGGCGCGCACGTCCTTCGGCAAGCACGAGCCCCCGAATGCAAAACCCGGTCGCAGATAGGCTTTGGAAATATTGAGCGAATGGTCTTCACACAGCAGCGACATGACTTTCCGTGAGTCGACGCCCACGGATTGCGCTACCCGGCCGATTTCGTTGGCAAACGTCACCTTCACCGCGTGGAAGGCATTGCAAGCGTACTTGAGACACTCGGCGGTACCGATATCCGTCTCGAAAAACTCACCGGGCAGTTCACCGAATAAATCCCGCAGCTGCGTGATGGTGCGCTCGGCGTTGGCGCCGACGACCGTCATCGGCGGATTGTCATAGTCCTTGATCGATGACCCTTCCCGCAGAAATTCAGGTTGAAAGCCAAGACCGAAGTCCTGCCCGCTTTCCTTTCCCGAACCCGCTTCGAGAATCGGCTCGATAACGTCCACAATGGTCCCGGGCTCGATCGTCGAGCGAATGATGATGCTGTGGAACGCGTCTTTCGCCTTAAGCGCCGCGGCAAGTTCTTCGGACAGTCGACGCATGGCCGTCAGATCCTGACTGCCGTTGCCGGCAGAGGGTGTCCCGACGCACACAAAGGACAGATCGGTATCGCGGACGGCATCGGCGGCGGAATCGGTCACCGTGACACGCCCACTGCCAACCGCCTCGGCCATCACTTCCTGAATGCCCTCCTCGATGACCGGCGATTTGCCGTCGCGAATCAGGCCGAGCTTGGTCGGGTCGATGTCCACACCGACCACGCGATGGCCGTCTCGCGCAAGGCAGGCAAGCGACACGGCGCCCACATAACCAAGTCCGAAAATACTGATGTTCATGATCAAATCTTTCCGTCGATAGAGTTGCTGTCGTTCGAATGTCTGCCGGTTCCAGCGCTGCTCGAGGACGCAATGCCTTCGAGCAGGGCATACAGTTTCCCGGTCACCGCGCCCCACGCAAAGCGCTCCGCCTGCTGGCGGGTCGCCGCTCGCGGGGGCGGCGCGGCCAGCACCCGTGCCACGCCCGCCGCGAGAGCATCAGCGCTTCGCTCGTGCACCACCACGCCCGCATCGGGATGCGAGATGACTTCAGGGTTGCCGCCAACCGGTGTCACCACGGCGGGCGTGCCGCAGGCGAGCGTCTCGAGCAGCACGTTGGCCATCCCCTCGCGGCTGGAGGCCAGTACCGTGAGATCGGCGCAATTGTAGTATTGAACCAGCTCGGCGTGAGCGACCGAGCCCACAAAACGCACGCGCGACGCGACATTAAGTTCAGACGCCAATCGGGCCAGACGGGCGGACTCCGGGCCCTCGCCGGCAATGATCAGTGTCGCGCCAGGGTGCTGCTTCAGGGCCTCGATGGTCAGGTGATGGCCTTTCAATTCGAGCAGATTGCCCACGCTCAGAATGACCGGGCCCGACAAACCGAGAGACGCACGGGCGGCATCGCGATCCATGACCCGGAACGTGTCCAGATCCACGCCGTTTTGCAGGACGTGAATTTTATCGGCAGGTAGTCCGATGTCGACCATCCGGCGGGCGAGCGCCTCGGAGACGGCTACGAGTGCTGCGGCCTGCTGCCCTGCCGCGAGCATCCGCCTGCGGACGGCTGGAAATTCCGGCAGCAAATTCACATCGCTACCGCGCGCCGTGATCACCAACGGGAGCCCGAATCGCCTAGCCAGATGCGCGGCCGCGACGCCATCGGGATAAAAATAATGGGCATCCAGAACAGGTGTATACGAGGCATGCTCTACGGTCTGGCGCACCGCCGATGCGGCGCCCAGCGCCATCGCTCGCGGCGCGATGTGCATACCGACTTTCGGAGGCAGCACATAGCGCGGGTGACGGATCGAGACCCCATCACGATTCTCACCCGACGGAACTTGTGCGAAGCGCGCGTACTTGCCGAAACGCGGATGACGGAATGGAAACCACGGGACCGGCGCGATCACCGACGCGGCAACCGGGTGGCGCGTTCGCAATTCGCGCAAGCGGCCCTCGACAAACAGACCGTGGCGCGGTTGCGCACGGTTTGGGAACAGCGTGCTGAATGTCAGCAGCTCGAGCACGGGCCGATCAGCCGCTCGCAACTCGCGCAGGCGCGGCACCCGCGCCCGCATCAATCCGCCCCAGGAAACCGTCGAACATCAACAGTCCCCAGATCACCGGGGTGTAGTCGCGGCGCCCGGCCACGTGCTCGTCGACAATCTCGCGCAGCATCGCGGGCTCGAAAAACCCGGAGTCCGCCATACGTTCGCCGCACACACTCTGCTCAATGCGTTCGCGCAACGGGCCGCGCATCCAGGATCCGAGCGGCACCGCAAATCCCATTTTTTCTCGATAGAGGATGTCGCGCGGCAGCTTGCGCGTCAGCGCGCGCTTCAGAATGTACTTGCCCTCTCGCCCGCGCAGCTTCATGCCCACGTCGACGCCGGAGACCCACTCCACGAATTCATGATCAAGGAACGGAACGCGCACCTCCAGACCGTGCGCCATGCTCGCCCGGTCGACCTTCGTCAAGATGTCTCCGGGCAGGTACGTCTTGAAGTCGAGGTACTGCACCAGCGACGTACTGTCGTCGGTGGGGGCCTGCGCAGCGAGCGCCTTGAACCGGTCGATCGAACGGTATCCCTGCAAATCAGAGCGAACACGCGCAGACAAGAGCTTCTCCCGAAGGGGCGCCGGGAAGATCGACACACCGTGCAGATAGCCTTCCGTCGTATCGCGGCCGATTGCCTCCAGCGTCGACTTGGCGCGGAAGATCTTGGGCGCTCGATCGAGTTTGGGGTACACACGGCCCAGCGTGCCAAACAGCGGCCCGCGAATCGACTGCGGCAAAAAGCGCCGCACTTTTTCCTCGTAGGCGTGCCAGCGGTACCGCCGGTAACCGGCAAAGTTCTCGTCGCCGCCATCACCCGAAAGCGCCACCTTGACGCCCTCCCGTGCGAGCTTGCAGACACGGTAGGTTGGCATGGCCGAACTGTCGGCGTAGGGCTCGTCGTAGAGCTCACCCAGTTGGTCGAGCAGGTCGAAGTCGTGCTCGTCAACCTGACGCACCGCCAGTTCCGTGCCCAGATGATCCGCGACCTGACGAGCGTACTTGACCTCGTTGAATTCCGGATCGCCAAACGAGATCGAACACGCCGATACCGGTTTATCGGACAACCCGGTCATCAGGGCTACGACGGCACTGGAGTCCACACCACCGGACAGGAACGCGCCCAGTGGCACATCGGCGATCATGCGTCGGCGTACCGCTTTTTCGAGGCGCTCGAGCAGTTCGGTTTCAAGGTCCGCTTCGGAGCGGACCGATCCAGCTTCAAACGGCACATCCCAATACTGCCGAGGCGACGGCATACCCTGCCCTCGCTTCAACGTTAGTGTGTGACCCGGTGCCAGTTTGTGAACGCCTTCCAGAATCGTATCCGGATCGGGGACATAGCCGAACGTGAAATAGTCCTCGATGGCGCGCGGGCTGATGCCGCGCCCGAGTGAGGGGTGTCGAAGCAGCACCTTGAGCTCCGACCCGAAAAGGACGCGGCCGTCGTCCACTACACCGTAGTACAGAGGCTTGATGCCAAGCCGGTCGCGCGCCAGAAAAAGGGTCTGCTCACGCTTGTCGTAAACCGCGAGGGCAAACATGCCGTTAAAGCGCTTGACGCAGTCCGCGCCCCATTCGGCGTAGCCGTGCACGATCGCTTCTGTGTCGCTATTGGTGCGGAAACGGTAACCCTTTGATATCAACTCTTCGCGCAGCGCTTGGAAGTTATAGATCTCACCATTGAACGTCACGACAATGGTGGCGTCCTCATTGGCCATGGGCTGCTTGCCGCCCTCGAGGTCGATGATCGACAGTCGGCGATGTCCAAGCCCGACGCCAGGCTCGATGTGAGTGCCAAACCCGTCCGGGCCTCGATGAACCATGGTGTCGTTCATGTCCGTCAACAGCGCGGCCGAGACGGGCGCCGGCGCTCTGGTATCAAAAATTCCGCTTATGCCACACATTCGGACAACAACCTCGTTTCACAAATAAGGTGCGTAGAGCGCCTCATAGCGCTCGATCATTCGGGACAGGGAAAAGTGCTCGGCAACGTGCTGTCGCGACGCCAGTGCCTGCGTCCGGCGCAGCTCAGTGTCTGAGAACGCGAGGCCCAGTGCCTCGGCCAACGCCGCCTCATTGCCCGAGGCATAAAGCGCGCCATGCTCGCCGTCGACGAACAACTCAGCGTTCCCGCCGACCCGGCTGGCGATCACCGGAAGACCGCATGCCATAGCTTCCAGCAGGGTATTGGAGATGCCCTCATTCAACGACGGAAGTGCAAAGACGTCGAGGCCTGGCAGCAATTCGGCCACATCATCGCGCGCACCGAGGAAGTGCACCGCGCCTTCGCACCCGTGGGCACGGGCCTGTGACTCAAGATCGGCACGCGTGGTGCCATCGCCGAGCAGGGCAAGCGCTGCGCGTGCGCGAAAGTCCACGTCGGCCGATCGACGCTGGGCAAAGGCACGCAACAACTCCGCCTGATTCTTTACCTGCTCGAGACGACCCACCGTCCCGATGACAAAGTCTGCTGTGACACCCTCAGCACGCAGTTTTTCGCGCGCCGACTTGCGACCGCCGGGGTGGAATTTCCGGGTATCCACGCCGTTGTAAATTTGCTCGAGCTTGTCCCCGGGCAAGCCGATATCGTCCTTTAGCCACGACTGAATCTGACGGGACACGCAAACGAACCGACGAACAAACGGGCTCGCGAACCGACGGAGCTGGCGATACCTTGAATGGCGGCCGTGCAGGTCGACCATGTCGAAGCCGTGTTCGCCGTGAACCACATGACGCACGCCCGACAGCCGGGCCACCACACCGGCCTCGATGGTTCCGATATTGCGTGTGTGCACAACGGACGGCCGCAGGTGGCGTATCGCGCTGAACAATCGACGGTAATAACCGATGTCCTTACCCGGTTTCTTGTTCAACGCGATCACGTCCACGTCACTGCGTTGCAGACGTTGCTCGAAGTCACTTGATCGATCGAGGCAGACTATGGCGTGCCGGATCCGCTGATCCATGCCGTTGATCAGATTGACCAGCCCGTTCTCCATGCCGCCCATCGCAAAGCGATGCACCACGTGCGCGATCAACGGCGCACTCACCGCAACCCTCCGGGCGGCGCGCACTCAGCTGCCGTGGGTTCAGCAACACATCGACTGAGGGCATCAACATTGGCCGCCGCAAAATCAAGAAGGGCCGGCGGCACCGCGTCGACCACATCGGTCGGCATAGACAGCGTGACCAACGCCCGCCGCGTCGGACGCGCCAGAACGCGGCCCCACCACTCGTGGAATTTGGCGACGAGCGGCGATGTCGTGAGCCGGTCGTCGATCTGATACCAGTACAGAACACTTCGGCGTGGCCCGCGTTCAAGCATGTCGATCCGGCCGACCTCGCGCGCCTCGGGATGCCCGGGAAGGGGCTCGGTGAGCTCGCGCATGATCTTGTGGCCGAACTGCTTAGGGAACACATTGATCTGACTGATCAACTCACGGTCCGGACTCAGATAGCTGTGCACCGTGACCGTGACGCGCGCCTGGTCGCGGCGGAAGCTGGCCGTTGCGAACGAATCAAAGTTCTCGAACGCGGGCCGGTAATCCAGCGCACTGACCGGCGAGGGCGCCCAACCCGGTGGTACCGCCACCGGCAGAGACGCGGCGGGCAGATCGGTATCGGCCGCCGACAGCGCCACCGAAGCAAACCCGGGCGGTAAAACCAGCGCCGCGATGACGGCCGTGCCAAGAATGGCCAGACGCGCAGGCGACTGATCGGACGCCTCCTCTGTCTCAGGCCGCGTCAGCGCAATCGGCTCGTCGGCGAATCGTCCGCCCACAAGGAACATCAAAAACATGATCAAGCCAAAAAACAACCAGCCGTAAACCAGATGGTCGAGTCCGACGGCGTGCTGCATATTCGTCCAGTGAGCGATGATCACGACACCGTACGCACGCAGCCCGTTTGCAAAAATCGGAAGCACAAGCGCGAAGACGATGAACACCACTCGCTTGCGCCAGCCCGCAAACGTTACGTAGGCGTAAAACGTCCCCAACGAAAACGACGCAATGAGATAGCGGATCCCGCTGCACGCCTTGGCCACTTCAAAATCGCCACGCGGAATGCTCAGCATGAACCCTTCACGCAGGACAGGGATTCCGCTGAGTTCGATCGCCTTGACGACAAACCACGCGGTGAACTCCATGAGCGTCGGTATCAGCACGTCGCCGAACGGGACGGCAAAAAACGCAAACAGCATCGGGAAAAGCAACGCCCTCGCCACGGACGCGCCAAGCACGGCAAGCACCATGGCGCACAACGCGGCGACCACCGCGAACTGTGTGACGACCTGCACCGACCCGACGTGCGCCCCGTACCAGAGGATCAAACAGGCGGCCAGTGCCGCTACGCCTTGGCCTGACGGTGACGGCGCCAACGCCAAAAGTCGAAAGCGCTCTCGATACACCAGAAACGCGACCGCAGGGAACACCAGAAATCCGTGGGAAAACGTGTCGGATTCGCGCCAGATGCTCGCCATGGACACAAACGTTGGCCAGTACAGAGCGAGCAAAACTGCGATGCCGAGGCCGAGCAGCACGCCGGCACGTCGCCAGCCGTATCGGACGGGATCGTGCATTGGCGCCGCGTTCCTGTGATCTACCCTCTGCACGGAGTGGTCACCGGCGGCCGTGGCGTCAGCCGAGACTGCGCGCAAGGTACGGCCCGATGCGCTGTGAAAGTCCCAGCGGGAGCTTTTGCCACAGACCAATGAACAGTTTGTACTTGGGGTTGTTGGGTGACAGGTCGGGCATGGCATCGATACCCGACAGGTGATACTCGTAGCTCATGGGCTGCGGCTCAAAACCCCAGTGCTTTTTGAATCGATACGCACCGGTGTCCACTTTGCTGCGGCCGTAGTCAAACACCGTTAGACCCTGCTCGCGCGCCCGCTCCATGACGCTCCAGTACATGAAATCATTGCCTTTCACGGCGCGCGCTTCCAGCGTGCCGCCGCCGTAGTAGGGCAAAATTTCATTGCGAAAAACGAAGCTCATCACGGCGGCCACCGGCGAATCGCCGTTGCGTATCACCATGATCTCGCAGTCATCGCCAAAGACCTCGGACAGGACCTGTAAATAGCGTTTGCCGAACACCGGCGTGCCAAGGTTGCGTACGCTCTGCGAATAGCAGTCGTACAGCGTCTCCACGTGCGGCTCTACCGTGGCGGTCAAACCCGCTTTGATGCCCTTGCGAACCATCGCTCGCTGTTTCTTCGGGATCGCGAGCAAATTGGCCTCACTATCCGGAAGAATCTCCTTGCGGAACGTGACGTAGAGATCCTTGCTCGGCCAGCCTGGCTCCCGCGTCGTCAGATTCCGGCATTCCAGATAGTCGACGCCAAGTTCGTCAGCCAGCGCGCACGCGCGGTCCAACAGCGCGCGATACGCCTCGTCGCTCGACGAAACCACGCCCCCGTAAACACAGAAGGGCGTCGAGATCAGGGCGTTACTGAATAACCGACTGCGCACGTGCGCAAGCGGCAGGATGCCCTCGACCACGTCACCGCGCGCCGCAATCAGATAATACGACTTGTGTCCGAATGCGCGGGTGAGCACCTCGCGCCACTCAAAACGGTGGAAAAACGTCGCATCCCCGTGCGATTCCACAAAGTTGTTCCAGCGCGTGCGATCCTGTTCGACCACCTCCCCCACCGACAACTCAAGCGATGACGGTGACACCGTGTCGGCCGCAGCGACGCTCATGACGAGGCTGCCTCAGGAAGAAAAACGCGATCCATACGATCCCAGCGAAAATCCTGCAAAAGGCGCGTCAGGCGCGGCGCCATCCGATCGAGATTCAAATAATGACGAAAGCGACTGCGCGCACTCAACCCTGAAACGCGGGGCTGCTGCGGATCGATCTCCCACGGATGGAAGTAGAACAAGCCCGGCTGCCGATCCACCGCGTTCACCCGCGCAAAGCCCCGGCGGTAAACCGAGTACGGCATCAGGCGGAAGTAGCCGCCGCCACCGAACGGCAGATTACGCCCCCGAAGCCGAAGTGTGGTCACCGGCACTTCAAGAAGGCCCGTATCGGCGAGTCGAAACGCAAACCGCGGGGCCTCCGGCATGCCGTAGAGATCGTGCACGATCGGATAGACGCTAGAGCTGTACTCGTAGCCAGCCTCCGCCAACTCGTCGAACGCCCAGAGGTTGGTTCGTCCGATCGAATAGCTCGGCGCCCGATAACCGCGGACGGCGACGCCCCCATGCTCTTCCAGCACGTCTTTCGCGCGACGAATGTCATCGCGGAACTGCGCCGGCGTTTGCGTGGTTGCCCGGTAGTGATCGCTGCCGTGGCTGGCCAGTTCATGCCCCGCCGCAACGATGTCACGAATAAGTGATGGAAAGCGTTCGGCCACCCAGCCCAGTGTGAAGAACGTCGCTTTGACGTTCGCAGCGCCGAACATCGCCAACGCGCGCTCCGTATTGTCCACAACGCGGGTTTCGATGCCCGCCCAGTCGCCGCGGGAGACGCGGCCTTCAAAAGCGGCCACCTGGAAATAGTCTTCCACGTCGATCGACATGGCGTTGACGGGTGCATCGCTCAGCAATCGGTCCGAATCCGGAACGAAGCGCAGCGTGCTCCCGTCGGCCGACGCGAGCGACTCCGCTGCGGCGCTCAAGAAGCGTCTCCGACCAGCTTCTGCAGTTGCGCCTCCAGTCGTGCGAGGCGCGCCTCAAGGTCCGCCCGGCTGGCGCCAGAACTGGATGTATTCGAGATCGTCACTGTACCTGTCACCGAGCCGTTGGACGGCACGCTTGCCTGGGCCGTGCTGTCACCAAGATCGCCCGCAATTTCCTTGCTGAGCTCTTCGACGACATCCTCGACATCCTCCGCACCAAATTCGCGCAGCTCTTCGAGGTAGCCATAGACGAGCACACGGTCCATCAGAATGTTGATCTTGCGCGGAACGCCACCCGTGTGGCGATGAATCGCGCCGTAAAAATCAGGATCGAAATTTGGTTCGCCGTCCCAGCCCACTGCCACGAGACGAAAACCGATGTAGCGCTTGGTTTCGTCAACGGACAGCGGCTCAAGCTGGTAAGACGCAATGGTCCGCTGACGCAGATGCTCCATGTTGGGCTGGCGCAGTGTCGCGCGCAGCTCGGACTGACCGACCAGAAAAATCTGCATGAGCGCGCGGCCATTGCTCTCAAGGTTTGAGAGAATTCGGAGCTCCTCGAGCGCGCCCACGGTGAGCTCCTGCGCCTCATCGACGATCAGCAGCACGCCGTTCAGGTAGTCCTGGGCACGCCGCAGGGACAGTTCAAGGTCACGCAACAAAGCCGCTTTTGATTTGCCTTCGTATGGGAGCTTCAGTGCCGACGCCGCCATTTCGAGCACGTTGTCTTCGGTCACATTGGCCGCCGCAATGCGCGCGGTCGCAATTTCCTGATCCTGCAGCTCGGCCAGCAGCGTGGTGATCAGCAGTGTCTTACCGGTGCCAATGTTCCCGGTGATAATGACGAAGCCTTCAGCCTGCTCAAGTCCGTAATGGAGATAGGACAACGCCCTTTTGTGACCGGGGCTCGGATACAGGAACTTGAGGTCCGGCGTGAGCTGGAAGGGACGACCGCGAAATTTGTAATACTCTTCGTACATCGTTACCAGAACTCGTATCCAAAGCCGAGTTCAACCGTGTTCTCATCAAAGTTACCGGAGCCGGTGATTTGCGTGGACGTGATCGACTGGCGCTGGTTGTGAACAAATCGCAAATCCATGTACGCGCGCTCCAGAACGGAACGACGCCAGCCCAGCTCAACGCGAATGTCCTCGGGTTCGTCCTGCGTACGACGAATCGTGAAGCGCTGATACGTACCGCTGAACCGCAATCGGCTTTCCGGCGATAGTTCGAGGCTGTAGCTCAGCTGAAGTCCGCCGCCACGGTCATCCTGCTGAAGCGCGTCCTGACCCGACAAGAACTCCCGATTGTCATTAAAAATATTGAACGACAACGTACTGCGCGGCCGCGTGTACGCCATGCCGAACGACAGCAAATTTGAAATGAACACGTCCTGTGTCGCGTTCGGCAGGTCGATACCACGCACGTCGGTTGTGAGCGCGATGAGAGCCTGCGGTGAGATGGCACCGCCACCAAAGGTGTTCGCCTGCTCCTGGTAGGAGAAACTCAGCGTCAGACGCCCGCGCGTGCGCTCCACACTGGCGAAAATCGAGTTTCCGAAAAACTGACGCCCTGCACGCAACTCGTAATCGGTGGCAGCGCCGACCTTGCCGCGGACACCGGCCATCCAGAACGTGCCCTCAACGTCGCCAAAAACGCTGTCGCTTCCGATGTCATTACTGTCCTGACCCACCTGCATCACGATCTGCGTGCGCGGCGTCAGGCGATACGCGCCGTCCAGTGCGATGCGCTGCAGTGACACCTCACGACCGGTCTCGAACTCAACGCCCGAATCGGTGAACGTGCCGCCGAGGGTCCAGCGACCGCCTGCCAGGCTGGTGTTGATGGTCGCGCGGATCTGTTCGTTACTGCTGTCGAAGCCCTGCCCTTCCACCTCGTTTTCACCACGGCGGTAAGAAAGCCGCCCGGAGGTGTTCGAGCCGATGTCGAAAGTGTAATACGGCTCGATCGCCGCGTTCCGGAACTCGGTCAGGTTCGCGATGCGATTGGCGGTGGTGCCGCCGATGCCGAGCTGCCGGTCGATCACGAACTGTTCGATCCCGGCGTTCACGAGAAACCCGACCCGATCAATCAGCAACTGGTAGTCAGATTCAAGCTGGAAGTTCTGGAGGTTCTCCCGGTTTTCGTCGAATTCGACAAATCGACGTACCTGCACCTGATAGGTGCTCTCCAGGTTCCAGCGGGCACCCTCTCGACTGATGGCGATGCGCGGCGTGACCGCGTAACTGATGTCATCAGTCTGGCCGGAATCATCGTCAAACAGGAACAGGCCGTTGCGGAAGCCAACATTGTCGGTGTACAGCACACTGGTGAAGATGCTCGGCCGCACATCCCATTGGGCCGCGGCCGGCGAACAGGCGAGAGCAAGCGTGGCGGCAAAGACGGTGCGCAGCGCGCGGGCGTGAAGGTGATGGTTCATTTCAATGCGTACGTGCGAACAAATCAGGCGTCGGGGTTGTACTGCTGTCCGTACTGCTGGCCGTAGTAGCTGCCATAGTACGAATCACCGCCCGTCTGGATGCGGCTCTTGTTGAGAATCAGACTGACGTATTTGGACGGATCGATAAGCTCGAGCGCGCTCTCCACCGCACTTTGCGGCGTCGCGCCCGCGTGGACCACCACGACAACCTGTCCCACCAGCCCGGTCAGAACCTGTGCCTCCGACGTCTGGAGGAGCGGCGGAGAATCGAGGATGACGGTGCGGTTGCGATAGCGTCCGGCGATTTCGGCCATCAGTTCTTCCATACGCTCACTGGCGAGCAGCTCCGTCGCGTATTCGTGTTGGGTTCCCGCGGGCAGCACACGCAAGCCCGGCATATCGGTTTGCACCAACACCTCGCTGATGTCGAGTGTCCGATCCACGAGGAGGTCCATCAGGCCCTTGTTCTTGCGCAACCCGAGCGCCGTGGAAATGTGAGGCTTGGCGACGTCCGCGTCGATCAGAAGCACCGTGCGCTCGCGCTCCAACGCCACGCTCATCGCGAGGTTCATGGACGTGAACGTCTTTCCCTCGCCCGACAGCGCGCTGCAAAGCATGATCAGGTTGCCCTGCTCAATGGCGTCGCCCGACTTGCCAAACGCCGTTTTCAATAGCGGACGCTTGATGCGTCGAAACTCATTGGCAAGGTTCGGCGCCAGATCCTCGGGTGGAACGATGCTCGCTTCCCGCAATTGCTCGAAATCGAGCACGAGCAGGTCTTTACCAATGTTGCCGCTTTCCTCAGGCAGCGGGACCGCGCGGCCGTGACGCCCGCCGGTCGGCTCACCTTCAACGGGCAAAAGGCGCGCGCCCGCGTTCTCGACGATCGTCTTCTTGCGACGGGCCACGTTCGGTGCCGGAATCAACGCCGGCTCTGCGTCGGCGTGCCCGTTCAGGCCAGCGCCATTCGGCGCGGCGTTCGGCACCGACGCTTCGACGGGTGCCACGCGCGCCGGCTCTTGCGACTCAGTCGCGTCGCTCGCGAAATCCGGTGCCTTCTTTTTCGAGACTGTCTTTTTTTGATACTTGCCGACCGCCTTCTCAACGATACTCATAGTCCCAGCCCCTGCTTGAAGCTCTCCATGGTCTGCGCGATGCCAAAGTTGAACAGCACGACCGCGACAAAGGCGACGAGCAGCCCGACCAGCGCAGCCGTGAATCCGGCTTTCTGGACGCGCATCATCAGACTCTGACGCGGCATCATCACCACACCTATTGAACCCAGAACCGGCAGACCGGAACGCGTCGCCAGGTCCTCCCGAGTGATGTACACGGGGCGCAACTGATCCAGAGCGAAGGCAACGACGATGCCAGCGCCCAGCGCGGTCAGCAGCACCATCGTCAGGAACACGGGGCGGTTCGGACCGTAGGGTTCCAACGGCAGACGCGGTGGCTCGATCACACGGAAACGCACATCACTGACGCTGGACTCGGCTTCCCCGCCCAGACGCGCGTCTTCAAGACTCTGCAGGAGCTGGTCATGGCGCTGTTTCGTCACTTCATAGTCGCGGTTCAGGGCCGCGAGCTCCGCTTCCACTTCCGGAACGGTATCCACCGAGCGCTGCAGTTCGGCGACCTTGCGGTTCTGAATGCCACGCTGGGTGTTGATTTCGTTCAGATCGAGCTCC
>JBCCMA010000085.1:0-15545 GCA_039026595.1 Pseudomonadota bacterium
CGCCGCCGGAGCGAGACGGCTTTGTGCAGGTGCGCTTTGAGGTGACGCCGCAGGGGCGCGCCGAATCATTGTCGGTGGTCGGTGCCATGCCCGCCGGGTATTTCGAAGACGAGGCCATCGCGCAGATACAGCGGAAACGGTTTGTGCCGGATCGCGTGGAAGGCGAAGCGGTGCGTTCCGTCCGAACGGAAATCGTTGAGTTCAAATACACCCCAGCGCAGACGCGCGCGGTCCCGGCGCCCGCGAACAATTAATAATCAGTCAGGGGTGCTTAACCGCGCGGCCTGTGCCACCCAGTTATCGCGCAGGATCCGATTTGGAAACGCGTTGATCTTTGACGCGATCCAGCCGATGTCCTTCTCGGTGAAGTCCGCGATCTGACGAAAATGAAACACGCCGAGCTCGTTGAGTCGTGCTTCCAGAACCGGTCCGATGCCGTTTATTTTTTTCAGGTCATCGGCCTCGCCATCCGGCGCTTTTCGAAGCCCTTTGGGCGCTTGCGGAAACAAGTCGCCTGAAGTGCCTTTGGGAAGGGTTGGCGCCGCGGCGTGCGCTTTGATCCGGTCGCGCAGCACACCAATTTCCGCGTCGCGCTGGCGAAGCGCCGCCCGTAACGCCGCAACGTTGTGCTCGCCAGACTCGCTTGTCTTTGCGGCGGCTGGCGCTCTCACGTTCAGTTCTTCGATGGTGCGCTTTTGGGCCTGGATGACACTGAGGAGCCGCGCGTGCTCCTTAGATGCGGGTGCGCTGGCTGCGGCGATACGTTCGCGCAGGGCCTGGATTTCTCCCGCCTGCGTTTCGATGGTCTGCATGAACGCGGGATCAGGCTCAGCGGCATCACGGCTGGCATCAGTTTGTTTTGCCGGCGCTCGCTCAAGCCGGGCTTTGGTTTCGTCGAGCCGAGCGCGCAATTGCTCGTACTCCTGATCGCGCGTGTGGGTTGCGATCTGCATTGCCTCAAGTCGCGCGTTCGCCTGCAGGAGTTGTTCATTGGCATCGTTGAGCTCGAGTTCAAGTTTGCGGACGTGCTCTTTGATCTGACGACGCGCTTCGGGCGTGAGCTGCCCGTCCTGCCGGGTCGCGGACACCTGCTCAAGTTGATCTCGCAGTTCGTCACGGGCGCGGGTCAGAGCCTGCTCGCGTGCTGCGTGTTCGTCGGTCAAGGCGCGCATGTCACGCTGTTGTGTCACCCGGCGCAGCCACCAGCCAACAGCCGTCCACAGGATGGCGGTCAGAACCAGAAAGGTCACGATCTGACCAAATAGATATGTCATGCGCCGTCACTCACGCGAAGTTCAATACGTCGGTTTTTGGCCCGATCCTCAGCGGTTCGGTTCTCCACTAATGGCTGGCGCTCTCCGTAGCCCACGGCGGTCATGCGACCCAGCTTGATGCCGTTGCGTACAAGATACTCCATCACCGCCTCAGCGCGCGCCTGACTGAGCTGGAGATTGTCGAGCTCGCTGCCTTGGTCGTCGGTATGACCGGCAATTTCTACGCGCGTTGTCGGGCAGCTTTTCAGCAGGTCAACAAGTTGGGCCAAAAGAGAGTCGCTGCCCTCTTGAAGCAAACTGCTGCCGGTGCGAAACGCAACCGGTTCCCGGGCCAGCGCGGCATTGACGTCGTTCTGACAGCGCACAGTGTCCGCCACTTTACGTTCCGGAGGACGGGTAACCGTCACGAGGGGCCCCGGCGGCAGCGCGGTGGGGAGTCGTCCCACGCGTGCGGCGAGGTCGGGGTTCTCGCGCATCAGTGCGCTCAGTGTCTGGCGCGATCCAACTTGCAAGGCCAGATCGTAGCCGTCCGGCAGTGCGGTCTCCAGCGCGTTTCGCAAGCGATCAAGGTCGCGATCCGACACGGTGAGGCCTTCAACGAAAAACACCTGATCACGGAGACCGACCGCGCCGTTTGCCACCAGACCCGCGACACTGATGGCCTGTCGGGCGGCTTGTTCAAACGCTTCAGGCGCGTTTGTGTTCAGTAGGAGATTGTCTTCGACCGTCATCTCGGGGAATTTGAGTCTCGCTGCGGACAAGAGCGCGTCGCGCGTGGCGTCGTCGGGGACCATTCCGCGCAGCGCCATCCCGGCCACGCCGCGCTCGATGCGAAAGACATACTGCAATCCGAATCGTGCGAGGTCTGCATCCTGATCGAGCGTGGCCAGCATTTCGTTCTCGTCGACCGGGGCGGGGACACGGCCCGCGGCCGGCGGCGTACGACGTTGCATGACCGTTGTCGTGTCGTCGATGCGGCGGATGCCCGCAACACCGTCCAGCGATGCCAGCGCGCGGTCACGCTGTTCCTCACTGGGCGCGAGACCTTCGAGCGTCACGTCACGGCCGTCCACGCTGATCTGCGCCCAGTTGATCCCCGCGTCCCGGAGCGCACCGACACTTCGCGTTTCAATGTCGTCGGTGATCAATGGTGCCACTCGCCACAGAAACAGCGCAGTCAATACGCATTGGGCGATCACCCCGAGGATCAAAATGACGGTGCGGTTCATCAATGCCCCCTTTTCCCGGCCCGGCGCACGGTATGTACGTCGTGCTCGGTCCGCCATTCTCCGTGCGGACAGGCGCCTGCGGCAACCTATATTACGATCATCCGGCCCTGATTGTAGCGCCGTGGAGCGTCTCGCAAAACGGACCACGGTTGTTGCGCACTCGCCACGGTGGGGCTAGGGTGGCGGGTTCCTGAACACTGGCAGGCGCGTGGAAGAACATCACATTACTTTTGCCCTGGTCGCCATCGTGGCGCTGGGCGTAGGTGCGCAATGGATTGCGTGGCGTCTGCGGCTTCCTGCCATTGTCATACTGGCGGCCGTGGGCCTGGCGGCGGGCCAGTTGCACCTGGTCGATCCCAGCGGGACTTTTGGTGCCGGGTTGCCCCCCATCGTCAGCTTGTGCGTTGCGGTGATTCTGTTCGAGGGTGGTCTGAACCTGCACTTCCGCGAGCTCAAGGCGTCCGCGGTTGGCGTGCGCCGCCTCGTCTACGCCGGAGCGCCGTTGGCGTGGCTCTTTTCATCTCTGGCTGCGTTCTATGTGGGTGGCCTCTCACTCGCCGTGTCGCTCGTTTTCGGCGCGATCATGGTCGTGACCGGTCCCACAGTCATCATGCCCATGCTGCGGCAGGCCAGCCTCAATCGAAAAACAGCGTCGTACTTCAAGTGGGAAGGCATCGTCAATGATCCGATCGGCGCGCTGCTGGCCGTGCTGGTGTTCCAGTTTTTTGTCTACAAGGGTCAGGGCTCGGGCCTTAGCACCGTGTTCACCGGCCTCGCTATTGCGCTGTTGTCCGGCGGTTTTCTGGGTGGCCTGGGCGGCTGGCTCACGGGCAAGGCGTTTCAGGCATCGTTGGTGCCCGAGTACCTGAAGTCGCCCGTGATGCTCGGGTTGGTGCTGGTCGTTTTCACGGTGTCCAACTCTGTACAGCACGAGGCCGGACTGCTGGCCGTCACTGTGATGGGCATCGTGATCGGCAATATGCATCTGGCTGGCATCCAGGATATGAAGCGCTTCAAGGAATACATCACTGTCATGCTAGTGGCGGTGGTGTTTATTCTGCTGACGGCGGATCTGGACCTCGCGGTCATTGCTGAACTCGACTGGCGCGGCATCATGCTGGTCGTGGCGGTTCTTTTTGTGGTGCGCCCGGCCACCATCATGCTGGCGACCGTCCGGTCTGGCATGGAGCTTAACGACCGGCTCATTCTGTCGTGGATTGCGCCGCGCGGCATCGTTGCCGCCGCAACCGCTGGTGTGATGGGTCCGCGTCTGATCTCCGCCGGTTACGAGGATGCCAATCAACTGTTGCCGTTGGTGTTCATGGTGATTTTTGCCACGGTCGTCCTGCACGGCATGAGCATCGGTTGGCTGGCACGACGGCTGGATCTGGCGTCCAAGGTTCGCGATAGCGTTTTGATTGTCGGGGCGTCGCCGTGGACCATCGAATTGGCCCGCAAGCTCAGCGAGATGAAAATCAACACGATTTTGGTGGACAGTTCGTGGCACAACCTGCGCCCGGCGCGCCTTGCGGGGTTGTCGACGTTCTATGTGGAGATTCTTTCCGACTTTGCGGAAGAATCGGTCGAGATCGGGCACGTGGGCACCGTGCTCGCCGCCACCAGTAATGATGCCTACAACGCCCTGGTGTGTACTGCGATGGCGCCTGAGATTGGTCGTGGTCAGGTGTTTCAGCTGCCCATGGGGGCCGGCAGTGAAGAGGACGACCGGGTGGGTATGGCGCGCCCGCTGCGGGGGCAGTTCGCGTTCAGTAATGACGCCGTTTTTGAAAAGTTGTGGCAGCGCCACGTTCGCGAATGGAAGTTTTATCGCACGCGCATCAGTGAATCGTACAGCTACAGCGACTTTTTGGGCGATTGCCCGCAGGATGCGATTCAGATCATGACGATCAAGCCCGACGGCGCGCCGCGGCTTCGCGCGGTAGATGCCAAACGCGAGCCGGACGTGGGGGATACCATTCTGTACTATGCGCCGAGTCGGGAACGCTCGCAGGGCGACGCGAACGCCAAGCAACCGGCAGCCAAGAACACCGCCAGCAAACTGCCCGGTGGCAAACCCAAAAGCGCGTGATTCATCAACGCAATCAGTTAATCGACGGCGCGGTCGGTCAGCTGGAGACTATTTTCGAACAACCCGACGACGTCCGGGCGGTCGGCCTGGTGTGTCATCCCCATCCTCAGTTTCAAGGCGCCATGACGAACAAGGTGGCGCATACGCTCGCCCGGGCGATGCTCGACGAGGGCGTCGCCGCATTGCGTTTCAACTTTCGCGGTGTCGGGCAGAGTGAGGGCGATTACGACCACGGCGTCGGGGAAGTGGCCGATGCGCTGGCAGCGGCTGAGTGGCTGGCGCGCCAGTACCCCACACTGCCGATGGTGATTTCCGGCTTTTCGTTTGGTGCGCGTGTTGCCATCCTCGCGGCGTCTCGACGCCCCTGCGAGGCGCTAATCAGCGTCGCGCCGGCAGTGGCACTCAATTTCGCACTGCCGTTCGAGCACCCCAACGTGCCGTGGCTGGTGGTGCAAGGGGACGCCGATGAACTCGTCGCCTGCGACGACGTTATTGGGTGGACGCAAACGCTCGACCCGCGGCCGGACGTAGAGGTCATGGCGGGTGTGGGGCACTTCTTCCATGCCAATCTGACGAGGCTGCGAGAACGCGTTCGCCAGTTTCTGATTGATGGCGGGGTCGTCGTCGCTACAAAACCGTAGCGGCAGAGCCGCAGTCGGCCCGCCTAACGGGCGCCTGGTGCGCACAAAAAAACCGACGCCGTCTGACACGGCGTCGGTTTCTTTCAAGACTGTGTCGCGTAAGGTCGCGCTGGCGTCAGACCATTTCCTTCAGGTTCTTAAGAGCCAGAACCTTGACTGCCTTGCGCGCCGGCTTGGCTTTGAACGTCATCTCTTCGCCCGTGAACGGGTTGCGGCCCTTGCGTGCCTTCGTGGCTGGCTTGGTGACCTTCTTGATCTTCAAAAGGCCCGGAATCGTGAAGATACCCGGTCCGCGGCGGCCCAGGTTTTTCTTGATCATCGTGTTCATGCTCTCGAACACGCTCGTGACTTCTTTGCGTGTGAGGCCGGTGTCGTCCGAAATAAAAGCGAGGATTTCGCTTTTGGTCGGAGCTTTCGCCGCCGCTGTTTTCTTTGCCGCCATGTTAAGGATCTCCTAAAAATTCACCGTGGTGGTGTTCCGCGCGCGCCCTGTGCACCGAACGCAGCGGAAAATAGCACAATGCGTGATTAAACAGAATACAAAAACGCAAAATTCGTCGCGAAGCGAATGACGCGTTGACCCTACTATTGCGCTACGAGAGGCGACCTAGCGTGTGAAGAATTGCTGCTGATGCTTGATGGTCAGCGGACGGCTTTTGCCCTCCGGCGTGGCCTCGATATTGAAGTTCAGTCGCTCGTCGTTTGTCACGGCCACTTCGCCGATGTAATAGATGGCGCGCCCCTCGGTCACACGCTTCATCGCGATGTTTTTAACCTGGCCGGTCAGGTTGGTCACCTTGACCAGGACATCGCCGCTGACCGGCGTGTGCCCCGGTGCGCCGTCCTTGCTCAACATCACCACGTTGAGCAACGCGCTGGACCGGCTTCTTGCGATGCCGTACTTGGCCGCATCCTCAGGCGAAATGATGCTGCTGGAGATGGCATTGAAGTGCACCACGTAGTCGCCAAAGTCCTTGCTGGTCGGGGCGAGTGGGCGCGCGACGGGTGCCTCTTCCAGCGAACTGCTGCCGGGACCACATCCAGCGGCCAGGGTGAGCGCGAAAACCAGCGCGACGGCGCGAAAGGTACGCATTAAAAGCATCATCAGGTCAGCCGCGGCGCCAGCTCGGTGGTGACAAGGATATTGAGCACCTGAAGCGCGACAAGGACGATGAGCGGTGACAGGTCGAGGCCCGCAATAGGCGGGATCAGACGCCTGGCCGGTCTCAGCACGGGCTCAGTCAGGCTGCCAATAACCATCGCCAATGGATTACCGGGGTCTCGATTGAACCAGCTCAGAAGGACGCTGAAAAAAATCAGAATGGTGTAGAGGCTGATCGCCGCGAGAATCAGACTCAACAGGCCCTGAATCAGCAGACTCACAATGGAGAAGCGCTGGAGTCCGCCCAACAAGGCGTAGGTCGCAACGATCACGCCGATCTGGGCGAGGTAGGCCGCAAGCAGGCTTGCGTTATCAACGCCGCCCCAGCCCGGGATCACCTTGCGCAGCGGCATGACCAGCGGGTTGGTGAAGCTCACCACCGCCTTGCTGACCGGGTTGTAGAAACTGGCGCGTGTGAGCTGCAGGAAAAAGCGCAGGAGGAACACGCCGACAATTACTTTTCCGACGAGGTCGACGAGATACAGGATAGCTTGCATGGTCAGTCGTTCTCCGACTTGGGTGAGGCCAGTTCAACCGAGCGCTGGCGCGCCGCCTGAACGGCGTGTCCGATAATTTTGTCGAGGTGTGCCGCGTCAAAGGCGGCAATCGCAGCCTGTGTGGTGCCGCCTGGCGATGTGACCTGACGACGCAGTTCGGCCAGAGAAAAGTCTGCGGTTTCCGCCATCGCTGCGGCGCCGGCTGCCGTTTCCCGCACAAGGAGGCCGGCGTCCGACTCGGACAAGCCCAGTTCGATGGCGCAGGCTTCCAGATGCTGCATGAACAAAAAGAAGTACGCAGGACCGCTGCCGGAGATCGCGGTGATGTTGTGCAGTCCGTCTTCCGCGTCAACCCAGATCGCTTTGCCAAATGCACGCGCAAGTTCCTCGATGTGCTGTCGGTCGCTCTGCGAAACCGCCGGGCCGGCGTACAGGCCGCACGCGCCGCGACCAACCAGAGCGGGCGTATTCGGCATCATCCGCACGAGTCGCGTGTGCCCGCGCAGAGACTCGGCCAATGTGCCGAGGGTCACGCCGGCAGCGATGGACAGAACCACGGACTCGTGTTCGGCAATCGCCTCTGTCAGCTCACGGCAGACCGGAATAATCAAATGGGGTTTGACCGCCAGAACAACGGTGTGCGCCCCCGCAACCGCGTCCGCATTGCGCTCGAAGACTTCGATCTCGGCAAGAAGACGTGCTTCGCGACGCTGCGCGGCGTCGGGGTCGGCAACGCGCAGCTTGTTCGGGGGATGACCGGACCGCAGCAACCCGCTCACCATTGCGAGCGCCATGTTGCCGCCGCCGATAAATGTGATCGTCGGCTTCATAAGGAGTGCTTCGGAGCTTGGGTCTGTGCCGGATTCCAGTGCGCAAGGATAACGGGCCTGCCCCGCTCACGCGAATGGCATCAGTTCCGCGGCGGTCGTGCACCGAATACGGCGGTGCCGAGCCGGACCCATGTGGCCCCCTCCGCGATCGCCGCGCGCCAGTCGCCGGACATGCCCATCGACAGATCGTCCAGCGGAAGTCCGGCGGCACGGCCCTGAGCCGCAAGTCGCGCGACGGCTTTGAAATGCGCGCGCTGTGCGCGGATCGATTCTTCCTGCGGCGGGAGGATCATCAAGCCGCGCAGCGCGAGTTGCGGTAGCGCGTGAACCTGCTCGGCCAGCGCCAGCCCTTCGTCGATTGCCACGCCGCCGCGGTGCTGGCCGCCACCGGTGCGCACCTGAACGCAGACATTCAGCGGTGTGTCGGATTCACGCTGGTCCGAGAGACGCGTGGCGATCTTGACCCGGTCGACGGAATGCACCCAGTCGAAATGCTGCGCGATGGCGCGCGTTTTGTTGCTCTGGATCTGCCCGATAAAGTGCCACGTCAACGCCGCACCACAGCGCTCGATCTTGTTGATCGCTTCATCCACGACGTTCTCGCCGAAGTGTGTCTGACCAGCGTCGACAGCCTCGACGATGGCCTCAAGTGGATGGCGCTTACTGACCGCGAGCAGCTTCACACTTCCCGCAGCGCGACCGTAAGCACTTGCTTCGTCTGCGATTAATTGCTTTACGTGGTTGAGGTTGACTGTGATTTGGTTCAAATTAAAGGCCTATTCGGTTCGCTATACTGCGCGGGCGTCACGCGTCAGACCCACCGGAATCGACAAGACATGGCCGTAGATATTGCACAATTGCTGGCGTTCGCCGTCAAGAACGACGCGTCGGACCTGCACCTTTCCTCAGGCGTTCCGCCGATGATCCGCGTAGACGGAGACATCAAGCGCGTGAACATGCCGCCGCTGGGTCATAAAGAGGTGCATTCCATGGTGTACGACATCATGAATGACAAGCAGCGCAAGGACTACGAGGAGTTCTTCGAGACCGATTTCTCTTTCGAGATACCTGGGCTCGCGCGTTTTCGCGTAAATGCGTACAACCAGAATCGGGGTGCCGGTGCCGTGTTCCGGACCATTCCGTCGCGCATCCTCACGCTCGATGATCTGGACGCACCCAAAATTTTCAAGGACATCGCGCTGAACAATCGCGGCATCGTGCTGGTGACCGGCCCGACCGGTTCGGGCAAATCGACCACGCTGGCTGCGATGATCGATTTCATTAACGACACCAAGCCGGATCACGTGCTGACGGTTGAGGACCCCATCGAGTTTGTGCACGAGAGCAAGAAGTCGCTCGTGAACCAGCGCGAAGTGCATCGCGATACGCTCGGTTTTAACGAAGCGTTGCGCAGTGCCTTGCGCGAAGACCCCGACATCATCCTCGTCGGGGAAATGCGCGACCTCGAGACGATCCGGCTCGCGCTGACCGCCGCCGAGACCGGCCACCTTGTCTTCGGCACGCTGCATACCAGTAGCGCCGCCAAGACGATCGACCGGATCGTCGATGTTTTTCCGGCCGCTGAAAAAGACATGGTTCGCTCAATGCTGTCCGAATCGCTTCGCGCGGTTATTTCGCAGTCTTTGCTGAAAAAGAACGGTGGCGGCCGGGTGGCCGCACACGAGATCATGATCGGCACGCCGGCCATCCGTAACCTGATCCGCGAGGGCAAGATTGCCCAGATGTATTCGGCCATTCAGACGGGCCAGGGCGCCGGGATGCAGACGCTGGACCAGTGCCTGCAGGAGCTGTTGCGCAAGGGCGTGATCAGCCGCGAGGAAGCACGCTTCAAGGCGCAACACAAAGATCAGTTCTAGACTCACGAACGAACCAGTCATTTCACGGCCCGTCGATGGCGCGGCCGATTCTCGACAACCGGACCTCCATCAGCGCGTTAAGGCGCGGTCCAAAAACAGGGAACACCCATGGAACGCGATCAGGCGATCAAGCTCATGCAGGACCTTCTGCGTGGGATGCTTAAGAAAAAGGGTTCCGATCTGTTCATCACTGCGAACTTTCCGCCGGCCATCAAGGTGGACGGGCGCATCGAGCCGGCTTCACAGACCCCGCTGACGTCGGCACAAAGCGCGGTCCTGATCCGCGCGATCATGAACGACAAACAGAGTAAGGAATTCGACGCTAACAAGGAGTGCAACTTTGCCATTGCGCCGCGCGGCATCGGACGATTCCGGGTCAACGCTTTCGTCCAGCAGGGGCATATCGGCGCGGTGCTCCGGACCATCACCACTCGAATTCCGGAGTTTGACGAACTGCGCGTACCGCCGATCCTGAAGGACGTGGTCATGTCCAAGCGCGGGCTGGTGATCGTGGTGGGCGGGACCGGCTCCGGTAAGTCGACCACGCTGGCGGCGATGATCGGACATCGCAACGCGAACTCGCAGGGCCATATCATCACCATCGAGGACCCCGTGGAATACGTGCACCCGCACCGCGGCTGCGTCGTCACCCAGCGCGAGGTTGGTGTCGACACCGATTCCTGGCATGCCGCGCTCAAGAACACGCTGCGTCAGGCGCCGGATGTCATATTGATTGGGGAAATTCGTGATCGGGAGACCATGGAGTACGGCGTGCAGTTTGCCGAGACGGGCCACCTGTGCCTCGCCACGTTGCACGCCAACAGCGCCAACCAGGCGCTGGATCGCATCATTAACTTCTTCCCGGAGGAGCGGCGCGACCAGTTGCTGATGGACCTGTCGCTCAATATTCGCGCCCTGATTTCGCAGCGCCTCATTCCACATGAGAATGGGCGCGGCCGTATCCCCGCCATGGAGATCATGCTGGCGTCGCCGCTGATCTCGGACCTGATTTTCAAGGGCGAAGTGGCGGCGATCAAGGAAGTCATGGCGAAGTCGACGCGTATGGGGATGAAAACCTTTGACCAGGCGCTGTTCGAACTCTACGAGGCCGGGCAGATTGGTTACGAAGAAGCGTTGCGCAACGCGGACTCCAAAAATGAGCTGCGACTGCGGATCAAGCTCGAGAGCAAGCGCGAGTTCACCACCATGGAGGAGGGTGGCCAAAGCCTACGCATCATGGACCACGATAGCGAGGCAAAGCAGTTCTGATCCATGAACACCAAGCCCCTGTTCAAACTCATGGTGCAGAAAAAAGCCTCCGATCTTTTCTTCACCACCTTCGCACCGGTCAAGATCAAGATCGAAGGCCGCATTCTTCCGGTAAATGACACCGAGCTGACGCCTAAAATGGTTCAGCAAGCCGCCTACGGCTTGATGAACGAGCAACAACTTGCGCAGTTCAAAGAAGAACTCGAAATCGATTTTGCGGTGTCCCAGCCGGGTCTCGGACGCTTCCGTGTGAACGTGTTTCACCAGCGTGGCAACGTCGGCATGGTGCTGCGATACATCACATCGGATCTTCCGCGCCTGGACGAACTGGGGGTGCCGGATACGCTGAAGGACCTCGCCATGCGCCGACGCGGTCTCGTACTGATGGTTGGTGCCACAGGCTCCGGCAAATCGACCACGCTGGCAGGCATGATCAATCACCGAAATGAAACCGCGTCGAACCACATCCTGACGATCGAAGACCCGATCGAATTTCTGCATCCGAACAAAAAGTCGATCGTGAACCAGCGTGAGATCGGTGTGGACACCAAGAGCTACGCAAAGGCGCTGAAAAGTTCGCTTCGCGGTTCGCCGGATGTGATCCTGATCGGTGAAATCCGCGACCGCGAAACCATGGAAGCGGCGCTCGCGCTGGCCGGCACTGGCCACCTGGCGATCTCGACGCTGCATGCCAACAACACGGCGGAAACCCTCGACCGGATCATCAATATGTTCCCGGCCGAGCGGCACGCACAAATCCTGATGGACCTGTCGCAATATCTGCGAGCCATCATTTCCCAGCGTCTGGTTCGCGGTAAAACCGGCCACCGCTGCGCGGCCGTCGAGGTGCTTCTGAACACCCCGCACATTCAGGATTTGATCCTGAAGGGCGATGTTGGTGCGATCAAAGAGGCGGTTGCCACGGCCTCGGAACCCGGATTGCGATCGTTCGATGATTCGCTTTATGAACTCCACTCGGCGGGGCGTATCGACCTTGAGGAAGCGCTCTCGAACGCGGATTCCCGGTCGAATCTTGAGACTCGGATCAGCTTTGGCTGATTAGTATCTCGTGGACGAACGGCGCTCGGACCGGTTTGTCCGTTTTGAGCGCCGCTTGCGCCGTCCATGGCCCGCTCGATGCACGCCATCCCTGGCGTGCGACGCACTCAAAACGGACAAACCGATCCAAGCGCCATTCATCGAGCGAACAGAGAGGCCGGGGCAACGATCGGCTGAATGTCGCGTAGATCACGGGCCCTCGCTTCGACGCTTGGATGAAGCATAGGCCCGCGCGCACCACTAAACGAGGCTGAGGGTGGTCCCTTTCCGTTTCAAAAGTGTCGCACGCCATGGATGGCGTGCGCCAAGCGGTATATGGATGTACTTGTGCGGCTTTTGAAACGGAAAGGGACCACTCTCAGCCGGCCCAATATCGAGAACTCTTCCCACAGACGCTCGCGAAGTATTCGAGGCAGATTACGGTCGATGCAGCCAGAACAAATAGTTCCTCAGAGCGACGGCGGGATCAAAAGCACCCTTAACCCGCAATCCACCCGCGAGCCCGCGCCACGGTATCGAAAAGCGCGCGACGCACCGCCACGCCGTTGGCAACCTGCTTGAGAATCACCGACTGCGGCCCGTCAGCCACCTCGTCGGTGATTTCGATGCCGCGGTTGATCGGCCCGGGGTGCATCACGATAGCGTCGTCCTTTGCGCATTCCAGCCGCTTTGCCGTTACACAAAAATTTCGGATGTACTCGTCGCGATCGAGTTGTTCGGAATCACGCAGGCGTTCGTTCTGGATACGCAACGCCATCACCACATCGCACCCTTGAATGCCCTGTTCGAGTTCACTGGTGATGACGACGTTTGGCATCTGAAGCGCCGGCGGCTGCCATGCGCTCGGCGCGATAATCCTCAAATCGTGGCAGCCCAACAACGTGAGCGTGCGCAGGGCCGATCTCGCGACGCGCGAGTGAGAGACATCGCCAACGATCGCGACAGAGAGGTCTGACAGATCGCCTTTGTGTTGCCGGATGGTCAGCGCATCAAGAAGCCCTTGCGTGGGGTGCGCGGTGTCGCCCTCACCGGCGTTGAACACGGCGACATCCCGCCCCATCGTGCGACCGAGTTCCTGAATCACACCGGGTTGACCGGTGCGCACCACAAACGCGTCCATTCCCATCGCCCGCAGCGTGCGGTAGGTGTCGAGCAGCGACTCACCTTTGGTGAACGATGAATTCTGCATGTTGAGATTCACCACCCGGCCACCGAGCGAGCGCGCCGCCAGTTCAAACGACACCCGGGTGCGTGTGGAGGGTTCAAAAAACAGATTGGCGATGTGGCGTCCAGCCAGCGTGGGTTCGGGCGTGCGTTCACAGGCCAGCGCCTCGGCCCGATCGAAAAGCGCGTGGATATTGTCGGCGGTGAGGTCTGAGAGATTAATCAGGTGCTGCATAGTCGTGTTCGGGCGGATGCTGGTTGAGCCAACTTTGTAGAATCACTTGAGCCGCGAGTTTATCGACATCGGCCGCCCGAGCGCGACGTTTCCTGCCCGACCGTCGTGCTCGCCGGATCATGTCCTCCGCCTCGACAGACGAGTGGCGCTCATCCACCCGTTCGATCGGCAGGTTGAACTCGTGCGCTAGTTTGCGCGCGAATTTGTCCGCCGCTCGGCTCATGTCGTTTTCGCTGCCATCGAGGCTCAACGGACTGCCCACGACCAGCCGCGCGGGTCGCCACTCCCGAATTAATCGCCCGATGGCCTCGTAATCGGGCCCTGTTGGCGGACACACGAGCGTTTCGACCGCGCTGGCCTGTCCGAACTGGCGTGTCGCCACGGCGACACCGATGCGCCGCAAACCGAAGTCGAAACCCAGAACGGTTTCGGTGGCAGGCGGGGTCACGAGTGGCCGGCGACCGATGACAAACGGGATGGGTCGATGCCGAGCAGGCGGGTGGCCGCGTCCCAGCGTTCGTCGATGGGTGTGTGAAAGATCAGATCGTTACTGCGCTCGACACTGAGCCACGCGTTGTCGGCCATCTCGGACTCAAGCTGGCCGGCCGTCCAGCCGGCGTAGCCAAGCGCAAACAGGGCATTGGGCGGGCCGTCGCCCTGCGCCATGGCCTCCATGATGTCGCGCGACGTGGTCAGTCGAAGACCTTCGCCGAGCGGCAGGGAAGAGTTCCATTCCGTGTTTTTGCCGGCACCTTCGTGCAGCACGAATCCGCGGCTCGTCGCCACGGGCCCACCGTGCATGACCGGCTGATCCGGAAGCACGTGCCCGACATCGTCGTCCTCACCCGGCAACTCAAGCTGCTCGAAGACCTGACGAAGATTCAGCGACGTTGCTTTGTTAATGATCAGCCCGAGCGCGCCTTGCTCGGTGTGTTCGCAGATCAATGTGACCGCGCGTTCAAAGTTGGGATCGTCGAGCGCCGGCATGGCGATCAGGAACTGGTTGGCCAGAGACTGGAATTCACTCATGAAATGATAATGGGGGCGGTCATCGGTGCTGGCAAGGTGGGCGGGCGGGCCCCTTTTACATCGCGTACTTGCGCGTGTCAGGGCGCCCCTGCCTGGTCCCCGGCGCGCACTTCACCGGACCGCCTGCGGCCGTCCACGAATTCCCAAACGTACACAAATCGCAGGATGTCGTAGTCACGACGGACCGGGTCCGGAAACGGATCAAAGGGCGCCGACAGCCTGACGATCCGCAGGGCGGCCTGGTCGATGCGTTCATGATTTGAGGATGCCCGCACGCGAATGTCGTGCAGGGCGCCGTCGGAGCGGATCGCCACCTCAAGTGTGGGATTTCCCGACAGACCGGCAAGCCACGTGTCGTCCGGAAAGTTGAGCGTGCCCACCTGTTCGATTTTTTTCTTCCACAGTCCGAGGTAGCGCGCGACGTTTGACTGGCGCGTATCCACTGCCACGTACAGTTCGCGCAGCGTCTCGCTCTGCAGTTGCGTGAACTGATCGAGATTGTCGACCAGCTCGTCGCTGGCGACCTGCTCGCGCATCAGCAGCGCGCGCTCGGTTCGGCGCACCGTGTCGGTACTGGGATCCTCAAGCGCGCTCACCGCGAACCGCGAACGAGCTTTTGAGGCGACCAGACGAACGCTGTCGGGGTCGGCTTGCTGGCGTTGGTTATGCAGAGCAGCGCCGTCCGCAACGCCCGCGATATCGGCCATTTCGATCGTCGCCATTTGAGATGTGGCGTCAACGGCGTCGGTGGTGGTGCCCGACCCTGAGAGGCTTTGCTCCGCCAGGTAGCGTGCGTCGTCCGGCGACATGTTGGTCTGCAGGTCGCTGCGTACGAGCACCACCTCCAGACTGGGCGCGACGTCGCGCGCGTTCGGCAGAAGTCCCTGAAAGGACACGCCCAGAATCACCAGTCCGTGCACGAGCGCGGCCGCAAAGAGCGCGCTGACGAGGCGGTCGTTTGTGTCGGGTGTCGCCACACTCGCGTCCACGCGGTCAGTCGCCCCCGCCAGATAACTTGCGTTCAATCGCGGTCATCAGATCGCCGGCAATATCGAGATTAAATGCCGCGTCCAGCTCACGAATGCAGGTAGGGCTGGTCACGTTGATTTCCGTGATCCGATCACCGATCACATCGAGACCAACGAACCAAAGGCCTTTATCGATCAAGGCTGGAGCGATGGCTTCGGCGA
>JBCCMA010000086.1:0-15524 GCA_039026595.1 Pseudomonadota bacterium
AAGGTCGTCGAGACCATGAAGAACACCAGCAGCAAGAGCACAACGTCGATCAGCGATGTCAGGCTGATTTCAGGCTCCTCGTCCTGGCGCGGTTGCAGTCGCACGGTCAGTCGGGCTCCGTCGCAGCCGGTGCCGCCTTCATGGCCATCGCCTGGCGCACGCGGCGGGGGCGCTGGTCCATGATGGCGTCCACCAGTCGCGTGGCGTCCTTCTCCATCTCGATCACAAGGCCGTCGACGCGACCGCGCAGGTAGCGGTAACCGATCAGTGCCGGTATCGCGATCAAAAGACCCGCCGCGGTTGTGATTAACGCCTGCGAGATGCCGCCCGCCAGGGCACCGGGATCGCCGACGCCGTATTCAACGATATCGGTGAACACCGTCATCATGCCCACAACGGTCCCCAGCAAACCGAGCAAAGGGGAGATTGCTGCAACGGTACCGAGGGTGGTCAGGTAGCGACTGAGGTCATGCACCACGTGTCGTCCGGCGTCTTCGATACGTTCGCGCATGGTGTCACGATCGCGGCTACGGTGTTCCAGACCCGCTGCCAGAATCACGCCAAGCGGCGCGGTGTCGCGCAGGGCGCGAATATGCCGCTCATCAAACTCGCCGCGCTCGACCCACTGCCACACTTTGGCCGACATCCCGTCAGGAATGACCCGGCTGTAACGCAGCGCAAAGAGCCGTTCGAAAATGATCGCCACCGCCACGACCGAACACAGGACAAGGGCCGGCATCAGCCAGCCACCGGCTTTGACAATCTCGAACATATTGGCTCTAAATCAACAAGATGCGCGCAGAATATCACGTCCGCTTTCAGTGCGGAACGCGCGCCACCAGCCATCTCCTACCGCTTCGTTCGACCAGCGCCAAAGCGCCGGCCTTGCCTGTCTTGCGCCGGTCACCATGGACGGTGCGGCGCGACCATCAAGCCACACGGTCAGACCGCCCGACGCGGCCGTGTGGCACGTCATCGTCCCGGCCGCCTGCCACCGTGAAACGACCTCTCTGGCCGGCAGGGACCAACGGTTATCAAAAGACGTTGAGAACAAAGCGAAGTCCGCCTGCACGGCGCGCACAAAAGCGGCGCTCGACGACGTTCGGCTTCCGTGGTGCTGGCCCACGACAATCCGCGCCGGGCGTAGATTCCGGCCGTGTAAAAGCGACACCTCACCGAGCCGCTCCAGATCCCCCGTCAGCAATGCGGACCCGAAGCGGGTCGTCACACGGAGCACGCACGACGCGTTGTTTCCGCGCCAACGCATTGACCGACGCGGATGCAAGAACTCAAAGACAACGCCATCCAGTCGCCAGCGCAAACCTTCACGACACAGCCGTCCGCGACCACCTCGCTCGGGTTCGCCGGACCACCAGTTTGCAACCGACACGAACGATGACAAAGACGCGGCACCGCCGCGGTGATCGAGATCGCCGTGACTGATCACCACTGTGTGTACTTGCCGTACACCGGTGGCACTCAAGTGCGGACCCACCACGCGCGCCACGGCATCGGTACGGGCCCACTGACCGCCGGTATCGTAGAGCACGACGTGGCGCTGGGTATAAATCACCACCGCCAGGCCGTGTGAGACATCCAGCACGTCGAGACGGACCTCCCCGTGCGCCGGGCGATCCGCGCGGCCAAAGAACAGAGGCAGGCACAACGCAACAGCAAGCGCGCGATTTCTGGGGCGGGCGCCGGGCACAAGAAGGAGCGCGACACCGATCAATGCCAGCAGTGCGCCCGTGACACCGAGCGCGGATAGCCGAAGCTCGCTGAAAGGCAGCGCCGCCAATCCGAAGAGCCAGACCAGCGCAGGATCGATCAACCTCGCCAGTCCGCCTGCAAGGTGCGCGACCATCGGTACGGGCAGCACGAGGGCGATCACGGTGAACAGCACGGCCGGCACCAGCACAAGGCTGACAAGCGGCACCCAGACCAGATTGGCCAGCGGCCCGACCAATGACAAACGACCGATCGTCACTGTGACCACTGGCAACAAGCCAACAAAAGCGACCCATTGCGTCTGCCACCACGGCGCCTGCACTCGCAAGCGCAGCGACGCGAGCACGGCGACCGCGCCAAAGCTAAGCCAGAAGCCATGGTCAAGCAGTGCAAATGGGTCGAGGATCAAAATGCCGCAGGCGGCGAGCAACAAAGCCGATGTGACGGGCACGCGCCGCGCGATCTGCGACACCAGAAGCCAGACGGCCAGCATGAGGAGCGCCCGCCGGGTCGGCAGCGCAAATCCCGCAAGCAGGGCGTACAACACAGCCAGGACCCATGCGATCACCGGTCCGGCCCAACGGTCGCCGCCGCGTCGGGCCCACCATCGCGGGCAACAACAGCGAAAAAGGGGCGCGATGACTCCGCGGCCGATCCACCAGCCCGCCGCCGCGACCAGTCCGATGTGCAAACCCGAAATTGACACGAGATGGCGGGTGCCCGTCGACACAAGTGCGTTGTGTAGCGACACGGGCAGAACGTCACGGTAGCCCACCGCGAGCGCCACAATCAGTGGCCACGCCGCGCCCTCACCAACCGCGAAACGCAGTTGATCGGCCAGAGCCAATCGCGCCGCCGTCAGGGGAACCGAGTGTCGCCGCGTGAGGCGCGTGGCCGATCGATCGAGTTGCACACGCGCATAGCCGGCGACGCGATGCCGGAACGCGCGCTTCTCAGCATCCGGTCCGGTCCGATTGAGCCGCCCGCGCGGCGGACGGACACGCGCGTCGAACACCCAGCATTGACCCGGGCGTGGCACCCGGACGCCGCCGTACGACGTCGCGACCAATCGCCAGGACACCGGCCGACCGTCAAATTCGCGGGCAAGCACATCAAAACGCAAGCGCGAACCGATGAGCCAGACCGGGCCGGTGATGCACGCCGTCAATCGACCGCTGGCCGGCTCGTGAACCCGAGCTGAACGGGTGTGGGCTGCGTGCGCACTGGCCCAGAGCAGCATCGCCGTGCCCGCCAAAACCGGCAGGCGAGCCGACCGACACCGCCACGCAATAAGCGGACACATGCCAAGAGCAACGATGGCGATGTGCGGCGCCCTCGGCCAGAACACGGCCGCGAACGCACCGCAAAACAGAGCCGCTGCGAGGCGGAACACCGACACAGCCTCTCCATGACGTGCAAACCAGGTCAGAGCGTAAAGAGAAACCGTTCAGGTGAACCAGAGGACAATCTGGCCAATCCAGTAGAGTTTGCGAGCGCCAGATTCAGGGCTCGCGCAGCCGGCCGTCCGCAAGATGCAGCACGCGATCCATTTGTCGGGCAATGCCCGTATCGTGGGTGACAACGACCAATGCGGTGCCCGCATCCTTCTTCATTTGTACGAGGCGCTCAAACACGCGCTGGCCGGTGGCGCCATCAAGGTTTCCGGTTGGTTCATCCGCAAGAATCAGCGACGGTTCCGTGACCATGGCGCGCGCCACAGCGGCGCGTTGCCGCTCGCCACCGGATAACTGGGCGGGTTTGTGGTCCAGGCGTTCGGCCAGCCCCACATCCGAAAGGAGACGGGCCGCACGGGCCATGGTCTCGGCGCGCGTTATACCGCGAATCATCAACGGCATGGCGACGTTTTCCTGCGCAGTAAACTCGGGAAGCAGATGGTGAAACTGGTATACGAAACCGAGTTTGCGATTGCGAACCCCACCGCGCTCAAGGTCGTCCATGGCACCAAGATCCTCACCATCGAGCAAAACCTGGCCGGACGTTGGCGTATCGAGCCCTCCGAGCAATTGCAGCAGCGTGGTTTTGCCCGCGCCGGAGGCGCCAATAATGGCAAGCGATTCACCGCGATGAACCGTCAGCTCGAGACCGTCGAGCACCGACAGGCGACGCTCCCCTTCCTCGAACGCACGTGACAATGCCACACAACGCAGGATCACATCGGCATCGGACAGGTTGGTCAATCGATGTTCCTCAATCTTGGCGGAGCGCTTGAGCGGGCTCAGTGCGAGCCGCCTTGCGCGCCGGGTAAATGGTCGAACCCACAGAAAGCAGAAGCGCCAGCAGCGCGACCAGCGCGACCTCGACCGGCGCCACCCGGGCGGGCAACTCATCGATCAGGTACACGCGTGGGTCGAGAAGCAGCTGCCCTGTGACCCACTCCAGAAATCGCAACAGCGGATCTACCAGATACGAAAGCACCACGCCCAGCACCACGCCGCCGGCCGTCCCGATCAAACCAATCGCCACGCCCTGCGCCACGAAAACGCGCAGAACTTGTGACCGTGATGCACCCATGGTTCTCAAAATGGCAATGTCACTTCGCTTCTCCCGCACAACGAGCACCAGTGTTGAGACGATATTGAACGCCGCCACGGCAACGATCAGCAACAGGATCACAAACAGCACGCGTTTGGTCAGTCTGACCGAATGAAAGAAGTTGGCGTGCGTGCGCGTCCAGTCGGTGACAAGATAATTTTGCCGCTGCAGGGTGCGCGCCACGTCCACCGCAACCGTTGGCGCCTCGAACATATCGGCCAGTTTCAATCGCAGACCCGTCGCCTCATCGCCGAGGCGATAGATACGCTGAGCGTCGCTCATGTGCACATAGGCCAGCCCGCGATCAAATTCGTACATCCCGACCGCAAAGGTGCCCGTAACCCGGAACTGGCGCATTCTTGGCACCAACCCGACCGGTGTCATCTTGGCCTGAGAGATCAAGAGCAAGACCTTGTCGCCGACGTCAACATCGAGTTCAACCGCCAGACGCTCACCGAGCACAATGCCGTACTCGCCCGCCGCGAGGGACGATACCGCCTCGCCGAGTCGCACAAGCTGCGCCACCTCACGTTCGTATTCGGGCACCACTCCCCGAACCAATGCGCCACTGGCGCGCGAGCCGTTGACCAGCATGCCCTTATCTTCGACAAACGGGGCCACCGCATCCACCCTGTCGTGCTGCAACGCCACCTCTCGCGTGGCGCGCCATGAGCGAAGCGGCGTCCCCTCTTCGCCGGTAATCGAAGCGTGCGATGCCACGGCCAGAATCCGATCACGCAGCTCGGCCTCGAACCCATTCATCACCGACAGCACGACAATCAGCACGGCAACACCAAGCGCGATCCCAAGCATCGACACGCGTGAAATAAACGCAACAAAGGAGCGTTTCGTTCCCGAACGCACGTAGCGCCAGCCAATATCGCGGGCGAGCCTACTCATATCGAAGCGCGTCTGCGGGATCGACGGCGGCGGCCCGACGCGACGGGAACAGCGTTGAGGACAACGCCAGAACCAGACTGGCCGCCGCGATGATCAGAACCTCATGCCAGCGCAAATCAGACGGAATGCGCGTCACGTAATAGACGGACGGATCGAATATCGTGCGGCCAACCAATGACTCCACGGCGGCTGCCGCCGATTCGACGTTCAAGGCGCCGATTACACCCAGGCTTACGCCGATCACCACACCGATCAGAGCGATGACCGCGCCCTGTGTCAAAAAAATACGCGTAACCCGCTCGGGCGACAGACCGAACGTGCGCAACACAGCGATATCGTTGCGCTTGTCACTGACCACCATCATCAGCATGGCATTGATGTTAAAGGCCGCAACGCCCACCGCAAGCAACAGGAACAGACTCATCATCAGTTTTTCAACCTTGAGCGCGCGGAAGTAGCTCGACTGCTGCTCAGTCCAGTCTTCCACTGCAACGTCTTGTGTTGACGTTTGCACCAGCGACCGAATCTGATCGCCCGCCTGCGGTGCCCGCATCAAATCATCCAGCTTGACTTTCAGACCCGATGCCTCGCCGCCGAGTTCAAAAAGTGCCGCCGCGTCGGCCATATGAATCACTGAACGGGCCGTCGCCGAGTTCTGCAATCCGGCATCGAAAATGCCGGTGACGGTAAATCGGCGAAGCAGTGGCACGACCGTACGACCGCCGGCGTCAGGGCGCGGGATCATCAGGGTAATGCGATCGCCGACGGTCGCGTCGACCAGATAGGCAAGGTGACTGTCCAGCAGCATGTTATATCGCCCCGGCTCAAGCGAGCTGAGTCGCCCGACCAACAGACTGTTATCGAGATCAGACACCGCGGGTTCGATGGCCGGGTCCACACCGCTGATCAACGTGCCGTTCAGGCGTGTCCGGTTGACCAGCATCCCCTGCCCTTCCACAAACGGAGCCACCCCGAGCACGCCCTCGTCGCGCGCGATGGACCGGGCCAGGTCCCGCCAGTCGGTCAGCGCATCGTCGCGGGCGGTCAACGTGACATGCGCCGAAAGGCTGACGAGCCGCTGACGGAGCTCGTTCCCGAACCCGTTCATGACAGACATGATGATGATCAGCGCGGCGACACACAGTGCGATGCCCGCTGTCGATGCGAACGTGATCAGCGAGACAAACCACTGCCCTCGCCTCGGGCGAAGATAACGCAGGGCAATGAAAGCCTCGGTGGACAAGGCCATGGTCAGGCTGCGCCCTCAGACGTCGGCCGGATGTCCACGGGAACACGACGATAGAGCGTGACTTCCTCGGCATTCAGGCGCGCGGCGTACGCGACCACCTCGACGTCTTTGCGCATGACATCACGCAGCGTGCGTCCGTAGTCCGGATCAATGTGGTCAGCCGGGCGAACGGACACGACATCATCGCGCTGCACACAGTAGACGAGGACCGCCCGCTGTCCTGACGCCGCCGCTCTCGCGAGCACCTCGAGGTGCTTGCGCGCGCGTGCGCTCACCGAGTCCGGAAAAAAGGCCACGCCCGCCTCAACCGCGGCGCTGACGTTTTTGACTTCCACAAGGCAGCGGCGTCGTCCAGGGTGGCTGAGCACCAGATCCAGACGCGTGCCGGGTTCGATCACGACCTCGCGCTCAATTTTCTCATAACCGGACAGCGACTCGATCACGCCGCTGCGAATCGCTTCTTCCACCAGCGCATTCGGCCGACCGGTATGAATGCCGATGCGCACGCCATCCACTTCGACCTGCTCGAGGGTATGCGCGTATTTTCTTTTGGGATTATCTGAACGGCTGAGCCAGACATCGATCCCGGGATCGATACAACCGAGCATCGAGCCCGTATTGGGGCAGTGTACGGTTAGCGATTCGCCCTCGGGCGGAATGACGTCCGCCAAAAAGCGCTTGTAGCGGCGCACAAGCGTGGCGCGTCGTAGCGCGCGTTCGTACATCATAGCGCCGCACCCTAGCGGTATGTGCCCGTCAGAACAACGGTTGCTGCGAAGCAGCACCCGGTTCGTTGCTGCTAAGCAGCACCAGTTCCTTGAATCGAGTCCCAACGTCACGCTACCGTGTGCCGCGTATGACCACTACGGAGCGCCCTATGGCCCTGCGAATGTCGGCGGCCCTGCTCGCCGCCTTTTTGACAATATGCGTCCAGACCTCCGCGCAGACACTCGCCGTTCCCGGCGCCGCAAAAGCGAGCGACGTGAGTGCAAGCGTTCCGACCCGCGGCATGTCGATGGCCCAGGTTGAAAAGTCGTTCGGTTCGCCGGTGGCGCGCCGCTCCGCAGTGGGTGACCCCCCAATTACACGATGGGAGTACGGCGAGTTCATCGTCTACTTCGAGTACAAGCACGTTATCCACGCTGTGGCCAAACGCTAACCGCGCGAGCCGCCACCGCGGGCGGCTCCACGACCTGTCTTCCGCAGGGGCAATCTGCCCCATGAACAAAACCAGTTGGGCTTGCGCGCCGATCTAGAGGGGGCACCCCCCGTCTTCCCGCACCGCTTCCGGACCGTCGCTCACCATGACCTCGACCACACCAGCCAATATTTTCACGCCACCTCTCCCGGACGCGGCCGGGCGAGTAAACGCACGACGCTGGGGCCAGCTGTACGGCTCAGCCGACGCCCTGGCCGCCGCCAACGCGTGCCGTCGGTATGCGCACACCGCATTGGTCATTGCAAATGATGCCGAGCAGGCCGAACAACTCGCCACGGCGATGGGCTTTTTTGCACCGGACCTGAACGTCGCACTGTTCCCTGACGTAGACACGCTGCCCTACGATCGATTTTCACCGCACCAGGACCTGACCGGCCAACGACTGCGCGCGCTCGCCGCGCTTGGTGCGGGGACGCTCGATGCCGTGGTCACCGAGCCACGAGCGTTGATGCGACGCTTGCCACCTCTTCAGTTCGTCAAGGCCCGTTCTCTGGACCTGCGGCCGGGACAGACCCTCGCACCGGGCAGACTGCGCGAACAGTTGCTTGCCGCGGGCTATGTTCACGTCTCAACGGTCGTTGCGCCGGGCGAGTTTGCCGTGCGCGGCTCGCTGATCGATCTGTACCCTGCTGGCTTGGCCTCGCCTGTCCGCGTGGACTACTTCGACGATGATGTGGAGTCGCTCCGGGAGTTTGATGTAAAGACGCAGCGCAGCGGCGATGCGCTGGACGCTCTCACGCTGCTCCCCGCCCGCGAGTTCGCTCTCGACGAAGAAGGCATCAAGGGGTTCCGGCAACGTTTCCGCAAGCGCTTCGAGGGCGACCCCATGAAGTGCGGGGTTTATCGCGAGGTGTCCGACGGCAATGCGGCGGCCGGCGTCGAAAACTATCTGCCCCTTTTCTTTGACGAGACCGCGACGCTTTTCGACTACGTCGGCGACGCGCCGCTGATCATCGAACACTTGAACGTACGCGGCGCCGCAGCCGATGCCTTTGGTGCCGCCGGTGAGCGATTCGATCAGTTTGACCATGACCTCACCGCGCCCATCCTGACCCCGGAAGAATTGTTCATCGAGCCGGGGGCGCTTGAGTCTTTGATCGATGACGAGCGGCTGGTACGCGTTGGGCGCTTTGAGTCGACTCGTAAAGACGATCAGGCTTTCGCGTTTGCCACCGCCGCACCCCCGAACCTGAACCTGAAATCGCAAAGCCGATCACCCACCGAAAAGCTCGCCGAATTTGTCGCGGGTTATGACGGCGCCCTGCTGCTGGTCGCGGAGTCACCCGGGCGCCGTGAAACGTTGCTCGATATGCTGCGCGATCAGTCGCTCCGACCCGTCGCCGTCGCTGACTGGCCGTCGTTTGTAACCAAAACGCCCCCGCTCGCGGTCACGGTGGCCCCACTGCAGGACGGACTGATGCTGCCGTCCGCTGGTCTCGCGGTGATCGCGGAGGATCAGCTGTTTGCGCGGCGCGCAAAGTCGAAGCGCCGCTCACGCTCGGCGCGCGACCCGCAAACGGTCATCCGCGACCTTACCGACCTGCGCATCGGCGCGCCCGTTGTCCACGAGACTTACGGTGTCGGTCGATACGAGGGCTTGAGTCATCTCGACGCCGGTGGCGCCAACGCGGAGTACCTGACGCTGACCTACGCGGATGGGGACAAGCTCTATGTGCCCGTCCACGCGCTGCATCTGATTTCGCGCTACACCGGCGCTTCCCCGGAGCACGCTCCCTTGCACCGACTGGGCTCCGACCAGTGGGACAAGGCACGGCGCAAGGCCGCGCGCAAGATCCGCGACGTGGCTGCCGAGTTGCTGGCGCTTTATGCACAGCGCGCGGCACGCGTCGGCCAGAGCCTGTCGGTCTCACCGGCGGACTACCAGGCCTTCGCCGATGCGTTCCCGTTTGAGCCCACCATTGATCAGGCCGAGGCCATCGACGCGATCGTGGCGGACATGACGTCGCTCAAGCCAATGGATCGACTGGTGTGCGGCGACGTGGGCTTTGGGAAAACCGAGGTCGCTCTGCGCGCGGCGTTCGTCGCGGTCCAAAGCGGGCGCCAGGTGGTGATGCTGGTCCCCACCACATTGCTGGCGCAACAGCACGGACAGACGTTCAAGGATCGCTTCGCCGACTGGCCGGTCACCGTGGAGGTGCTGTCGCGCTTCCGGTCGCGCAAAGAGTCCACTGAGGTACTGAAGCGCGTCGCAAGCGGTCACGTCGATATCGTCGTCGGCACGCACCGGCTGCTGCAGCCGGACATCACGTTTGACAACCTTGGCCTTGTGATCATCGATGAGGAACATCGCTTCGGGGTTCGCCATAAAGAAAAGCTCAAGGCGCTGCGGGCCGAAGTGGACGTGCTCACACTCACCGCCACACCGATTCCGCGCACGCTGAATCTGGCGATGGGCGGGCTGCGCGACCTGTCGCTGATCACCACACCGCCCGCCGAACGTCTGGCCATCAAGACGTTTGTCAGCACATGGGACGACACGTTGATTCGCGAGGCCTGCCTGCGCGAAATCCAGCGGGGCGGCCAGATATTCTTTGTGCATAACGCCGTGCAGACCATTGAGAAAACGGCGAGAAAGATCGCGGAGCTCGTGCCCGAGGCGAGCATCGAGATCGGCCACGGGCAAATGCGGGAGCGGGACCTCGAACAGGTCATGCTGGACTTCTATCACCGCCGCTTCAATCTTCTGGTGTGCACCACCATCGTCGAGAGTGGCATTGACTGCCCGGCGGCCAACACCATCATTATCGACCGAGCTGATCGTTTTGGTCTGGCCCAGTTGCATCAACTGCGTGGCCGCGTTGGCCGGTCCAATCGCAGCGCTTTTGCCTATTTGCTGGCGCCGCCCACCAATGAACTGACCGACGACGCCGTGAAGCGGCTCGAGGCCATCGAATCGCTCGAGGATCTGGGCGCCGGCTTCGCACTGGCGAGCCACGATCTCGAAATTCGAGGTGCGGGCGAACTGCTCGGCGAGGAACAGAGCGGGCAGATTCACGAAATCGGATTTTCCATGTACATGGAGCTGCTCGATCGTGCGGTGACCTCCCTTCGCGCCGGCGAGGAGCCAGATCTGTCCACCCTTCAGAGCGACGGGGTTGAAATCGATCTTCATGTCCCGGCGTTCTTCCCGGACGATTACCTGCCGGACGTCCATATGCGTCTGGTGCAGTACAAGCGCATCGCCAGCGCCCCCGATGCGGACGCACTGCGCGAACTCAAAGTCGAGATGATCGACCGCTTCGGGTTGATCCCGGATGAGGCGCAGGCGCTTTTTGAACTGGCGCTCGTACGACTGCAGGCGGCGCCGCTGGGCGTGTCGCGACTTGAGGCCGCCGATGAGCGTGGACGCATTGTCTTCGGCCCCAACGCGCGCGTCGAACCGGCCCATCTGATCGGTTTGATTCAGCACGAACCGTCGGTCTACAAGTTCGACGGCAAGGACACGCTGCGCTTTAACGCGCCGATGTTTGAACCCGCCGCGCGCTTTGATTTCATCCGCCGCACACTTTGGGCGCTGGCCGGTGAATCGGCGCCCGCATAGCGGCTATTGATGCAGTACACTTAGCGCCGCTGAGAAAGAGGCGGCTGCTCCCATGTTCCGACGCACCATCATTCTGCCCACCGCTCTCGCGCTGTTCGCCGGCAGCGGGGCTCCCCGTGCGCTTGCGCAGAACGAAACGGACCAGACGCCCTATCAGGTCGAGATTGTCCTGTTCGAACACGCCGAGCCGTTTGCCGCCGGTGAGGTGTTCGATCTGACCGACCGCACGGCGCTCGCGCCCACTGAGGATGAGCAGGCCACGCTCCTCGCGTTTGGCGATGGCGCTGCGCGTGAACAGGCGACTGTGGCCACCGACACGGACGACGAATCACCGACCCCGCGCCGGTTGGCGTCGTTTCCGGCCGTTGCCGAAGACGAGCTCACTCTCACTGAAACCATCGCGCGTATTGACCGCGCCAGCCGTTTTAATCTGATTGGGCACGCGGCCTGGCGACAGGATGCGTTGCCCACCGAAGAGGCACCGGCGCAGCGCATCGGCCTCGGTAGCGTGCGCGGCACGGTGCTTTTGTCACGCAGCCGCTTTCTGAGGCTGGATATCGAGCTTGATTTCAAAGACGGTGAACAACCGATCACGTTGAGACAAACCCGCCGGCGCGTGCAGCTGGGCCGGCCCCACTACATCGACCACCCGTTAATCGGCGCGGTGGTTCAGATCACGCGCCGACCGTAATCAGGCGTCAACCTTAACCCGCATGCCGACGGCCACGCGATCGAACAACGACACAATGTCGGCATTGCGCATGCGGATACAACCGTGCGAACCGGGCGTACCAAGACGAGTATCGTCCGGCGTCCCGTGCAGGTAGATGTAGCGTGAAAGCGTGTCCACACCGGACCCTCGATTGATGCCGGATTCGCGTCCAGTCAACCAGAGAATACGCGTGAGGATCCAGTCACGTTGCGGGGCGGCGCGCGACGCGGCCGGGGTCCATAGTTCACCCGTTGCCCTGCGCCCCGAAAACACCGCATTGACCGGCGCCCCGGCTCCGATGCGCGCCCGAATCTCGTGCTCCCCCAGCGGCGTTTTAAGACTGTCCGAAACGTTGCCGGCGCCGGCGGCCGCGGTGGAGATCGCAAACCGGTCCTCGCCACCGTCGACCCGCCGTGCGGTCAGCTCCTGCCTGTCTATGGAGACCGTCAGTTCGACGTAACCAGCCATATCATTGCCTGTCGAAGACGGCGATCGACTCAACGTGCGCCGTGTGCGGGAACATATCCATGATGCCCGCCGCCGAAAGCTGGAATCCATGCTCTTTGACCAGACTGCCGGCATCCCGCGCCAGCGAACCGGGGTGACAAGACACATACACCACGCGCGTCGCACCGGTTGCCGCCACCGCAGGCAGTACGGCCTCCGCACCGGTCCGTGGCGGGTCGATCAGAACGCGATCATAGGTCTCACCGGCGAAACCAAAGCCCGTGACAGGTCCAAACAAATCGGCCGCGATGAACGCTGCATTGTGGAGCTCATTGCGCATGGCGTTGTCACGGGCCCGCGCGGTCAGCCCCTCGTCGCCCTCCACGCCCACAACCCGTCCGGCCCGGCGCGCAATCGGCAGCGAAAAATTGCCGAGACCACAGAACAGGTCCAGCACCCGGTCGTCTTTGTCCGGCGCCAGCAGATCGACGGCGCGTGACACCATCGCGTTATTCAGCTCGCCGTGGACCTGTATAAAGTCAATCGGCTCAAAGTGCATCGTCAGATCGAAGTCGTCCAGGCGATAGGTTAGCGCCCCCACCTCGCCGAGCGGCGTAACCGTGTCCAGCCCACCTGACTGCAGATAGATATCGAGCTCATGCGCGTCGCCAAACGCAAGCAATGCGGCTTCATCGGCTGTGCTGAGCGGGTCGAGGATGCGAAATACCAGCGCCGCACGATCATCCCCCACCGCGACCTCGATTTGCGGAATCCGATTTCTAATCGACAGCCCGGCAATGAGCGTGGACAGGGTGGTCAAAAGACCGCCGATGCTTGGGTGCAGAATCTCGCATCGTTCCATATCCGCCACGTAAGGTGCGTTACGCTCGCGAAAGCCGACGAGCACTCGCCCTTTTTTGGGCACGTCTTTTACCGCGAGGCGAGCCCGGCGCCGATACCCCCACGCCGAGCCCGTTAGCGTGTCCAGCCATTCCTCAGGCATGACCTCGCCGATCCGCGAGAGCGCCGTTCGCAGGGCATCCGCCTTGCTGTCGCGCTGGGCGGGCACAGCCTGATGTTGCAACGCGCAGCCACCGCATACCCCGAACGCCTCGCAGCGCGGATCGACCCTGTCGGGGCTGGCGATCAGAACGGCGCGCGTTTCGGCCACATCAAAGCGCCGCTTACGGGCCGCTACGCGCGCGCTCACCCGCTCTCCCGGCAGGGCGCCGTTCACAAACACAGCCTTCCCTTCGACGCGCGCCACCCCGCGCCCGTCGTGCGTCAGATCCACGATCTGCACGTCGTCAAATTCTCGAAACGGTTTCCGGCGAGCCAATTTCCTGTCCCATTGTGCGAAGCGGGCAGAAACCGCCCGGCGGTGGGCTATCATAGCGAATATGCGTGGTCCGTTCGGCAGTTCACCCTTGTACCAGCGCGTGCTGCTGATGCTGCTCGCCCTGCCGCTTGTCGCCATCGCGCTCGTGATCGTTTTGCACCATCAGGACCTGCGCAACACGGATCGTACTCTCGCCACGAGGACCGCCGCGGTGCTGGCACGCAGTTTCGATCGCGTGCCACCCGCCGAGCGCCGCACCTGGCTCAACAGTCAGGTGTCGGGCGAGCAAACGACGCGACCGGTGCTTGGCATCCAGATCGCGAGCGCGTCGGGCGCCGTGCTGACCACGGCCGGCGATATTGCCCCCACCGATGCGATCGCCGCAACCGCGACCACAGCGACCGGCGAGCGCATTACGGTTTATTCGCATGCCCTTGATACCACGGGGTTCTGGCGACGGGACCTCATCGTGGCGTTGCTGTTTACGCTAGCGGGCACTATGGCGTTCGGCATCGCAACGTGGCCGGCCATCCACGCGCTGCTGATTTCTATCGAAGACATCAATCACGCAGTCAACAGTTTTCGACAGTTAAATTTCCGCGCCCGCGTGCGCGAGATCGGTTTCGGACGACTTCTGGTGCTGGAACAGAACGTCAACCGGATGGCGGAGGTACTGGACAGCTCCTTCGAAGACTCCGCTCGCCAGTCGCAACGCGCCACCGACGACCTGCAGACCACACTTGAAGAAGTTGAAATCAAGAATGTGGAGCTGGACCTGGCGCGCAAGCGCGCGCTGGCGGACGCGCGCGACAAGTCGCGCTTTCTGGCCAACATGAGCCATGAAATTCGTACACCGATGAACGCCATTGTGGGCTACTCGCAGATGCTTGAGACCACATCGCTGGATGCCGCGCAGCACGACTATCTGGAGCGCATTGAGCGTGCGTCGCAGACGCTATTGACCATCATTGACGACATCTTGAGTCTGTCGCGACTTGAGGCCGGCGCACTGGCTCTGGAGAGCGCCGAGTTCGATGTTCGGCATATCGCGTCGCACGCGGTCGACATGCTCGCGCCGCAGGCTTATCAGAAGGGTCTGATTCTGCGCACACGGATCGAACCGAGTGTCCCCTCCTGTTTCATCGGCGACCCTGGGCGGATTCGTCAGGTTCTGTCCAACCTGCTGTCCAATGCCATCAAATTCACGGACGCAGGCCTGGTCGAACTGCATATCAGTGCCGATGTGCAGACAGATCGACACGCGATATTGCAGCTGCGCGTACGGGATACCGGTCGCGGCATCGACAAGGAAGAACGACAAAAGCTGTTCGAGCCGTTTGTGCAAAGCCACCGCGGCCAAAACCAGGGTGGTGCAGGCCTTGGCCTTGCGATAGCCCGTGGTCTGGTAAACGTGATGGGCGGTACGGTGTCGCTCAAATCAACGCGTGGTCAGGGCTCTGTTTTTGGCGTGCGTCTGCCGCTGAAGACGGACCCTGCGCGACGCTATCAATTTGCAACGGCTCTGAATGGCATAGGCGTTCTGGTTGCGATGGCGGACCCCACGCTCCGGACCCATATCGGTGAGCAGCTGCGTACGCTTGGCGCCAAGGTCACGGAGGTTCCACGTTGGCCGGTGCCGGCAGAGCAGCTTGCGCCAAAGACACGTTTCGTCATCCTGGAGTCGGCTGCCGATGAGCTGTCGCGGCAGGCGGACCGCTGGAAGGAAGCCGGACAGACGCCACTTTTTCTGGTGTCGTCGGCGGACCGGCAGGTTCTTCAGGATCTGTCCATCCGCAGCGCCGGGCTCGCTCTGCC